>NZ_JBICLK010000061.1:0-422209 GCF_043105275.1 Pseudomonas sp. TYF_14
GGCAAGCTGGATAGCCAAGGCGAGTACCGGTACGACAGCTTGGGGAGGCGAATAGCCAAGCAGGCTGAAATCAATGGCGAGGTCGAGCAGAAGCGCTTCCTCTGGCAGGGGCTGAGGATGCTGCGGGAGGAAACGCCAGGGCAGAGCATCTTGTACCTGTACGAGCCGGGTAGCTATGCGCCGTTAGCGCGGGTCGATCAAGTTGAAGGGGAAGAGCAGAAGGTCTATTACTTCCATACGGATCAGATTGGGACGCCGCTTGAGCTGACGGATAGCGAGGGTGAGATTGTTTGGCAGGCGACGTATCGCTCTTGGGGCACGATAGAAACTTTGTCGATCAAAGAGGTCGATCAGAATCTGCGCTTCCAAGGTCAGTACTTTGATGCTGAAACAGGGCTGCACTATAATACCTTCCGATATTATTATTCTGAAGTGGGACGTTATGTCACTCAGGACCCTATTGGTTTAGATGGCGGGCTAAATCTTTATCGCTATGGTCAGAATCCGGCAGGGTGGATCGACCCGTGGGGATGGGAGTGTTGGAGTACTGCTCGAAAAAACTATTGGAAAGCTGAGGCCAAAGCACCTACTCGTGCCTACTCACCCACAAACCTTGTGCGTATGGCTGAGGGGAAAGCGCCCAAAATGACAGTTGAGGTGATTTCGCGCAAGACCGATAAAATATCAATTAGAGAGTATGCATTAGAACTTCATCATAATGATATTCCTCAGCGAGTGGGTGGGGCGGGTGTACATGATTCGTCAAATTTGCTCGCGCTTACTCCATGGGAGCATGAGGCTGTCGACCAGTTTAGGCATGTAGGGTCTGACTTGATTAGAGTAATTAAAGGAGTTGATGTATGGTAATCAATGGCGGTTCATTGGCGGAGAATCTAGTTGGGTCGTCTGCTTATAGGGAGTTACTTGCGGAGCTAGTCGACGCTACAGGTATTGAGGTTGAGTCGGAATATGCAGAAGTATTCGCTCGCCTCGACTCTGCTAAGATTGTAAAGGCAAAGGTTGATATTGATGACTTGATGTCCATATTGACAAACAAAATGGATCTTATAAAGCAGTATTCTATTTGTAAGTTCCAAGCGCTTTCAGATGAGGAGGATGAGGAAGAGTATCCCGTTGGCGCAGAGCCTTCTGGCGATGAAAGAAGTAAAACTCTTTCGGTTGGGAAATATTCACAAGGTTTTTTGTTGACCAATCTTATTGAATTTGCATTGGCGATGTCTGGTCGTGAATGCCTGCTGGAATATATTAAATTGTGTAGAATCCCAAATGCAAAAAAATATACTGATCAAATAATCAAGTTGACAGGTCTTGGGTAGCGCTGACTGTCGCTATGGTTGGTTTTGTTTGAATTTGCTAATTGTATTTTGCAGGTGTCCGTAGTTCTTTAATAACATGTTAGGTAGTATTTCGGGGCGAAAGCCCCGATGACCCTATAAATCGTCAATTCAGAAATTGCGTCTTTCATAGGAAGGGCGCCACTTCTTTGGCAGCACTACCACAGGTCTGCACCGAAGGTGGCCACTACCGCTGGGAAACCCTCAGCGGCAAACCGCGCGTGGTCGAGCACTGGACCAGCGACGGCGAGCACTACCACTTCCGCTGATAGCCGCACCAGCCGGGCCACCGACGTACTTGGCCGCGAGCTGGAAGTGCAGTACAACGCCGACCACCGCGTGGTCGCCAGCCGCGATTATGGCGGGGAGCGTTACGCCATCGAGCTGGACGAACACGGCAATATGGTTGGCCTGACCTTGCCGGACGGTAACCGCCTGCAATTCAAGTACGACGAATTCTCCCGCTTGCTCGAAGAGACCGACCCGCTGGGCCGCAAGACCACCTACGAATATCACCACCTGACCACGCTGGTGAACCAGGTCAGCTACCCGGATGGCAGCACTTGGCGAGCGCGCTACGACGACAAGGGCAACCTGCTCTCCGAATTCGATGCCCTCGGCCAGATGACCGAGTACCTGAACAGCGATGACGGCCTGCCGCACACGATCATCGATGCGACCTACAAGTCCAAGTACCTGTGGTGGAACACCCTGGCCCAGGTCGAGCGCTACCAGGACTGTTCGGGCAAGAGTACGTACTACCGCTATGACGAACGCCAGCACCTGGTGGCGGTGACCGATGCGCTGAACCAGACCACCACGCTGGCGCGCAAGCCCGACGGCGAAGTGCTGCGCATCAGCCACCCGGACGGCACCACGGAAAGCTTCACCTACAACGTCTACGGTCAGGTGCTCAGCCACACCGACGGCAAGGGCCAGACCACCCGCCTGATGCGCACGGCCCGCGGCCTGCCGAGCAGCCGCCAGGATGCCAAGGGCCAGCGGGTTCGCTACGAGTACGACAAGGCCGCCTGACCGCACTATTCAACGAAAACAACGCCACGTACAGCTTTACCTACGACTCCAGCTCCACACCCATTCCGCTTCTCCCCCCGACTGGTTCCGCTGGGCGGAACCACATTCGTTTGTGATCCCGCGTCACTCGCGCTTATCTGTGAGCCAAGCACGACCTGCCTCACCTGTCGTGACCTGAAGGCGAACAACAAGAACGGGAAACCACCCGCGCGAGGAGACTCCACATGTCCCGACATCAGCATATCCAGGCCTGGCTCGCCGACGTGGCCAGCGACCTGCACGCGATCCGTCACGATATCCACGCTCACCCGGAACTGGGCTTTGAAGAAAGCCGCACCTCGGCATTGGTCGCCCGACTGCTGGAGGAATGGGGCTATGAAGTGCACACCGGTATCGGCAAGACCGGCGTGGTCGGCGTGCTGCGCAATGGCAGCAGCCCCCGCCGGCTGGGCTTGCGCGCCGACATGGACGCGCTGCCCGTCCACGAAGCATCGGGTGCGGCATACAGCAGCCAGCACCCAGGCTGCATGCACGCCTGTGGTCATGACGGGCACACCACCATGCTGCTTGGCGCCGCACGCTACCTGGCGGCCACCCGGCAGTTCGACGGCACGCTGACACTGATCTTCCAGCCGGCCGAGGAGGGCCAGGGCGGGGCCGAGGCGATGCTGGCCGACGGCCTGCTGGAGCGCTTCCCATGTGATGCGCTATTTGGCATGCACAACATGCCAGGGCTGCCGGCCGGACACCTGGGGTTTCGTGAAGGGCCGATGATGGCTTCGCAAGACCTGCTGACGGTGACCCTGGACGGGGTGGGTGGCCATGGCTCGATGCCGCACCTGACCGTCGACCCGCTGGTGGCGGCCGCCAGTGTGGTGATGGCGCTGCAAACCGTGGTGGCGCGCAATATCGATGCGCAGGAGGCGGCAGTGGTTACCGTCGGCGCGTTGCAGGCCGGCGAAGCGGCCAACGTGATTCCGCAACAGGCGCTGTTGCGCCTTAGCCTGCGCGCGCTGAACGCCGAGGTGCGGGCGCAGGCCCTTGAGCGGGTGCGGGCAATCATCGTCAGTCAGGCCGAGAGCTTTGGCTGCCGCGCCAGCATCGAGCACCGCCCGGCCTACCCGGTGCTGGTCAACCATGCCGCTGAAAACGCCTTTGCTACCCAGGTAGGGGTCGAGTTGCTGGGCGCCCAGGCGGTGGATGGCAACACCCGCAAGCTGATGGGCAGCGAAGACTTCGCCTGGATGCTGCAGCGCTGCCCGGGGGCCTACCTGTTCATCGGCAATGGTGTATCGCGGCCGATGGTGCACAACCCGGCCTACGACTTCAACGACGACATCCTGCTGACCGGCGCCGCCTATTGGGGCGCGCTGGCAGAGCGCTGGCTTGCACCTGCCTGATTGTCCCTTTTTGACCACTGCCGCTGGAACCCGGGCGCGACTGCGCCTGGGCGATCACCCAATCATTGTGTGGAGTGTTCCCTATGCAGACTTCGAGCACCGGCGTGTCGCGTACCCGGCAAGTGGTGGCCGCCGTTATTGGCAACGCCCTGGAATGGTATGACTTTATCGTGTATGGCTTTCTGGCCAGCATCATCGCCCGGCAGTTCTTCCCGTCCGACGACGCGTACGCCTCGCTGCTGATGGCCCTTGCCACCTTCGGCGTCGGGTTTTTCATGCGCCCGGTGGGCGGCGTGCTGCTGGGCATGTATTCCGACCGCAAGGGCCGCAAGGCAGCCATGCAGATGATCATCCGCCTGATGACCGTGTCCATCGCCATGATCGCCTTCGCGCCCGACTACCTGGCCATCGGCATGGCTGCGCCGCTGCTGATCGTGGTGGCGCGCATGCTGCAGGGCTTTGCCACCGGTGGTGAATACGCCAGCGCCACGGCATTTCTGGTGGAAAGCGCGCCTGCCCACCGCAAGGGCCTGTATGGTTCGTGGCAATTGGTAGGGCAGTGCCTGGCGGTGTTTTCCGGGGCGGCAATGGTGGCGTTGGTTACCCACCTGTGCTCGCCTGAGGCGCTGGACAGCTGGGGCTGGCGCATCCCGTTCGTGCTGGGCCTGCTGATCGGGCCGGTCGGGCTGTGGATTCGCAAGCATATGGAGGAGCCTGAGGCGTTTGTCGAGGCGCGTCGCCATGCCAAGGGCCAGTCGCCCGGCCTGTGGCAGGTGCTGCGTGAACACCGGCGCAGCCTGCTGGTGTCGATGGGGTTGGCCTGCGGCGCGACGGTTTCGTTCTACGTGGTGCTGGTGAACATGCCGACCTTCGCCCACAAAAGCCTAGGCCTGCCGCTGGACCAGGTGCTGCTGGTGCAGATGCTCGCCGTGGGGCTGATGACCCTCGTGATTCCGTTGTCCGGGGCGCTGTCTGACCGGCTGGGGCGGCGCCCGGTGCTGATGGCCTTCACCCTGGCGTTCTTCGTGATGGTCTACCCACTGTATGTGTGGGTGGCCGCTGCGCCTTCACTGGAGCGCCTGTTGGTCATGCAACTGCTGTTGTGCACGGCCATCGGTGGTTTCTTCGGCCCGGCACCTACTGCCCTGGCCGAACAGTTCCCGGTCCAGGTGCGTTCCACCGGCGTGTCGGTGGCCTACAACGTGGCGGTGATGGTGTTCGGTGGCTTTGCCCCGTTGATCGTGACCTGGCTCACCCAGGTGCTCGGCACCCCAGTGGCGCCGGCGTTCTACGTGCTGTTTGCCTGCGTGCTGACATTGCTGGGCACCTATTGCCTGAAAGAAGCACCGCGGGCAGTCAAGCCTGCCGCCTTCAACCTTGGAGTAAAACCGTGAAGCCGCTAGCCATCGACCCCATTGTTGCCCTTGATGCCGAGGCACTGTCCCAGGCCATCCATGCCCGCCAGTTGTCATGCCGGGAGGTGATGCAGGCCTACCTGGGGCATGTCGAGCGCTTCAATCGGCAGGTCAATGCACTGGTCTCGCTGCGCCCGGCCGAAGTGCTGCTGGCCGAGGCCGAGACGCGTGACCGCGAACTGGCCTGTGGCCATTCGCGCGGCTGGATGCATGGCATGCCGCAGGCAATCAAGGACCTCGCCGCCACGGCCGGGCTGCGTACCACGCTCGGCTCGCCGCTGTTTGCCGAGCAGGTACCCGAACAGGATGCGATCAGCGTGGCGCGGGTGCGGGCGAGCGGGGCATTGATCATGGGCAAGAGCAATGTGCCTGAGTTTGGCCTGGGCTCGCAAAGCTACAACCCCTTGTTTGGCACCACCACCAACGCCTACGACCCGTCGCGGGTGGCGGGTGGCAGCAGCGGTGGGGCTGCAGCGGCGCTGGCCATGCGCTTGCTGCCGGTGGCCGACGGCAGCGACATGATGGGCTCGCTGCGCAACCCGGCGGCGTTCAATAACCTGTTCGGCCTGCGCCCATCGCAGGGCCGCGTGCCGCATGGGCCGGCGCCCGAGCTGTTCGTGCAGCAGTTGGCCACAGAAGGGCCGATGGGCCGCAGTGTGGTCGACGTGGCGCGGCTGCTGTCGATACAGGCGGGTGTTGATGCCCGGGCGCCGCTGTCGCTGAGCGAAGGCCGGCGCGATTTTGCCGTTGGCTTGCCGCGCGATTTTCGCGGTGTACGGGTGGGCTGGCTGGGCGACTACAACGGCTATCTGCCGATGGATGACGGGGTAATGAGCCTGTGCGAGTCGGCGCTGGCCGACTTTGCCGAGCTGGGCTGCCAGGTCGAGGCCTGCCAGCCGGCATTCGACCTGGCGCGCTTGTGGCAATGCTGGCTGACCCACCGCCACTTCCTGGTGCATGGCAACCTCGGCGCAGCCTATGCCGACCCTGGCAAGCGTGCATTGCTCAAGCCCGAAGCACAGTGGGAGGTGGAAGGTGGCTTGCAGCTGAGTGCGGCGGCGCTGTACCAGGCTTCGTTGGACCGCAGCGACTGGTACCGCGCCATGGGCAAGCTGTTCGAGCGTTACGACTTTCTGCTGTTGCCCTCGGCCCAGGTGTTCCCTTTCGATGCACGCCAGCCATGGCCGACGGTGGTTGGGGGGCGGGCAATGGACACCTACCACCGCTGGATGGAAGTGGTGATCGGGCCGACCCTGGCCGGTTTGCCGAGCATCAGCGTGCCGGTGGGGTTCAATGCCGCCGGGTTGCCCATGGGCCTGCAAATCATAGGCCCGGCGCAGGCCGACCATGCCGTGCTGCAGCTGGCGTATGCCCATGAACAGCTCACCCGCTGGGTGGTGCGCTGCCCGCCACAACGCCTGCTTGCGCCATGAAAGCATGGGCAGGCGCGGATCTTGCTGGCTATCCTGACCATCCCGCTACAAGGAGGTCATACCCATGGGCATCACGGCAGACAGCGGCGGCGTGCGTTCGGTGGAGCGGGCGCTGGCCATTGTCGACCTGCTGGGCGAACACCAGGCGTTGGGCCTGGAAGAACTGCACTACCTGACGGCGCTGCCCAAGGCCACGGTGTCGCGCATGATCGCCACCTTGCAGGCGCAAGGCTGGGTGTACCGCGGCCTTGCCGACCGGCGCTACCGGCTGTGCGCGCGACGCCTGTTCGGTGACCGCCAGTTGCGTTTCAAGCGGCGCCTGGTGGAAAGCGCAGCGCCCATGCTGCTGGAGCTGAGTGAGCGCACCGGGCTGGTCGCTGACCTGTCGTGTTTCGACGGCCAGCGGCTGGAGGTGATGGAAAGCGCCATTCCCCAGGTGCTGCGCAAGCGCTATCCGCTCACCAGTCAGATCGTTGGGCAGCATGCCAGCCTGTTTCATTCGGCAATGGGGCGGGCGTGCCTGGGGGAGCTGGCGGTGGACGAAGTGCAGCGCCTGGCGGCCCATGAGCGGCTGGGTGACGACGGGTTGTTGCGCGATATCGAAGAACAAGCGCACAAGGGCTTTGGTCAGCGCACCGAAGGCTACTGGGAATACCCGGTGCGCCTGCCGTTCCTGATTCGCGCCATTGCCTTGCCGGTATATGCCGAAGGGCGCCTGGCCGGCAGCATTGCCTTGCAATGGCCGCTGGATCAGGCGCCGGTGGAGCGGGTGTCGAGCCTGCACCTGAGCAGTTTGGCGACCACGGTGGGGGAAGTGCAGCGGGCCTTGGCTGTTTGATGTTTCCTGCACGGGTTTCTTCGCGGGTAAGCCACAGACGCGTGCATTGCCAGTACCGCCCACAGAACCTGCGGGCGTTATTGGCCCTCCCGAAATCCGCTAGGGCTCACCCCCGCCTGCTTGCGAAAGAACCGGCTGAAATACCCCACATCGGCAAACCCCAGCTCATGGGCGATCTCTTTCACGCTCAGGCTCGAATGCCCGAGCATGCGCTTGGCCTCCAGCACCAATCGGGCATTGATCACATTCATCGGCGTCATGCCCAGGTGTTCCTGGCACAACCGCCCCAACGTCACCAGGGTCATGCCCAACTCGGCGGCGTATTCCGCCAGTGGCCAGTGCGCGCGGTAGTGCATGTCTACCAGCTCGCGATAAGCAGTCAGCTGCTGGCTGCGTCTTGATACTGGGCGCTGCTCACCTGCGGGCATGTACGGCTCATGGCGCAGGACATGGATCATCAGTGCCAGCAATAGCGCCATGCTGCTGGCCACATGCTCGCGGGCGCGATTGTGGTATTCCTCGCGCAGGGCCCGAAACAGGGGCAACAACGGGTCTTCATCGGCGGCCCAGTGGGGCAGGGCAATCACCTGTGGTTTGCGCAGTTGCACCAGCACGCTGGGTGCCAGCACCTGGGCGATGCTATCCAGCGGGTGCTGCGCAGCCGTGATTACCTGGCCTTCTACCTGGCTGGCCCAATGAAAACCATGCACCACCTGCGCCGGGACGTACACCACGCAGGGCGCATGAACCTGAAACCGGTCACTGTCGAACAGCACCTCGCCGCCACCGCTTTGCAGGTACAACAGCTGCAGCAAGCCTTCGTGACGGTGTGCGGCAATCTCCCAGTTGTGCGCGCCAGAGCGCTGGGATATCTGCTCCACATGCAAGGCTTCGTGCCACACCGGCTGCGCGGTTTCACCGTACAGGGCGTAATTGGGGATCTTGTTCATGGTGTTGTAATTGTTCTGTTCAGTACCCGCTACTGTGCCATAGCTGCCCGCAGGCTTCAGGGCGCAGTGGGCAAATTGACGGGAATGTGGGGCTGGTTGCAGGTTTTGTCCATTCTGCCGGTGGGCCTGCCGGCCATAGCCTGTTACCCAGAACAAGCAACGCTCTGGAGAACAGCATGCACAACAACAAGATCCTTTCTCAGTGGCTAGGCCTGGAGTCGGCCGTATGCGTGGTGACCGGCGCGGCCGGCGGCATTGGCGCAGCGTTGGCCGCAGCCTTGGTGGAGCAGCAGGCCCACGTGGTGCTGCTTGACCGCGACCTGGACAAATGCCGCGAACTGGCGGCCACCCTGGGGGAACACAGTGCAGGCGAAGTCAGTGCCCTGGCCTGCGACATTGCCGACCCGGCCAGCGTGGAGCAGGCTGCGGCCCAGGTACAGGCGCTGCATGGGCGCTGCGATGTACTGGTCAACAATGCCAGCGTGCTGCGCCCCGGCGCGCTGGACACGCTAAGCCTGGAACAATGGAATCAGGTGCTGGCGGTCAACCTCAGTGGCTACCTTTTGTGTGCCCAGGCCTTTGGCCGTTCCATGCTGGACTGCGGCCAGGGCCGTATCGTGCATGTGGCCTCGATTGCAGCACATTACCCGCAACCCAACAGTGGCGCCTACAGCGCGGCGAAGGCAGGCGTCAGCATGTTGTCGCGGCAGATCGCCGTGGAATGGGGGCCACGCGGTGTGCGCAGCAACGCCGTATGCCCGGGTTTGATCCGCACGCCATTGTCGGCGGCGTTCTATGCCGACCCACAGGTGGAGCGCCGGCGTAGCGCCATGACCGCCAACCAGCGCATCGGTGAGCCGCAAGACATCGCCGAAGCCGTGCTGTTTCTGGCCAGCCGCCGCGCCGACTATATCAACGGCGCCGAGCTGACCGTGGATGGCGGACTGGAAAGCATGCCCATGGCATTGATCCCGCGCCCTGGCTTCGAGGGGGCAGGCCAATGAATACGCGTAGCTGCGATGTACTGGTCATCGGTGCGGGTGCTGGCGGCCTGGCGACAGCCATCACGGCGAAAAAGCTTGGCCTGGATGTGATCGTCATCGAAAAGGAGGCGTGCTTCGGCGGCACCACGGCGTTTTCCGGCGGCGTGCTGTGGGTGCCGGGCACCCGGCACGGGAGCAATGACAGCCAAGCAGCGGCCATGACCTACCTGCGCAACGAAACCGGTGCCTGCTTCGATGCGGCCGGGGTGGAGGCATTCTTGCGCTACGCGCCGCAGATGGTTGAGTTTTTCGAGCGCGAGACGGCAGTCAAGTTCGTGCCCACGTTGTACCCCGATTATCACCCGCAGGTGGAAGGCGGCGTCGATGTGGGCCGCTCGATACTGGCCGCACCTTACGACATCCGTGGTCTGGGGCCCGACATGGCGCGGTTGCGCCCGCCGCTGAAGACCATCACCTTCATCGGCATGATGTTCAACTCGTCGAATGCCGACCTCAAACACTTCTTCAATGTCACCCGTTCGTTGACCTCGTTCGCCTACGTGGCCAAACGCCTGCTGACCCATTTGAAGGAGCTGGCCTTGTACCGACGCGGCACCCAGGTCACCAGTGGCAATGCCCTGGCAGCACGGCTGGTACGCTCGGCACTGGACCTGGGCATTCCGATTCTCACAGGCACCCCGGCGCGGCAGTTGCTGCGCGAAGGGGCGCGGGTAGTGGGGGCGGTGACCGGGCAGGCCGGCAGCGAGCAGCGCATCGAGGCCCGGCGTGGGGTGGTGCTGGCCTGTGGCGGTTTCTCCCATGACCTGCAACGGCTGCGCCAGGCCTACCCGCATGTACGGCGTGGCGGCGAGCATTTTTCACCGGTGCCAGCGGGCAACACCGGCGATGGCGCGCGCATGGCCGAGGCGCTGGGAGCAAAGGTCGATATCTGCCTGCAGGCACCTGCAGCCTGGATGCCGGTATCGAAGGTGCCGGTGGGTGGTGGGCGGCATATTGCCTTTCCGCATTTGCTCGACCGCTACAAGCCGGGTGTGATCGGCGTGCTGCGTTCGGGGCAGCGATTCACCAATGAGTCGAATGCCTACCACGACGTAGGCGCAGCGCTGATCGAGGCGTGTTCCGACCAGGCAGAAACCGCCATGTGGCTGGTGTGCGACCGCCGCACCCTGGCCAAATACGGGCTGGGCTTTGCCAAGCCTGCGCCGATGCCGCTGGGGCCATTGCTGCGCAACGGCTACCTGCTCAAAGGCCAGACCCTGGCGGAGTTGGCCGGCAAGGCCGGTATCGATGCGCAAGGGCTGGAGCAGACTGTGCGCGAGTACAACCTTGGCGCTGTCCACGGCGAAGACCGTCAGTTCGGCCGCGGCAGCACCAGCTTCAATCGCTACCTGGCCGACCCGCAGCAACAACCCAACCCGTGCGTAGCGCCGGTTGGCGAGGGACCGTACTTTGCCGTGAAAGTGATCATGGGCGATCTGGGCACTTTCGACGGGCTGCGCACCCGTGTGACCGGTGAAGTGTTGGCGGCCGACGGGCAAGTCATCGACGGCCTGTATGCGGTGGGTAACGACCGCGCCAGCATCATGGGCGGCAACTACCCCGGGGCGGGCATCACCCTGGGGCCGATCATGACCTTTGCCTACATCACCGGGCGCCACCTGGCGGGTGTCGAGCAGGGGCTGGCGGCGGGCAACGCACGGGAGGTGGCGTGATGGACAAGCCTGTGGTCGACCACCGCATCTACACCATTCGCCCGCGCGGCATGGCGGCCTTTCTCGAGGCGTTCGACCAGCTGGCGATGCCGATCCTGCTGCGCCACCTCGGTGCACCCCTGGCGTTTTACACCAGCAGCATCGGGCCGTTGAACCAGGTGGTGCACTTGTGGGGCTATGACAGCCTCGATGACTTCGAGAAGCGCAGCGCAGCGCGGGATGCCGACCCGGACTTTGCCGCGTACCTGCATGCTACCCGCGACCTGGTGGTGGCTCAGGAGACACGCATCATAAGGCCTGTGCGCTTACCCAGCCTTTTCCACTAGGGCTGCGACAAACACCGTCATAAAAACAACAACAGGTGATACCTATGAACAACACGCTCGACGTGCGCCAACTGATCGACCAGCAACCCATCGGCCGCTACCAGAAATGGGTGGTGTTCCTTGGCTTTCTCATCATCGCCCTGGACGGCCTGGACGTCGCCATCATCGGCTTCATTGCCCCGCAATTGAAAAGCGACTGGGGCCTGGATGCGCAAAGTCTGGGCCCGGTATTGAGCGCCGCGTTGATCGGCCTGGCACTTGGCGCCCTGATTGCCGGCCCCTTGGCGGACCGTTACGGGCGCAAGGCGGTGTTGCTGTGCAGCGTCCTGCTGTTCGGCCTCTGGACACTGGCCTCGGCCTTTTCACCCAACCTGGAAGCCCTGGTCGCGTTGCGCTTTCTGACCGGCCTGGGCCTGGGCGCAGCCATGCCCAATGCCAGCACCCTGGTCAGCGAGTATGCCCCGGCACGCAGCCGCTCGCTGCTCATTACCCTGGCATTCTGCGGCTTCTCCCTGGGCGCGGCGGCAGGTGGTTTCGTCAGCGCCTGGATGATTCCGAACCTGGGCTGGCGCAGTGTCCTGGCATTGGGTGGGGTGTTGCCGCTAATGGTTCTGCCGTTGCTGTATTGGCGCCTGCCGGAATCGGTGACGTTCCTGGTCAGCAAAGGGGCGGACCGCAAGCGCATTCTGGCCATTGTCCGTCGCCTGGCACATGAGCATGTCAACGCCGACACGACCTTTGTCTTGCCCGGTAAAGCCCAGGCTGCAGGCGGTGCAATCGGCACTATCCTCTCTGCGCGGTATCGCTTTGGTACCTGCATGCTCTGGGGCGGGTACGTGCTGGCGCTGTTCCTGGTCTATCTGTTCAGCGGCTGGTTGCCGACGCTGGTGAAGGAGGGGGGCGGGTTCTCGGTGGCCGAAGCGGCCATCGTCACGGCCTGTTTCCAGATTGGCGGCCCGTTGGGCGCAATTTCGGTGGGTTGGGCCATGGATCGTTACCCGGCGCAGCGCGTGCTGGTACTGACCTTCCTGTTCAGTGGTGCGGTGATTTTTGCAATTGGTCAGGTCGCTGCGGACTTAGCCTGGTTGTGCGCGGTTGCGAGCGCTGTGGGCTTTGGCCTTAATGGGGCAAGTGTTGGCATGAATGCACTGGCGGCGGCTTTTTACCCGACTGAAGCACGGGCGACCGGCGCCAGCTGGATGAGCGGCATCGGGCGCCTGGGTGCGATTCTCAGTGCCTTTGCCGGGGCACAGATGCTGGCGCTGGGCTGGAGTTTTGCCCAGGTGTTCGCTTCGTTGTTGCTACCCGCAGGGTTGGCGGCTTTGGCGGTATGGCTGCAGGGGCGAAATGCGGCGTCACGGCTTAGCGTTCAAGGCTGTACATCCGGCACCCCGGCTGCAGCGCCAGCAGGTTCGGCTCCCACTCCCTAGCCTTCGGGAACACACTCCCTATCTGAAGCCATACGCTCGATCAACGCCCACAACGCTGCATCATTGAAATCGTCGACAACCAGCCTGGCGCCCGCCGCCAGCAACCGCTCCGGGGTCTGCGTCGTGGCCACGCCCACGGTAAAGATCCCCGCGCCACTGGCCGCGGCCGTCCCCGGCAATGAGTCCTCGAAGGCCAGCGCTTGCCCGGCCTCGACACCCAGCCGCTGCAGGCCGGTGAGGTAGGGCAGCGGGTCCGGTTTGGGCCGTGCCAGCTCTTCGGCCACCAGCACATGTTCAAAGTGCTGGCCCAGGCCCATGGCGTTCAGCATGTGCTCGGCGTTCAGCCGCGGTGCGTTGGTCACCACGCACATGCCGATGCCATGAGCCTGGGCATGCTCCAGCAGGCGCAACAGGCCTGGCATTGGCTCAAGCGACGGCGACATCGCACGAAACAGCGCTTCCTTGCGGTCGGCCAACGCCTGGCACTGTTCGACACTGGCGCCGCTGAACAGCTCGGCGAACAGCTCGCCGTTGGCGCGGCCGCTGACCTGGGCGTCGAACTGCGCCTGGCTCAGCTCACGGCCGTCGTGTTCGCGCAGCAGTTGGCGAAAGGCCTGCAGGTGCAGGGTGTCAGTGTCGGTGAGGGTACCGTCAAGGTCGAACAGCAGGGCGGTCAGCATGGGATATCCAGATGAAAAAACACAAGCCAGGGGATCATAACCAAAGCTGACGACGAAGGGGGCTGTTCAGCGTGCTCCGAAAAGAGTACAAATGTGCTCCATGGACACTCTTACCCCCAAACGCCGCGCCATTTTCGAATTTATCCGTGAGCGCATTGCCGAGCATGGTCAGCCGCCGAGCCTGGCCGATATCGCCACGCGCTTCGGTTTTGCCTCGCGCAGCGTTGCGCGCAAGCACATCACCGCCCTGTGCCAGGCCGGTTACATCGATGTCACGCCAAACCAGGCCCGGGGCATACGCCTGGCCGAACCGCTGCGCCGGCCGGAAATCCTCGAAATACCCGTGCTGGGCCAGGTGGCGGCGGGTGCCCCCATCGGCCCGGACCTGGACATCCACGAGCAGTTGCTGCTCGACCCCAGCCTGTTCCGCCGTACCCCCGACTACCTGCTGAAGGTGCGGGGCGACTCGATGATCGACGACGGCATCTTTGACGGTGACCTGGTCGGCATCCTGCAACAGGCTGACGCCCGCGACGGGCAAATCGTGGTTGCGCGCCTGGACGGCGAAGTGACCATCAAGCGCCTGCAACGCCAAGGCGGCACTTACCGGCTGTTGCCACGCAACCCGGCCTATGCGCCGATCGATGTGCAGCCCGAACAGGACTTTTTCATCGAAGGCGTGTTCTGCGGCTTGCTGAGGCGCGACTGATGGGCGCCGTGGTCGACCTCGACAGGCTGCTGGAACAGCGCCGGGTATGGCGCGGCCGGCAGGCCCAGGCGCGGCCACTCGGGCTGCAGCCCACCGGCCATGCGGCCCTCGACGAACGTTTGCCGGAAGGTGGCTGGCCGGCGGCAGCACTGAGCGAGCTGTTGCTGGCCAACCCCGGCTGTGGCGAATTGCAGTTGCTGTGGCCAACCCTGGCCCGGCTGAGTGCAGAAGCCAGCAGAGTGGTGCTGGTGGCTCCACCCTTCATCCCTTTTGCACCGGCCTGGCAGGCAGCGGGGGTGGACCTGCGCTGGCTGGTACAGGTGGATGCCGAGCCTGCCGATGCCCTGTGGGCTGCCGAACAGTGCCTGCGCTCGGGCAGTTGCGCGGCGGTGCTGTGCTGGCCGGAACGCGCCGATGACCGCGCCCTGCGGCGCTTGCAGGTAGCGGCCGAAACCGGGCAGGCACTGGCGTTCGCCTGCAGGCCGCAGCAGGCGTCGCACAACCCTTCACCCGCAGCGCTGCGCATTGCAGTCGACACGCGCCCGGCGCAATGGCGCGTGCTGAAAAGCCGGGGTGGCATGCCGCCAGCGCTGCCAATACCCTGCCCGGGGCGGGGCTGATGCACCATGCTCTGGGCCTGCATCTTGCTCCCGCAGCTTGCGTTGGACACCGTCCTGCGTGAGCGTGACGACCCTGACACGCCTTTGGTGCTGATTGGCGGGCCGACCCAGCGTCGCGTGTTGCAGGCAGTCAACCCGGCGGCCGCTGCACTGGGCCTGCGGGCCGGGCAAACCCTGACCGCAGCGCGTGCCTTGGCCGATGGCTTCACCTGTGTCGAAGCCGACCCCAAACGCATCGATCAGGTGCAACAGCTGCTGGCGGCCTGGGCATACCGCTTCAGTGCCCAGGTCAGCCTGCATTACCCACGGGCGCTGCTGCTGGAAGTGGGCTCCAGCCTGCAACTGTTCGGGCCCTGGCCTTTGTTCGAGGCGCGTCTGCGTCAGGAGTTGGCAGAACTGGGCCTGCGTCAACGCATTGTCCTGGCCAGCAACCCGGTGGCTGCTCGCATGCTCGCCAATGGCCACGATGGCCTGGCCGTGGGCGATGTCGACGCCACCCGAGCGGCGCTGCTTGGCATGCCCATCACGCGCGTCGGCCTGCCGGCAGAGGCGGCCGAAGCGTTTGCCCGCATGGGCTTGCACCAGCTGGGCCAGGTATTGGCCTTGCCGCGCGATACCTTGGCCAGGCGCTTTGCGGCCCAGGTGCAGCTGCACCTCGACCAGTTGCTCGGCCTGCGCAACCTGGGGCTGGATTTCTACCAGCCACCGGACCGTTTCGAAACCCGGCTGGAACTCAATTTCGACGTCGAGTCGCACCAGGCGCTGTTGTTCCCGCTGCGGCGCATGCTCAACGACCTTGCTGCATTTCTGGCCGGGCGAGACTGTGGCGTGCAGCGCTTCTGCCTGCATCTGGAGCACGCCGAGGGGCCGGATACTCTGCTCAAGGTGGGTTTGCTGGCGGCCGAACGCGATGCTGCGATGCTGTTCGAGCTGGCCCGTGGGCGCCTTGAGCCGCTGCGCATACCCGCACCGGTGCGCAACCTGCGGCTGGTTGCCGAGGACTTGCCACCCTTCGTGCCACAGCATCAGGCGTTGTTCGACCCGCGGGCGCAACAGGCGCAACCCTGGGCGCAATTGCGTGAGCGGTTGCGCGCCCGCCTGGGGGATGAGGCCGTCAAGGGGCTTGGCGCAGCCGCCGATCACCGCCCCGAATGCGCCTGGCATTTGGCGGAGCAGGGTGCCCAAGGCAACATGCCGGTTGCACCGGGCAGCCGCCCGGGGTGGCTGTTGTCGGCACCGATCGCGCTGGATGACGCCGCCTACCAGGTGCAGGGCTATGCCGAACGCATCGAATCAGGTTGGTGGGATGGCGGCGATGTGCGTCGCGACTACTACCGCATCGAAACCCGTGACGGCCTGCGCGGCTGGGCCTACCGCGACCTGAGCCAGGCCGGCCCGCTTTGGCTGCAGGGTTGGTTCGCATGAACACCCCGGGTTATGCCGAGCTGCATTGCCTTTCCAACTTCAGCTTCCAGCGCGGTGCGTCGAGCGCCGACGAGCTGTTCCGGCGTGCGCGCGAGCAGGGCTACCAGGCCTTGGCAATCACTGACGAATGCACGCTGGCCGGTATCGTGCGCGCCTGGCAGGCAGCCAAGGTGCACCAGTTGCGGCTGATCGTCGGCAGCGAGGTGCAATTGTGCGACGGGCCCAAGCTGGTGCTGCTGGTCGAAAACCTGACGGGTTACCAGAACCTGTGCGCGCTGATCACCCGTGCCCGGCGGCGGGCAGAGAAGGGGGCGTACCAGCTGTTTCGTGATGACTTGCTGCTGCACCACCAAGGCCTGCTGGCCTTGTGGGTGGCCGCTGACAGTGGCGATACTGCTACCGGCGCGTGGCTGCGCAGTGTGTTCGCTGAGCGCCTGTGGCTGGCCGTGCACCTGCATCGGGGCAGTGACGATGCCGTGCGCCTGCAACGGTTGCGGGCACTGGCGGCTGATGTGGGTATCCGCGCTGTGGCCTGTGGCGACGTGCACATGCACGTGCGTGGTCGCCGTGCCTTGCAGGACTGCATGACTGCCATCCGCCAGCATTGCCAGGTGAGCGAGGCCGGGCGCTTTCTGTTTGCCAATGGCGAACGGCACCTGCGCAGCCAGGCGCAACTGGCCGAGCTGTATCCGCTCGACCTGCTGGCCGAGACCCTGGTCATTGCCCGGCGCTGCCAGTTTGACCTGAGCGAACTGAACTACCAGTACCCACGCGAACTGGTGCCCGAGGGGCATACCCCGGCAAGCTGGCTGCGCGAATTGTGCGAGCAAGGCATGCCGCTGCGCTGGCCAGACGGGCCCAGTGGCAAGGTGCGTGATGTGCTTGCCAAGGAACTGGGGCTGATCGAAGAGCTGGGCTACGAAAGCTACTTCCTGACAGTGCACGACATTGTCGCCTTCGCCCGCAGCCAGCGCATTCTATGCCAGGGCCGGGGGTCGGCAGCCAACTCGGTGGTGTGCTTCGTGCTAGGCATCACCGAGCTTGACCCCATGAAACACCACCTGCTGTTCGAGCGCTTCCTGTCGCGCGAGCGCAACGAGCCGCCGGACATCGACGTGGACTTCGAGCACGACCGGCGCGAGGAGGTGATCCAGTATGTGTTCCGTCGCTATGGCCGGCACCGGGCGGCGCTCACTGCGGTAGTCAACACCTACCATGCCGCCGGTGCGGTGCGGGATGTGGCGCGGGCGCTGGGGCTACCTGCCGATCAGGTGGATGCCCTGGCCAAATGTTGTGGTCGCTGGAGCGATCGCATACCCGATGACCAGCGCCTGGCCGAGGCCGGTTTCGAAGCGGGCAGCCCTTCGCTGCGGCGGGTGCTGGTGCTGGCCGGCGAACTGATCGGCTTCCCCCGGCACCTGTCACAGCACCCGGGCGGTTTTGTCATCTCCCAGCAACCGCTGGACCAGCTGGTGCCGGTGGAGAATGCCGCGATGCCGGAGCGCACGGTGATCCAGTGGGACAAGGATGACCTGGACATGGTCGGCCTGCTCAAGGTCGACGTGCTGGCGTTGGGCATGCTCAGCGCCTTGCGTCGCTGCTTCGACCTGCTGCAGCACCACCGTGGCCGGCACCTGACCCTGGCGACCATCCCCAGCGAAGATCCGGCCACCTACGCCATGATCAGCCGCGCCGAGACCATGGGTGTGTTCCAGATCGAGTCGCGCGCGCAGATGGCCATGTTGCCGCGGCTGCGGCCCCAAAAGTTCTACGACCTGGTCATCGAGGTAGCCATTGTCCGTCCCGGGCCGATTCAGGGCGACATGGTCCACCCTTACCTGCGCCGGCGCCTGAAGCAGGAGCCGGTCACGTATCCGTCGCCGCAACTGAAGGAAGTGTTCGAACGTACCTTGGGCGTGCCGCTGTTCCAGGAGCAGGTGATGGAGCTGGCGATGGTCGCGGCCGACTATACCCCGGGCGAGGCCGACCAGTTGCGTCGCAGCATGGCAGCCTGGAAGCGCCACGGCGGCCTGGAACCGCACCGCGAACGGCTGGTGCAGGGCATGTTGCGCAATGGTTACACGCTGGCGTTTGCCGAGCGCATCTTCGAGCAGATCAAGGGGTTTGGCAGCTATGGCTTCCCTGAGTCGCATGCGGCCAGCTTTGCCTTGCTGTGCTATGCCAGCAGTTGGCTGAAGTGCCATGAGCCGGCGATTTTCACCTGTGCGTTGGTCAACAGTTGGCCGATGGGCTTCTACAGCCCTGATCAGCTGCTGCAAGAGGCTCGCCGCCAAGGTATCGAGGTACGGCCGGTGGATGTCTGCCACAGCGACTGGGACTGCACCCTGGAGCCTGATGCTGAGGGCACCCTTGCCATTCGCATGGGCCTGCGACTGGTGCGTGGCCTGGCCGAAGCCGATGCCAGGCGCGTGCAGCAGGCGAGGGCGCAGCGGCCGTGGCGCAACGTCGAAGACCTGTGCCTGCGCGCCGGCCTGGACGCACGGGCCCGTGCCCGCCTGGCTGATGGCGGTGCGCTGCGCGCCTTGGCCAGTGATCGGCATCAGGCGCGCTGGCAGGTGGCGGCGGTGCAGCCGCAGCTGCCGTTGTTCGCCGATGTGCAGGCCTTGCCTGAAGAACCGGTGCAATTGCCCGTGCCAACCGTGGGCGAGGACCTGATGGCCGATTATCAAACCCTCGGCACTACGCTTGGCCCACATCCGCTGGCGCTGTTGCGCGCTCGCCTGAGGGCGCTGGGGTGTCGCAGCTCCAGTGAATTGCAGGGTGTGGAGCATGGCGACAACATTGCCGTGGCCGGGCTGGTGGTGGGCCGGCAACGGCCTCAAACCGCCAGCGGTGTGACCTTCGTTACTCTGGAAGACGAACATGGCATGGTCAACGTGGTGGTGTGGCGTGCGCTGGCCGAACGGCAGCGACGGGCGCTGGTGGGTTCGCAGCTGCTCAAGGTCAGTGGGCGGTTGGAGCAGGAGAATGGGGTGCGGCACCTGATTGCGCGGCGGTTGGAGGATGTGAGTCCGCTGCTGCAAGGGCTGGATGTGCGCAGCCGGGATTTTCACTGAAACCCCAACGCTCGGTACTTGCACGGTTTCCCGTGCGGGCGAGCCCGCGAAGCAGCCACCGCGTTGCAAGGCACCGGCCTTGCCGGTGTTCGCGGGCATGCCCGCTCCCACAGGGATCGCGCCAGCTTTTAGAAATTGAGCAAGACAGCTGCTCCCAAAGGTCGCGTCCAGATTGCGCTCGCCTACACCATCGCCAACCGCTGCTTGCGCGTCGGTGCAGGGAACGCCCGGTCGATCGCCCGCAGGTCTTCACCGGTCAAGGTCAGCGCTCCCGCCGCCGCATTGAGCCGCACGTGCTCGGGCGCCACCGCCTTGGGGATGGCGATCACGCCGTCATCGCGGGTCACCCAGGCCAGGCAGACCTGGGCCGGTGTGGCGCCATGGCGCTCGGCGATTTCCGCCAGTACCGGGTGCTGCAACAAGCGCCCGGCCTGCGCCAGCGGGCAGTAGGCCATGGTTGGCAAGCCACGTTTTCCGCACCACGGTAGCAAGTCGAATTCGATGCCGCGTTGGGCCGGGTTGTACAACACCTGGTTGGTGGCACAATCAGGGTTGTGCAGTTCGCGCAGGTCGTCGACGTCGAAGTTGGACACGCCCCAACGCTTGATCTTGCCTTGCTCGCGCAAGCGCTCGAAGCCTTCGACGGTTTCCTCCAGCGGGTGCTGACCACGCCAGTGCAGCAGGTACAAGTCGATGCAATCGGTGCCCAGCCGAGTGAGGCTGCGCTCGCAGGCTGCCGCCATGCCGCGCAGGCTGGCATTGTGCGGGTAGACCTTGCTGACCAGAAATACCCGGTCGCGGCGCCCGGCAATGGCTTGGCCAACGACCTCTTCTGCCCCCCCTTCGGCATACATCTCGGCGGTGTCGATCAGGTTCAGGCCCAGCTCGATGCCCTGTTGCAGCGCCGCGACTTCGGCAGCCTTGCGACCTGGGTCTTCGCCCATGTACCAGGTGCCTTGGCCGATGGCTGCAACGCTCGTGCCTGCCAGATTTACGTAACGCATGTCACCTCCGGGATCCGGGTATTGGAAAGAAGCACTTCAAGCAGTGCTTGTGCTGCGGTGGAAAGCTTGTGCTCGCTGAGGGCAATCACGCCGATGCGCCGCTCGACTGTGGGCTCGACCAAGGTGACGCAGCGGGCACCCAGCTCCTGCATCTGGTTGATGCACAGGGCCGGCACGGCACTGACCCCCAGGCCGCTGGCCACCATGCGGCCGATGGTCGTCAGCTGGTGGCTTTCGAACGCGACTGCCAGCTTGCCGTGGCGGGCCGCCACATTCTGCTCCATCAGCAGGCGCACCGCCGAAGGGCGCTGCAGGGCCACGAAATCTTCGGCCATCAGCTGTGCCCAGCTGACCTGGGGCAGCAGTGCCAAGGGCGAGTCGGCGGCCACTACGGCAACGAAGCGGTCCATGTACAACGGGTGGAAGTCCAGCCCATCGATGTTATCCGGCTCGAAGCCGATGCCCAGTTCGACGCGGCGATGGCGTACCAGTTCCTGTACCTGTTCGTTGATCACGTCGTGCACCGTGACGTTGACCTTGGGGTAGCGCTGGCGAAACACCTTGAGCGAGTGGGGCAACAGGTTGCCGGCAAAAGCCGGCATGGCTGCCACCGACACACGGCCCAATTGCAGGGTGAAGCGCTGGCGCAGCATCTCTTCGGTGTCGTCCCAGTCGGCCAGCAGGCGGCGTGCCAGTGGCAGCAGCACTTCGCCTTCGGCAGTCAGGCTGACGCTGCGCGTGGTGCGGCTGAGCAGGGCGCCGCCGAGGTTTTCTTCCAGCGCCTTGATGGTCAGGCTCAGTGCGGGCTGTGAGACGTGCAGGTGTTCACCGGCCTGGGCGAAGCTCTGGTACTTGGCAACGGCGACAAAGGCGCGCAGTTGTTTGACGTTCATGTCGGGCCTATCGTTTGTTTTGTAAAAATTATCAATCGATGACGAAAACAAAATTAACAAATCAGTCGCTTGCGGTGAAGATGTCTGCACACGCTCACCGACAGCCTCGTCGGTTAAACAACTACAAAAGGCGGATCAGCATGGCCGGACTGGACAAGCGCGTTGCAACCTATGAGCAGGCCCTCGAAGGCCTGACCGACAACATGACGGTACTGGCCGGTGGTTTCGGCCTGTGCGGCATCCCGGAAAACCTTATCAGCGAAATCAAGCGGCGCGGCGTCAAGGGCCTGACCGTGGTCTCCAACAACTGCGGCGTTGACGGTTTTGGTCTGGGCGTGCTGCTGGAAGACCGGCAGATTCGCAAGATGATCGCCTCCTACGTGGGCGAAAACGCCGAGTTCGAACGCCAGTTGCTCAGTGGCGAGCTGGAAGTGGAACTGACCCCACAGGGCACCCTCGCCGAAAAAATGCGCGCAGGTGGTGCCGGCATTCCGGCGTTCTACACCGCCACCGGCTATGGCACCCCGGTTGCCGATGGCAAGGAAGTCCGCGAGTTCAAGGGCCGCAAGTACATCCTGGAAGAATCCATCACCGGTGACTTCGCCATCGTCAAGGGCTGGAAGGCCGACCACTACGGCAACGTGGTGTATCGCAACACTGCGCAAAACTTCAACCCGCTGGCGGCCACCGCCGGCAAGATCACCGTGGTCGAAGTGGAAGAAATCGTCGAGCCCGGCGTGCTGCTGCCAAGCGAAATCCACACCCCGGGCATCTATGTGGACCGTGTCATCGTCGGCACCTTCGAAAAGCGTATCGAAAAGCGCACCGTCAAGGCCTGAGCGCCATCCACCCGAACAATAAAGAGATCCTGACCATGGCACTGACCCGCGAACAGATGGCGCAACGCGTTGCCCGTGAACTGAAGGACGGCTACTACGTCAATCTGGGCATCGGCATCCCCACCTTGGTGGCCAACTATGTACCCGCCGACATGGATGTGATGCTGCAATCGGAAAACGGCTTGCTCGGCATGGGCGAATTCCCCACCGAAAGCACCCTCGATGCCGACATGATCAACGCCGGCAAGCAAACTGTCACCGCCCGCCGCGGCGCCTCGATTTTCGATTCGGCACAATCGTTCGCCATGATCCGTGGCGGCCACGTCGACCTGACCGTACTGGGTGCTTTCGAGGTGGACGTGCAGGGCAACATCGCCTCGTGGATGATTCCGGGCAAGCTGGTCAAGGGCATGGGCGGGGCCATGGACCTGGTGGCCGGTGCCGACAACATCATCGTCACCATGACCCACGCCTCCAAGGACGGCGAGTCCAAGTTGCTGCCAAAGTGCAGCCTGCCGCTGACCGGTGCGGGCTGCATCCGCAAGGTGCTGACCGACCTGGCCTACCTGGAAATCGAAGACGGCGCCTTCATTCTGCGCGAGACCGCGCCTGGGGTCAGCGTCGAGGAAATCATCGAGAAAACCGCCGGCAAACTGATCGTGCCGGATGATGTGAAGGAAATGACCTTCTAAGGCATGACGTGATCTCACCCTGTAGGCGCGGGTTTACCCGCGAATGCGTCGGTACATTGACCGCCGCATTCGCGGGTAAGCCTGTTCCTACAGGTTTTTTGCGTTGCCTGGCAATACCGCTTCATCCCATAAAACCAATAAAAGGAATTCAACCGTGGCCGCTGAAATTCAAGACAGCCGCTCCGCGCGCTTTGCCTTGCGCTGCTCCAACTGGGCTGAACGCTGGTTCCCCGACTCCTGGGTGTTCGCCGCGCTGGCGGTGCTGCTGGTGTGTATCGGCGCACTGGCCATGGGCGCCAAACCGACCGACACCGCCAAGGCGTTTGGCGACGGCTTCTGGAGCCTGATACCGTTCACCATGCAGATGGCATTCGTGGTCATCGGCGGTTATGTGGTGGCCAGCTCGCCGCCCGCCGCGAGGCTGATCGATCGTTTGGCGCGCATCCCCGGCAATGGGCGCTCGGCAGTGTGCTGGGTAGCACTGATCTCGATGCTGGCCTCCTTGCTCAACTGGGGGCTGTCGCTGGTGTTTGGAGGTTTGCTGGTGCGCGCCCTGGCAAGGCGCACCGACCTGAAGATGGATTACCGCGCAGCGGGTGCGGCCGCTTACCTGGGCCTGGGTGCGGTGTGGGCGTTGGGCCTGTCATCCTCGGCGGCGCAGCTGCAGGCCAACCCGGCCAGCCTGCCACCTTCAATCCTGTCGATAACCGGGGTGATCCCCTTTACCGAAACCATCTTTCTCTGGCAGTCCGGCGTGATGCTGGCGGCGCTGGTGGTGGTCTCGCTGGTGATCGCCTACGCCACCGCTCCGGGCCCGAACAGCGCCCGTAGCGCAGAAGACTGCGGTGTCGACCCCAGCTTCACAGCGCCACCCGCGCCGCAACGCACGCGCCCGGGAGAGTGGCTGGAACACAGCCCGATCCTTATCCTGCTGTTGGTGGCCTTGGCTGCTGGCTGGCTGTATCAGGAGTTTGCGACGAAACCTGCGATTACCGCCATCTCGGGGCTCAACACCTACAACCTGTTGTTCATCATGCTCGGTGCTTTGCTGCACTGGCGCCCACGCAGCTTCCTTGACGCGGTGGCGCGTGCGGTACCGACCACCACCGGTGTGCTGATCCAGTTCCCGCTGTATGGTTCGATCGCCGCCATCCTCACCCAGGTGAAGGGCGTCGATGAACAGACCCTGGCCCACCATATTTCACTGTTCTTCACCCAGATTGCCACCCATGACACGTATGCCGTGCTGATGGGCGTGTATTCGGCTGTGCTGGGCTTCTTCATCCCTTCGGGCGGCGGTAAGTGGATCATCGAGGCCCCTTACGTGATGCTGGTGGCCAACGACCTGCAGTACCACCTGGGGTGGGCCGTGCAGATCTACAACGCGGCCGAAGCCTTGCCGAACCTGATCAACCCGTTCTACATGCTGCCGTTGCTGGGCGTGCTGGGGCTCAAGGCGCGCGACCTGATCGGTTTCTCGTTCGTGCAATTGCTGGTGCATGTGCCGTTGGTGCTGGTGTTACTGTGGGCGCTGGGTACAACGCTGCAGTACGTGCCGCCAGTGATGCCTTGATTCAAGGCCCCTGGAGGCTTGGCGTCAGCTTTCAGACGCGTATCATGGCTGCCTCAGCCTGGGAAACTCGCGTCACATGTCTATCCGATTGAAACTGCTGCGTAAGAAACTGGGGATGACCCTGGAAATGCTGGCCGAAAAGACTGGCATGACCAAAAGCTACCTGTCCAAGGTCGAGCGCGGCCTCAACACGCCCTCGATCGCTGCGGCGCTGAAACTGGCGAGGGCGCTGAACGTCAATGTCGAAGAGCTCTTCGCCGAAGAGCAGGCCGGGCAGAGCCGCTACAGCCTGGTGCGCCGTACCGAGCGCCAGGCCCTGGTTGGCGATGGGCAAGGGCCGGGGTACGCGGCCCTCACCAGTCAGATTGGCCAGCGCAGCCTGCTGCCGTTTCTGATTCAGCCGCCGTCCGAGTTCAGCGACCCTACGTTCAAGGAACACCAGGGCGAAGAGTTCCTGTTTGTTCACACAGGCCAGGTGGAAGTGGATTTCATGAGTGAGCGGGTGTTGCTGGAGCAGGGCGACGCCCTGCATTTCAACGCCCAGACACCGCACCGGCTGCGCTCGGTAGGTGTGACGCCGGCGCAGTTACTGGTTGTTGTTCACCACGCAGACGAATGAAAGCGCAAGGGGGGCAACTATGCCCCCCACACGTTCTCAGGCGTGAAACGCCAGGTTCATCGCGACCGCCCTCCCTTGCATAATCTGCATGTCGTTTTTTTGACGAATGCGCCCATTGCCCATTGAATTTTATTATGGTGTCGGATCATTGACGTAGTGTCATTGTGCCCATAAGCTCAAATCAAATACGAAACAACCCCCGCAGCACCGCATTAATAACTCATTGATTTTCCTGTTTTTAGGAGGGGAGTATGCGCACGACTCTGATAATCAAATCGATGTTCTTGCTGGTGATGCTAAGTGGTGCTGCCCGCGCGGCAGATTCGTATATAAATCAGAACAGTATCATTCCTGTTTCAACTGCTGGCTGGTTCTTTGCCTTTGCTGTGGTCGGTTTTGTTGCCGTTGCCAACCGCAGAAAGATCTGAGCCGGCTGCCTTGTACCTGAAGTGACTGCTCCTTGCCGCGAAGCCACAGACGTGGCTTGTGAATTCTCCAACCGTTGCTATATTCCCAGTAGCCCGTAGGACCAACATTTACAAGGCGTTGCAGCCACGTCTGTAGCGTCAAGGCAAGGGCCTCCAGGAAGGTCGAGGCCATCGCGGCAGCAGTGCGCCGTGAAGCGGAGCGAGAGTTGGTGTGTTGTTCTCATTCAGTGCTCTTTGTCGGGCCATTTGGCCGGAGGGACCCTCATGGTGCGTTCAATGTTTGCCGCTTTCTGCATGCTGACGGTGTGGTCTGGTGCCGGTAACGCCGACCAGAGCAGTGCTGCCTACCTGCTCAGCCCCGGCGATGTGGTGATGGTTTCGGTATGGCAGGAAGAAAGCCTGCGTCAAGAAGCCACCGTACTTCCCGATGGCAGTATCACCTTCCCCCTGGCCGGGCGCATCGATGTCGCCGGGCTGGACGTAACGGCAGTCGAGAAGCAGGTCGCTGCCAAACTCGAAAAATACCTCCCCGACCCTAACGTAAGCGTTGTCGTCAAAAGCATTGCCGGCAACATGGTCTATGTCCAAGGCAAAGTGATCAAACCCGGGCCTGTGCAAATGGCAGGCCCCACGGCGGTGCTGCAGGCGCTGAGCATGTCGGGTGGCCTGGACAAGTTTGCAGATGAAAGCGAAATCAAGGTGGTCCGCGGCACCGGTGCTTCCCAAAAGATCCTGCCCGTGCGATATAAGGACCTGGTGTCTGGGCGGGACATGTCCACCAACATCCAACTTCAGGCTGGCGATACGCTGGTCGTTCCTTGATCTTGCCTTTAATAAGAACATTTAATGCCTCTTCTTAGAACAACTCGCATTGCAACGGCAATCTTGGTCTTGCCGTTCACGGACGCGGTACTGGCGGCAAATTGGCAGTCTACGGTGGTGGTACCGACATCCGTCGAATACGACAGCAACCCATTGCTGTTGACCTCGGGGGAAAAGGGTATAACGCGCACTATTATCGCGCCGGATTACACCCTGATCGGCACTTTTGACCGTGACGAATTGAGGTTGGGGCTTGGCATGCATCTGCTGCGCTCGTCCGATACGGATATCGTCGATGACCGTGAAGACCCTGATATCAGCCTGGGTTGGCAGCGCACCACCGAGCGGGGGCGGTTTGGCCTGGTGGGGCGCTACAACGAAAGCTCGACGCTGTCGGGCACCGTACTGGATACCGGGGTGATTACCACCGACGGTACGCAGAAGCTTTACACCTTGACTGGCAACTGGAGCCAGGCGGTGACCGAGCGCAGTACCTTGAGCAACGAAACCACCTACAGCCGTGCCCGTTACGACATCAGCACGCTGACAGGCTACGACGAACTGGCGAACGTCTTTACCTGGACTTACGCCTGGAGTGAGCGGGCTGACCTGTATACCCGTTTTGGTGCCCGGCGCTATGAGCCCGAAGAGGACCTTACCGCGACCGCTTCCAACAGCTACAGCCCGGCAGTCGGCATCAAATACCAGCTTGCCGAAGGCTTGAGCGCCGATGCCCATGTTGGCGTCAACCAAGTGTCAGGCGACGACGGCGGCCGGCGCGGGGAGGGTGGGGTTGCGTTGCTGTACACCGGCACGCGTGCCGATGCCAGCCTCACCGCCGAGCGCAGCACGGTGGCGAGCGCCGAAGGCGGCTTCGCCGAACTGGACCAGGTGCGTGGTGTGTGGAGCTATGCGCTGACCGAGTTGTCCCGTGTGGGCGCTGACGCCGCGTGGCAGGACAGCAAAGGGCAGTCGCCCAACACGCTGCAGACTTACAGCGTATGGGCCAGCCGCCAGTTTTCGCCTTACTGGGACCTGCGCCTGTCGCTGATGTACAAGGAACGGCAGCAGGACCATGTACCGGATGCGACCGCTACGATCGTTGGTTTGACGTTGACGTACAGGTACCCCGACATCTGAACTTCAGGCAGGTGGCCCTATGAAGTCTGACTACGAGCTCTCCCTCAGAGATTACATCGCCATTATCAAGGACAGGGCCCTGGTGTTAGGGGTGAGTGCCGCAGTCATTCTCGCCGCGACCGTGGCCGTCGCGTTGATGGTGCCGCCGATCTACCAGTCGACCGGCACCATTCTGGTGGAGTCGCAGCAGATTTCGCCTGAGCTGGTGTCGACCAACAACACCAGCTTTGCCGATGAGCGCATCGAGGTGATCCGTCAACGGGTGATGACCCGCGACAACCTGCTGCGCATCATCGGCAAGTACGACCTCTTCGCCGACAAGCGCTTCAGCGAAAGCGACAAGATCGACCAGATGCGCAACGCGATCGTGGTCGAAACCCTGACCACCTACGTGCGCGGCCGTGGTGAAGCGACCGTGGCGTTCAATGTCTCGTTCGAGCACAAACAGCCACAAGTAGCCAAGGAAGTCGCCGATGAACTGGTGACGCTGTTCCTCAACGAAAACCTCAAGCAGCGCACCGAGCGAGCCAACGAAACCACCGAATTCCTCACCCAGGAAGCCAACAAGCTGGGTGCCGAGCTGGCCAGCCTGGAAAACCAGCTGGCCGATTTCAAGCAGGCCCACGCCAATGCCTTGCCCGAGCACCAGACCCTGCGCATGAACATGCTGTCGCGGGCGGAGCTGGAATTCCGTGAGGTCGACCGTGACTACAAGGCTGCCCAGGAAGAGCTGCGCTACCTGGAACTGGAGCTGTCTGCGGCCAATGCCGGCCTTGCCACCAAGGTTGCCGAGGGCACCCGGCCAACCCGTGCCGACCTGCCCGAAGACCTGCCAAGCCTGAAAGCCGAATACGCGCAACTGCTGACCCGCTACAAGGACGCCCACCCGGATGTCGTGGCGGTCAAGCGCAAGATCCAGGCGCTCGAAGCCAGTGGGGGGCGCACTGCGGCAGTGTCCACGGTCAGCCTCGACGCGGCCCGTGTCCGCGCCAAGATGAGCGCCGCCCAGGTGCGTATTGCCTCGCTGGCAGAGCAAAAGCGTGAGCTGACCCGGAAAATGGAAGGCTACGAAGCCGAGATCCTCGAGGCGCCGCAGGTCGAGCGTGGCCTGGTGACCTTGATGCGAGACCACGACAACGCGCGCAAGAAATACGAAGAGATTCGTGCCAAGGAAATGGGCGCAAAGATTACCGAAAGCCTGGAGCAGGAGAACAAGGCTGAACGCTTTGTGCTGCTGGAGCCTCCCCTGTTGCCTGAGAAGCCGATCAAGCCTAACCGCAAGAAAATCGCTGCGCTGGGCCTGGTGCTGGCACCGGCCGGTGGCGGTGCGCTGGTGATGCTGCTGGAAATGCTCAATCAGCGCGTGCGTGGCGTTGGCGCCCTGGAAAGCCTGCTGGGCAAACGGGTGCTGGTGGCACTGCCCTATATCGATACCCGGGCCGACGTGGCCCGACGCAAGCGCTGGCGCAATCGACTGATCCTGGCGGCACTGGCGTTGGCAGCTATCATGATAGGGCTGGTGCACGTGTTCTACATGCCACTGGATGTGCTGTTGTACAAAGTCATGTCTCGGTTTGTATAGGGAAAGCAGTGATGGACAGGATCAAGCCGGCTGTTGGCAACAATATTCATCAGGTTACCCCAGGTACTCCCCAGGCACTGTCTCCCGCCCCCGGTACGGCGCTGGCCGAAGTGCCGGGTCAGTTCGATTACGTGAACACCAAGGTGGTACCGCTGCGTGCAGACCACCTGGAGCGTAACCGCATCGTGGCGTACAACAAGAACTCCAACATGAACGGGCCGATCGACCTGCTGCGTACGCAGGTGCTCAGGGCCATGGACGAGAACGGCTGGCGTACCTTGGCCATCACCTCGCCAACGCCGGAAGCGGGCAAGACCATGCTGGCGATCAACCTGGCCATGAGTATTGCCCACCACACCACCAAGACTGCGTTACTGGTGGACTTCGACCTGCGCCGGCCCAAGGTCGGCAGTTACCTGGGCCTGCCCATGGAGCAGGCACTGAACGAGTTTCTGACGGACAAGGCCGAGTTGCAGGACTGCCTGGTCAACCCCACCTTGCCGCGCTTCGTGGTGCTGCCAACGCGGGTACCCGTGCCCCTGTCGACCGAGATGCTGTCCTCGCCCAAGGTGAACAACCTGATTGGCGATTTGCGCAACCGCTACGAATCGCGCATCTGCATTTTCGATTTGCCACCGCTGCTCAGCTCGGATGATGCGATCACCGTGTTACCCAAGTTCGACTGCGTGTTGCTGGTGGTGGCCAACGGAATGAACAACAAGAAGGAAATCGAGGATTGCCTGCATCACCTGGGTACGGTGAACCTGATCGGGACAGTGTTGAACAAGGCCGACGAACAGCCACGCACCTATTACTGAGCCTTCTGGCAATACGCTTTCAGGCGCAGCCTTGTGCTGCGCCTGAAAGCTATGAGGCCAACTCAGCGCCTCCAGGGATACTGCAACTCCCACTGCCACGCATGCCGCACAATCTGCTCCAGTGAGGCGAATGCAGGGCGCCAGCCCAGCACCTGCATGGCCTTGCTCGCATCCGCCACCAGCCGTGGCGGGTCGCCGGCGCGGCGCTGTGCGTCAAGGGCAGTGATCTGTCGCCCGGTCACGGCCCGGGCCGTATCGATCACCTGCTGCACCGAAAAGCCCAGGCCATTGCCCAGGTTGAACGCGGCACGCTCGCCACCGTCCAGTAGATAATCCACTGCCAGTGCATGGGCAGCCGCCAGGTCTGCCACATGCACGTAGTCGCGTATGCAGGTGCCATCCGGCGTGTCGTAGTCGCGACCAAACACTGTCACCGCCTCGCGCCGGCCAGATGCAGCCTGCAGGATCAACGGGATCAGATGGGTTTCCGGCTCGTGACGCTCGCCTAGCTGGCCTTCCGGGTCAGCGCCCGCTGCATTGAAATAGCGCAGGCTTACCGACTTCAAACCATAGGCCCGGTCGAAGTCCTCAAGAATCTGCTCGACCATCCATTTGCTCAACCCATACGGGTTGATCGGCCCCTTGGTGTGTGCTTCATCGATCGGCACGTACTGCGGGTTGCCGTATACGGCGGCACTCGAAGAAAACACCAGGTGCCTGATGCCGGCATTGACCATGGCCTGCAGCAGGGAAAGGGTGGCTGCGACGTTGTTCTGGTAGTACTTGCCGGGGGCACTGACCGACTCGCCCACTTGAATGAACGAGGCGAAGTGGAACACCGCATCGAAGCGACACACGCCAAACAGCACATCCAGTGCGGCTTCGTCGGCGATGTCGAGCTTGGCCCACTGGATACCGGGGCCAGGTGAGACCAGGTCCGCCACCAGCACTTCATGGCCGGCGGCGAGCAGGTGCTTGACCATGTGCGAGCCAATGTAGCCCGCACCACCCACAACCAGATATTTCATCCCCACCTCCTGGAATCTGCTGTTTACAGACGCAGTGAACACTCCCTGACACGTGCAGGTGGGATGATCAGCTACAGGTGACCTGAGCGTAGATGGCCATATGCTCTATTTCAAGAATAGCCAATTGGACATGTAGGTACCGTCGAAGGTAATGGTGTATTGCCCATCCTTGTAGGCCACCGGCAGCGGCTTCAGCTGCTCCCGTGCATCGCGGGCGAACAGTTTCAGGCCGGCGGGTGCCTTGATGTCCAGGCTGCCTTCAAGGGGCTCGACATTGAACGGCGTCTTGTCATCGGCCTTGGGCATGGCACGGGTGCCCAGTGACAGCAGAAGCTCGCGCGACTGGCCCAGTGGCTTGCCGTCCAGGCTCTGGACCACGACGCTGGCGTAAGGCGTCTTCATTTGTATCTGAATGGCACCCAGGTTGATCGGGCGGCCGCCCAGCCAGCCGCTGGCGGCCTGGGTCAGTGGCGTGTCGATGGTGTAGATGCCTTGTTGCCAGTTGCGCCTGAGTTCGCCTGTGTCGGTCACCGACTCGGTGGCATCGGCGGCCAGCAGCGCTTGCCCCGGGTCGTGCAGCACCTGCGCGTCTGCCGGGATGGGCGCGGGTTTGAGCCAAGGCAATTCCGGCGTGTGTGGCAGGGCGATCTGCAACTGGCCCTTTTCCATGGCTGTGCGCAGCAGCGGTGAGTTACGCGGGGTGATTTCCTGGTTGTACAGGGTGGCAGGTGTCGGTGCGAACACGTAGCGAGTGGTGGCGGGTTTCACGTCCGCACGGCGATAGAGCAGGGCAGCGGCGGGCAGGGTGGCGATCATCGCCGGGTCATTGTACGCGTGCCAGTTGTCCGCCGTGCGCCAACCGGGGTTGAACGCCTGTTGGCTGTAGGCGTATTGCAGCATGGCGTCCCAGCCTTGGTGGCTGGCGGTGCCGGCGATGTAAATCGGCAGCGAGTGACGGTCAGGCAGCGGGAAGGGCTCGGCGTTCCACTCGGTGACGGTCAGCGGTTTGCCGACGACCTGGGCGGCAGCAATCCAGTCGATCATGCCGTCGCTGGTCAGCGGGTTCTTCTCCAGTTGGCCTGTGTCGCCGTAGCTGTGGGCGTCGATGACATCGCCAACGCTCAATGCCGGCAGTGCGCTAAGCCCATTACCGCCCCAGGTGCTGGTGGTAGCAATGGGGACTTTCACGCCCACGCTGCGCAAGTGGGCGATCATGTCGGCATTGAAGCGTTGTTCCAGCTCGTTGAGCAACAGCTTCGACGGCCCATGCTCCCAGGCACGCCAGGTCAGGTCGGCGGGTAGGTCAAACTGTTTGGCAAAGGCCTTGGCCGCCGTCATGTAGCGCGCACTGTGGCGGGGTACATCCTTGTTCGGCATCAGGGCGTTGCCGTAATGCTGGGTCAGGTCATTCTCGTTGGTGATCAGCACGGCGGCGATGGCGGGGTCGTCCTTGTAGGCCAGGCCCGTGTACTCGTTGACATGGGTCAGGTACTGCTCGGCGAAGCGTTTCATCGCCTGCCGGATACTGTCGTTCACGTAGGCGTAACCCTTCAGGTCGACGCGACCGTCCTGCTCGGGCAGCTCCTTGAAGTCTTCGATGTGGTCGTTGGCGGTAAACGCACGCTGCACATGCATGTCCAGCCAGATGTAGATGCCTTCGTCCTTGAGTGACTTGATCCACAGGTCGAGCTTGCGCAGCGATTCGGTGCTGAGCTGCTGGGTATCGCGCACCACGGTGCCGTCGCCAAAGACGTTGGGGCTGACCCAGGGCGAGTCGTGGTGATGCAGGCGCACCAGGTTGAAACCCAGTGCCGAAAGGCGTTTGGCTTGTTGGCGGATTTCGTCGTCGGGGCTTTTGAACAGCGAGTAGGCCGACAGGTTGGTGCCCCAGAAGCGTACCGGGGTGCTGTCGGCGAACATCAACTGGTCGCCGACAGCCTTGACGAAGCCACGCTTGCCGGCGGGTTTTTCCGCTGCGTTGAGGAACGACAGGTCCACCGGCGAGGTGCGCCAGTCCAGCTGGTCATCAGGCCAGGTGGCGGGGTCTGCCAGGCCGAAGCGCTCGCTGGGTGTCGGGCCGAGTTCGATGTCGCCGGTCACGTTGAGCACGGCCTTGAGCTGCTGGCGGCCGGCGCTGATCGGGTCCTTGTAGAGGAATGCACGCAGCTCGGACGGGTTGCCGCGCTCGAAATAGACCTTGGCCAGTGGCGGGTCGAAACGCATTTCGATGCGTCGCCCCTGGTCAGCCTTGCCCCACGTCCAGCCGCGGTTGTCGGGCAACAATTGCGGGGCGCCCATGCCGCCGGCGATTTGCGCCGGGTCGAACTGGAACACCAGGCCGCCACCCATGACACCGCTCTGGCGGCTGTGGGCGTCGAGATCGAAGGCCCAGCTCAGGGTTTGCGCCTGTTCCTTACGGATGTCAGCCTGCAGGTCGAAGTCCAGTTCCTTGTTCTTGCCCCGCAGCGTGTAGTGGTAAGGGCCATTGACCTTGAAGTCGGTATAGAAACCGGTCCAGCTCCAGTTGGCAGCCCAGAAATCGAATTTGGCCTTCATGACCGGGCCACCGCCGTGTGTCACGTTAGGCAAGCCATTTTGCTCATCGACACTGACCTGCCAGTCTGAAGCCCAGCTGGCCAGCGGCAGCAGGGCCAGGCCGGCAATGGCCGAAAAGCGCACGTAATGACGCAGGGACAGCCTATTCATGAACATTACCTGGGTTGTAGGTCGGGTTCTGCCAGTTCCACGGCCGGGCTGTTGTGCAGCCGGCGAACCATCTGGATGTAGGCCACGCCCAGGCCTGCGATAGACCAGTACACCACCGGGATGAAGGTGATGCTGCTGACCGTGAAGATGATGACCAGAATGCCGATCAGCGTTGCCAGCAACACCCGGCCGAGCTGTCGTCGCTCGTCGTCCTTGTCGGCAAAGCTGAGCATGGCCTTGCGGATACCCCGCAGCACGACGGCAAAGAACGCCACGAACAGACCTAGCCCGACCAGGCCGACCCGCAACGCCAGGTTGATGTAGGTGTTGACGATGTCGATGATGCCGTCGCCCTGGATCATCGCCTGCATTTCGGGTGTGTTGCGGAAGTCGAAGGAGCCGAACAACGGATTGCGCTGGATGACGATCCACGAGTTGTCCATCAGCCGCTCGCGGTAGGTGATGTTCTCTTTCTCGAGGTTACCGATGAACGGCAGCAGGTCCAGCACCTTTTCGCCCCCAGGCACGACGGTCAGCAAGGGCAACGCCAGCATGCCTGCCGCACCTAGCAGCGCCAGGCGCTTGACGGCGCCTTTGCCCAGGGCGATGAACACCACCACGATGACCACGGCGCCGATCCACGGGCCACGCGACAATGGCGCGAACAGCCCGGCGGCCAGCAGCAGGGCGCCCATGGCCTTGTGCAGCGGGCGTTGCACATAGCCCTGCACGAACAGGAACAGGCCGATGGCCACGCTCATCACGTAACCCAGTGCAATCGCCTGGCCGGTGGTGACGCTTGCCCGCAGTGCACCGCCCCGGCTCAGGTAGCCGGACATGCTCCATGGCACGCCCATGGCGTCGACCAGGGCGCTGTACAACAGCCAGTGGCGCACATACTCGGCCACAGCGATCAGCGCCATGACGAAAGAGGCCAGCACGAAGGCCAGCAGGGTGTCCTTGAAGTCGCTGATCTGGCGCAGGCCACGGCTGGCCACGTAATACGGCAGGAGAACGTCGACATACAGGTACAGCGCCTGGCGCAGCGTGTCGGTAAGGGTGGTTTCGCGCAAATAGAGCACGCTCATCAGCAGCAGGCCTGCCGCCAGCAGTTTATCAGCCCAGATGCGGCCAAAGCGCAAGGTGTCACCTTGGCGGCGCAGGTACAGCGCGGCCGGCAGCAGCACGCACAGGGTCAGCAGGCGAATATGGTTCAGGTCGACCAGGTAATTGACCACGCCAAACCCGGGCACCTGCACCGATGCTGGCGGGATCAGGAACAGCAGCATGTAGAACAGCGCCATGGGGTTGTGCTCGCGGCGCCCGGCCAGCAACAGGACGACCGCGCCCACCCCCAGGTACAGCCAGAAGCTGTGGGAGAAAAAAGCCAGCAGGGTCAGCAGGAACCACAGATTGCGCCGGCGCTTGTAGTCGCTGAGCGGAATCAGGTCGGTGGCAGGCCGCCGGGCCATCAGGAAGACCACGCTCGCCAGAAACAGGATGACGATCAACGCACGAAAATGTTCAGGCATCGGCTATGTACACCTTTCCCTTGGTGGGCAACGGCTAGCATCGTGGCTAATTGAAACTATAGTGACTTTTAGCCAATCAGTCAGAGATTGAAGTCATGCCGTCGATTGATGTGTCAGCCGCCGCGAGCCTGCGCAAGCGGGCCCTGAGGGCCGGGTCTTGGAACCTGGTCTCGCAGGTGGCTTCACAGGTGATGCGCCTGGGCGGCAATCTGATCATGGCCCGCTTGCTGCTGCCGGAAATGTTCGGGGTGATGGTCATCGCCACCACTGTTTCGATACTGCTGCATTTGCTTTCCGATGTCGGCCTGCGCCAGAACATCATCCAGAGCCACCGCGGAGACGACCCGGACTTTCTCAACACCGCCTGGACCGTGCAGATCATCCGCGGTTTCCTGCTGTTTGCCCTTACCCTGCTGCTGGCCCTGGGAGCTTGGTTGGCCCAACTGGCTGAGCTGTGGCCGGCCGACTCTACCTATGCCGCGCCGGTACTGCCGATGGTACTGGCGGTCACCGGCCTGTCGGCGGCCATCTGGGGTTTCCAGTCCACCAAGATAGATGTGGCGGTACGAACTTTCCAACAAAAGCGCGTGGTATTGGTCGACCTTGCCTCGCAGGTGGCGGGCCTGGTGGTGATGCTGGTGCTGGGCTTGCTGACCCATTCGATCTGGGCGCTGGTGTTATCAGGCCTGGTTTCGGCGGTCGTCTGGACCGTGCTGGGGCATACCGCCCTGGAGGGGCCCAACAACCACCTGCGCTGGGACCGTTCGGCGCTGACCGAGCTGATCGTGTTTGGCCGCTGGATCCTGTTGTCGTCGATGGTCGGCGTGCTGGCGATGTACGGCGACCGCATATGGTTTGGCGCCAGCATGTCGGCGGCGCAACTGGGTGTGTATTCGATCGCCGTGCTGATCCTGGGTGCGGTGCAGACCGCGCTCATGAAAATTGTCGGCGCGGTGGCGCTGCCTGCTTTCAGCGAAGCGGCCCGGGCCGACGACAAGCCGCGCCTGAAAGCGCTGTATTTCCGCTTTCGGCTGCTGGTCGACCTGCTGGTGCTGTTCATTTGTGGCGGTTTCCTGACCGCCAGCCCGCTGCTGATCGGCTGGATGTATGACGATCGCTACCGCGAAGCCGGGCCGATGCTGGCGATTCTCTCGCTATCGTTCATCGTATTGCGCTATACCTTGGCTCATCAGGTGTGGATTGCCTTGGGCCTGACCAAGTACCAGGCCATGGACAACATCATCCGCCTGGTCTCGTTATGGGGGCTGTTGCCGCTGTTACTGGCGATTGGCGGGGTGGAGTGGGCTATCTGGGGGGTTGCCCTGCATGCTGCGCCAACGCTGGTGCTGGTTGTGTATGTGAACTGCAAACTGGATATCTTCAGCCTCAAACGTGAGCTGGTGGTACTGCCGATGTTGCTGGTCGGGGCGCTGTGCGGGGCACTGTTGACGGCCTTTTTCAACTGGCTGTAGCGCAGTTTGCCGGGTGTAACTTTCATGGCTACAGGTCACGGGAACATGGGGAAGCTCACTTTTTGTACTGCGCAGTTGGGTCGTAGAGGCTTTCTCCAGAGCTGTGTCTTGCTCGGCGCGGGGGGCGCGGTGTTCGGCGCCTCGGCGGCCGTTGCGGGCAAGACGGTCGAAAAGCCCGGGTTCGTGGTAATCAACGGTTGGGTATTGCCGTCCCGTTACTTTCGGAACGCGTCAGCATGATCAAGGACTTTGAGCAGCAGAAGGCGCTGCGCGATCACTATGATTTCTGCATCATCGGGGCCGGCCCGGCGGGTATAACCCTGGGCTTGCGCCTGGCAGCCGCCGGCTGGAGCGTAATGATCGCCGAAGGCGGGGGGCGCGAATATGCGCCGCACTCGCAAGACTTGTACGCGTGCTCATCCACCGGCCTGGAACTGTATGCCGAGGAAACCCGCCTGCGCTACCTGGGTGGCACCTCCAATCACTGGGCTGGCCGGTGCCGACCATTCACCCCTTCGGATTTTGCCGTCGCCCCGCCAGGCGTCTTGCCGGGCTGGCCAATTCCCTACTCGGAGATCGAAGGCTTTCTGCCGGCAGCCATGGAGATCGTCGATCTGGCGCCTGGCTCGGATTTTCGCGCGATGAATGCCGGTCTCAATGGCGGTGACTTCGAGGCGGACCGTTTTCTGCTCAGCACGCCGACACGTTTTGCGCAGAAGTACGCTACAGCACTGGAGCAGACCCCAGGCCTGGATGTGTTCATCAACTGTAATTGCGTTGACCTGGAGTTCGACAAGGCTTCCGGCCACCTGGCTGCGGTGGTTTTGTCTGACTATGAGTGCAATCGTCAACGCCTGGTGGCTGGAAATTTCATTCTGGCCACAGGGGCCATCGAGAATGCCCGGCAGTTGCTGAACAGCGAGACCCTGGTGGCCGCAGGCGTGGTGAGCAAGGAAGGGCTGGTCGGCGGGTGTTTCATGGAACACCTGAATATCGAAATGGGCACTTTCATCCTCAAGTCCGGGCAGGACCCAGAGCCGCGCCAGTACTACACCACCGATGCTTTCGTCGACGAGTACAAGGCCGGTAAAGGCAATGTCACCGCCTCCTTGCTGGCCGATGTGCAAACTTATGGCCGCACTGCCGAGGTGAAGTATTTTCTCGAGAGCCTGGCCTGCGACATGGGGTTTGCCAGCAAGGTCGCCTTCGTCGCCAAGTTCAGCTGCCCTGGTGACGGCGTGATCAGCACCATGATCGAGCAGTTCCCCAACCTGCACAGCCGCATTTCGCTGCTGGACAAGAAGGATGCGCTGGGCGTGGCCAAGGTCAATGTCAATTGGGTGCTTAGCGCCGAAGACCGGCACACCATCAAGTGCATTGGCAGCGAACTGGCCAAGCAGTTCGCCGACATGGACCTGGGGTTCGTCAAGCTCAACGATTTCGTTTACGACACCTCGATACCGCTGAGAATGGCACCCCATGCCCATCACATGGGCACCACGCGCATGGCCGCCTCGCCGCAGTTCGGTGTGGTCGATGCCAATTGCAAGGTGTTCGGTACCGAAAACCTGTATGTCGCCGGCAGCAGCATTTTTGCCAAGGGCGGCGCCTCCAACCCGACCATGCCGCTGTTGCAATTTGCCTTGCGGCTGGCCGACCACCTCGATAACAAGATGAAAGCGGCCAGCGGCGCCGCGGCGTGATGAAGGTTGTACACGGGTGAGTGCGATGCGGTCAGCACCTAGAAGAACGAGACCGGAACGCCTCAGGAGACTCCAGATTGTTCAGATCGCGAGGCCAGGCAGTATGAAAGGATGGATACGCAAGGCAGTGGCGCGCTACGCCCATGCAACCGGGCGAGGTGGCAAATTCTACAGGAGGTTCTGCAACCCCTCTGGTCTTGAATGGGGGGCCTATCTGGCCCGATGGGGCAACTTTCATTCGGTCGGCAGCAATTTCTACGTCAATACAGGCTGCAAGTTTCTCGACCCGTCGCTGGTACGTATCGGTAACAGCGTGGGCTTGTCCGACTGCACGTTGATCGGTCATGACGGGGTGGTATTGCTGATCGAGCATCGCTTTGGCAAGCACCTGGATTCGGTCGGTTTCATCGACATCAAGGACAATTGCTTCATCGGCCATGGTGCGATCGTGATGCCTCGCGTGACCATCGGGCCCGAATCCATCGTGGCGGCAGGGGCGGTGGTGACCAAGGACGTGCCGCCAGGCACCGTCTATGGTGGCAACCCTGCCGAGTTCATTTGTACCACCGAACAGTTGATCAAGCGGGTCGAGGCACGTTGCGAAGCCTACCCATGGATCGATCTGGTGAAGCAGCGCAACGGTGCCTACGACCCGGAAGTGGAACCGTTACTGATGGCGCAAAGACGTCAGTATTTCTTCGGGGACAGCTGAAATGGCTAGCAAACCTGTGGATGTCATGGTGGTCAACTTCAATACCGCTGGACTGTTGCAGCCGATGTTCGATGCGCTGCGCCGGGCCGACAGCGAGCGGCTGGCCAGTTACCTGGTGGTCGACAATGCCTCGCGCGATGACTCGGTGCAGCGCATGGCCCAGGTGTGCCCCGAGGCACTGCTGCTGAGCAACAAGCAGAACGTGGGTTTCGGCCGGGCCAACAACCAGTTGTTGGCGCACCTCAAGGGCAAGTATGCCTTGCTGCTCAATACCGATGCCTTCGTTGCCGCCGACTCGCTGCAAAAAACGCTCGACTACATGGACGCCCACCCGGAGTGCGGCGTACTGGGGGTGCGCCTGGAGGGTCGCGATGGCGACCTGCAGCCCAGTTGTCGCTACTTCCCCACACCGCTCAATGTGTTCGTCGGGCGTACCGGGTTGGGGCGGTTCTTCCCAGGGGTGAAGATGGTCGACGACATGAACTGGGACCACGCCTCGGTGCGCGAGTGTGACTGGTTGCCCGGCTGCTTCTACCTGGTGCGCCGCGAAGTACTCGACAAGGTGGGTTTGTTCGACCCGCGCTACTTCCTTTATTACGAAGAGGTGGACCACTGCAAGCGGGTGAAGGAAGCGGGCTGGAAAGTGGTGTTCTACCCGCATACCACGGTGGTGCACATCGGTGGCGAAAGCTCCAAGTCGGTGGCGGAGCTGGAGGCCGCCAGCCGGCAGATCTCGTCCTATCAGATCGAAAGCGAGTTGCTGTACTTCCGCAAGCATCATGGGGTGGCGGGGCTTGCCCTGCACATGCTGCTGGTCACGCTGGGCGACCTGGTGCTGGCACTCAAGGCGCTGTTGAAACGACGCGGCTGGGGCGCCATTCAGGCCTGCTGGCGTCATTGCCGGGCAACCTGGTCTTTGCTGTTCAAGACCCGGTACGCCAGCCAACCGACAAGGTAGGTGGAGCCATGTTCGATAATATTCGCGCCGACCTGCGGGCCCATGGCGGGGACTGGGGCGCCCAGGGTTTCTGGGTCTTGCTGGTGTACCGCTTTGGCCGCTGGCGTTATACGCTGCGCCCGGCACTGCTGCGCAAACTGTGCTCGCTCATCTACAAGGTGCTGTTCAAATTCGTCCAGATCATCACCGGTATCGAACTGCCGTGCGAGGTGGTGATCGGGCGCAACTTCGTCATCGATCATTTTGGCGGCATCGTTGTCAGCGGCTATGCCCGCTTCGGCGATGACTGCCGTATCCGCAACGGCGTGGTGGTGGGCCTGAAGAATGTCGACGAGCCGATTGCCCCGGTGTTCGGCAACAACGTCGACATTGGCACCGGGGCCAAGGTGCTGGGCAGTATTCGCATCGGCAACAACGTGATCATCGGCGCCAATGCCGTCGTGCTGGTAGATGTGCCTGACAATTCACTGGCAGTGGGGGTGCCGGCCATCATCAAGGCCCGGCAACCGGCCGCCGTGGCATCGGTCGAGTGAGGCCTATGGCAACGGTGATCGGGGTGGTGGTGATCGGCCGCAATGAAGGCCAGCGTCTCGAGCGCTGCCTTGTTTCGCTGGCGCAGGGGGCCGACAAAGTCATGTACGTCGACTCGGGTTCCACCGATGGTTCGCTGCAGTTGGCCGCCAACCTTGGCGTGGCAGTACTGGCGCTGGACATGAGTATCCCGTTCACCGCCGCACGCGCCCGCAATGAAGGTTTTGCCGCCTTGCAGCGCCTGTTGCCATCGATGCAACTGGTACAGTTCGTCGATGGCGACTGCGAGGTGAATGCCAGCTGGCTGGCCACGGCGCAGGCTTTTCTTGAGCAGCACCCCGCCGTGGCAGTGGTGTGTGGTCGCCGGCGTGAGCGCTTCCCGCAGCGTTCGGTGTACAACTTGCTGTGCGACCTGGAGTGGGATACCCCGGTCGGTGAGGCCAAGGCCTGTGGCGGCGATGCGCTGATGCGGGCAGACGCCTTTGCTGCCGTGGGTGGCTTCCGTCCTGACCTGATCGCCGGAGAAGAGCCGGAACTGTGCGTGCGTTTGCGGGCCCGCGGCTGGAAAGTCTGGCGACTGGCTGCCGAGATGACCCTGCACGATGCCGGCATGACGCGTTTCAGCCAATGGTGGCGGCGTAGCCTGCGCGCTGGGCATGCCTATGCCGAGGGCGCCTACCTGCATGGCCAGCCACCCGAGCGGCATTGGCTGCGTGAGTCACGTCGGGCCTGGTTGTGGGGCCTGGGCATACCTTTGGTGATCGCGCTGGCCTGCCTGCTGCTGGGCGGCTGGGGCCTGCTGTTGCTGTTGATCTACCCACTGCAGGCGGTGCGCCTGGCGCGCCGTGGCGGCAAGTGGACGCGCGAGAACTGGCTGCAGGCCGTGTTCCTGGTGTTGGGCAAGTTCCCGGAAATGCTCGGCCAACTGAAGTTCCTGCGCCACCGCCTTGCGGCTGGCAAATCGGCTTTGATCGAGTACAAGTGAGAGAAACCCATGATGCTCGGCACCCTCGTGAAAAGCGTGTTTACCTTGCAACCGGGTTACTCGTTGCGGGCGATGCACAACAAGTACAAGTTGGCACGGCAGATCGCCAGGCAGTGGCCTGAGCTGAACGGGTTCATGCAGCGCATGACGGCGGCGCTGGGGCCGCATGGTCTGCAGCGGCTGGGTGTGGATTGTATCGGTGTCGTGCAATGGCCTTACATCAGCCGATGCTGGGAGGCGCCACAGCGTCTGGAGGTGGTGGCTACGCACTTTGAACGGGTGGCTGGGCAGTTCCCGGCGTTGCTGTTGCTGGGGCGCGACGAAAACCTGAGGCTGTGTGACCTGTCCAGCCACTCGCCGGGCTGTTGCCTGGTACTGGACCGGCCAATCTGGTTCAAGCGCGAAGGCGAGCTGGTGCTGAACCTGTTCCAGGCCGACCTGCGTGTGGCATCCCTTGCCTTCACCCTGGGCCGCAGCCAGGGTGAAACCTGCCTGTTCATCGGTGCGGTGCAGGGCATCCACAAAGGTATCGACAGCGAAACCTCGCTGGCCATCTACCGTGACCTGACCAAGGACTTCGAAGGGCTGCGGCCACGCAGCCTGTTGCTCGAAGCGTTGAAATGCCTGGGCAGAACCTTGGGTGTGACACAGCTGTATGCCGTCAGCGACGCCTGCCGGCACCATCGCCATCCCTATTTTGGCAGCGACAAGGGCCAGGACCTGGCGGCCAACTACGACGTGATCTGGCAAGAACACGGTGCCACAGCGTCTGACCGTGAGGATTTTTTCAGCCTGCCATTAGCGCCGGCGCAACGGGCGGAAACTGACATCCCGGCCAAGAAACGGGCGATGTACCGCCGCCGCCAGGCATTGCTCGACGATGTTTTCACCCGTTTGCAGGCAGCATTGCCAAGCAGCAATCACAACCTTGGACTACAAGGAAAACAGGGGGATGCATTTGCTGTGAGTGCATCGGCAGTAGACGGACCGCCCGTAGTCGACAGCCTGAAGTGAAGGTTGCCAGGGAAGGTTGGTCATCAAGCGGGTTTGGATCTGGATTCGTATGCGCATTGCTTACTTCATCAATCAGTACCCGAAAGTCAGCCACAGTTTCATCCGTCGCGAAATACTGGCGCTGGAGCGCCAAGGGGTTGAGGTGCAACGTATAGCCCTGCGTGGGTGGGACGCCGAAGTGCAGGATGCCGAGGACGCAAGCGAACGGGGCAAGACCCGCTACGTATTGCAAGGTGGGCTCAAGGGGTTGTTGGCACCGACGTGGCAGGTACTGCGTACGCAGCCGCGGCGGTTTTTCCAGGCGCTGTGGCTGGCCATGCGCCTCGGCTTGCGGGCCGACCGTGCCTGGCCCTACCACCTGGTCTACCTGGCCGAGGCCTGCCAGGTGCTGCAGTGGTTGCAGGCAGGGGAGGCGACACATGTGCACGCGCATTTCGGCACCAACTCTACTGAAGTGGTCATGCTGGCCAACGCCCTGGGCGGGCCGGCATACAGCTTTACCGTGCACGGCCCTGAAGAATTCGACAAGCCACAGTTCCTGCACTTGGGTGAGAAAGTACGGCGCGCCGCCTTTGTCGCGGCGGTGAGCTCGTACGGGCGCAGCCAGCTGTACCGTTGGGTGGCGCACGAGCACTGGGGCAAGGTGAAGGTGGTGCACTGCGGCCTGGAGCGTGGCTTTCATGAGGTGGCGCCGGTCGCTGTGCCGTCGGCGCCACGGCTGGTGTGTATCGGGCGCCTGTGCGAACAGAAGGGCCAGCTGCTGTTGCTGGAAGCGGCGCGCTGTCTCGCTGCCCAGTCGATCGCCTTCGAGCTGGTGCTGGCGGGTGACGGTGAAATGCGCGAGCAGATCGAGGCCTTGATTGCCCGGCACGGCTTGCAGCAGCAAGTGCGTATCACTGGCTGGATCAGCAGTGCGCAGGTACGCGAGGAAATCCTGGCCGCCCGTGCGCTGGTGCTACCCAGCTTCGCCGAGGGCTTGCCCGTGGTCATCATGGAGGCCATGGCCTTGCGCCGGCCCGTGCTGACCACCTATGTAGCGGGTATCCCCGAGCTGGTGCGGCCTGGCGAAAACGGCTGGCTGTTCCCAGCCGGTGCCGTGGACGAGCTGGCAACAGCCATGGCCGACTGCCTGGCGCAACCGGCCGAGGTACTGCAGCGCATGGGCGAGGTGGCCTACCAGCGTGCCGTGCAACGGCATGACATCGATACCGAGGCGGCCAGGCTGGCCGACTATTTCAAGGCATACGCATGATAAGTGTATTGGGTTGGTTACTGGGCCTGTTGGCGATCATCGTCCTGGTACCGGTGTCGGTGCTGTTGCTGCAAGTGTTGCTGGCTTGCCTGCCGGCGCGGTCCAGGCCCAAGGGCATTGGCGAGCGCCCGCGAGTGGCGGTGTTGGTGCCCGCCCACGATGAGGCGCTGGTCATTCGTGCGATGCTGGCCAGCGTTACGCCGCAACTGCTGGACGGCGACCGCTTGCTGGTCGTGGCAGACAACTGTTCGGATGACACGGCCCGGTTGGCACGCGCGTCCGGTGCCGAAGTGGTAGAGCGCCACGATACGCGCTTGCGCGGCAAAGGTTACGCATTGGATTTCGGCGTGCGCCACCTGGCTCAGCGGCCGCCCGAGGTGGTCATCGTGGTGGATGCCGACTGCCAGGTGGGCGAGGGGGCGATCGACTGCCTGGCGCGCCGCTGCCACGCACTTGCCCGCCCGGTACAGTCGCTGTATCTGATGCGTGCACCGGCAGGTGCTGGGTTGAGGGTGCAGGTTGCCGAGTTTGCCTGGCGGGTCAAGAACCTGGTGCGGCCACGTGGCTGGGCGCGCCTGGGCCTGCCATGCCAACTGATGGGCGCGGGCATGGCGTTCGGCTGGCACGATCTGAGTCTGATCAACCTGGCCAATGGTCATCTGGTCGAGGATGTGAAGCTGGGCCTGGACCTTTGCCAGCAGGGCAAACCGCCTGCTTTCTGCCCCGAGGCACTGGTCACTAGCCAGTTCCCACTTAGCCAGCAGGGCCTCAACAGCCAACGCACCCGCTGGGAGCACGGCCATCTGGGCTTGATGCTTGCCGACGCACCCAAGCGGGCGATGGCTGCCATCACCCAGCGTAACGCTAGCCTGGCGGCCTTGACCCTGGACTTGCTGGTGCCGCCCCTGGCGTTGCTGGTACTGACCTTGCTCGGGCTTAACCTGGTGACCTGGCTGGCGTACCTGCTGTTCGGCCTGGCGGCGCCCGCGTGGCTCGCCTTTGCCGGTTTGGCCTTGCTGGCCTTTGCCGTGGTGTTGGCCTGGGCGCGCTTCTGCCGTGAAGTGATACCGTTCTCGGTGCTGCTGTACGCGCCGTTTTACGCGGCCAGGAAAATTCCCTTGTACCTGAGTTTCCTGATCAAGCGCCAGGTTGAATGGGTGCGTTCAAAACGGGATGACGACTGATGGCTCAGTGGCAGAATCGCTGGAAGCGTGTGATCGACCAGCTGGCAGTGATCGCTGATGACGCCGCCGTGCAGCACCTGCTCGATCGCCTGGCCACACCGGATACGGCCACCGTGCTGGGCTTCGTCAACGCCCATGCGATGAACCTGGTGGTGCGCGATGGTGGCTACAGCCAGGCGCTGTCGGCCGCAGATGTACTGCTGCGCGATGGTGCCGGCATGGCGATCCTGTATCGCTGCCTGGGCCTGGAACCCGGGCTCAACATGAACGGCACAGACTTCATTCCCAGGCTCATGGCTGCTTACCGAGGGCGCAAGGTCGCCTTCTGGGGCACCCGGCAACCCTACCTGGACCAGGCTGTGCAGCGCTGTAAAGCCGAATTCGGCATTGTGCCAGTGTCGGTTCACGATGGCTTCGCCAGCCTGCAAACCTATCTGCAGTTGGCCCGCGTCCAGCAACCCGAGCTGATCGTGCTGGGCATGGGCATGCCCAAGCAGGAAGCGGTGGCAGCGGCGTTGGCAGCCACTGGCGGGCCATGCCTGATCGTGTGCGGTGGGGCGATCCTGGACTTTCTCGGCGGCAAGGTCAGCCGTGCCCCCGAATGGCTGCGGCGTTTGGGGGGCGAGTGGCTGTACCGCCTGCTGCGCGAGCCCAAGCGCCTGTTCATGCGTTATGTGGTGGGCAATCCGCTATTCCTGTTGCGTACCCTGTTGTACCGGCGGGCGGCGGTTTCGGCCAGGCGGGCCCTATGAATCGGCCAAAAATCGCAAAAGCGGTGATCCCGGGTACGCCAGCGCCGGGTGGCTGCTACAGTGATATCAATCGCTTGAGGGCGCCACGAGCCTGCTGCACGGTTTTTGCTTAAGTCGGTTTTCAAGACTTGCTGTTTGATGGAAGGCACTTGCTACGCTCATCTTGATGAGGTCTGAAATGGTTTTCGAACCCAGAAGCAGTCGTTCCTTACTCCAGAGAAGAAGCAGTGTCAGTAACGCCATCCAGGCCGGCCTCGATGGTATTGCCGTCACCGGTATTGCCTGGTACCTGATCTACGACCAGTTCGGCTATATCACATCCGATTACGTGATCATGCTGCTGCTGCTGATTGGCGCACTGGCAGTCATTTATGATCATTACGCGATCTACCGCACCAACGTCGGGCTTTCGATCAAGGCGTTCCGCCTGTTCAAGGCCTGGTCGGCAACCTTTTGTTTCCTGGTGGTCATGGCTTTCCTGACCAAGCAGAGCGAGACCTATTCGCGGTTGCTGATGGGGCAGTTGTTCGTCATTGGTTATTTCGCGCAATTGTTCTTGCACTTTGCCGTGCGTGAACTGCAAAAACGCTTTACCGCCCACGCGCGTCTGGATAATGCCCTTATCATCGGCAACGGTGACCTGGCCAACTTCCTCTATCAGAAAATCAGCAACAACCCGTGGTTTGGCGAGCGGGTGCTGGGGTGCGTGGTGCTTGACAAGGGCGATGAGCAAGGGCCGGAAAGTGCCGAAGGCAAGCAGCGCCTGCCGGTGCTGGGGCATATTGGCGACCTCGACGAGCTGGTGGCCCGGCATGGCATTCGTACGGTGTACCTGGTGACGCCGCTGGGGGGCTCCGAAGTCATCAACGATGTGTACTTCAAATTGCTCGACAAGTGCATTGCGGTCAATTGGGTGCCCGACATCTTCTCGTTACGCCTGATCAACCATAGCGTGCGTGAAATTGCCGGCATTCCGGTGCTGACCTTGTCGGAAACACCCTTGACGGGCATGAGCCTGTTCTTGAAAAACCTTGAAGACCGGGTGCTGGCCGCGTTGATTTTGCTGTTTGCATCACCCGTATTGCTGGCTGTTGCGCTGGCCATCAAGATCGATAGCCGCGGCCCGGTGTTCTTCCGCCAGGAACGTACCGGCTGGACAGGAGAATCGTTCCGCATCTGGAAGTTTCGCAGCATGCATGTTCACCAACCGGAAGCAGGTGTGGTCAAGCAGGCGCAGAAGAACGACCCAAGGTTGACCCGGGTCGGCGCCTTTATCCGGCGGACAAGCCTTGATGAACTGCCACAACTGTTCAATGTGCTGACCGGGGAAATGTCCCTGGTAGGGCCGCGGCCACATGCCTTGCAACATGACACTTTGTATTCGCAGGATATCGTTGACTACTTTGCCCGCCACAATATCAAGCCCGGCATGACAGGTTTGGCGCAGGTGCGCGGGTTCAGGGGGGAGACCAAGGATATCGAGCAAATGATCCAGCGAGTCGACTCGGACATCGAGTACATCAACAACTGGTCGTTGTGGCTGGACTTCGTGATCCTGGTGCGCACGCTTAATGCCTTCACCGGTAAGCAGGCTTATTGAGCGAAGCGCTCCTGCACCAAGCGCGCCCAGCTGGTTATTCCTTGTTCAACGGATGCAACGCCCTGAACCCCCGCGCTTCTTCCACCAGCCAGTCATGCACCGCCCGCGCACCTGGCTGGTTCAAGCCGCCTGGCGGGTAATGCACCACATAACGCTTGTGGTTGGCGATCGGTACACCAAACGGCACGATCAGTGCCCCGCGTTCCAGTTCATCATTGAGCAGCGTGCGGCGGGCAATCGCCACGCCGATACCGGCAATAGCCGCCTCGATGGTCAGGTGGTTGCGGTTGAAGGTGTGACCGCGCCGCACATCCAGGCCGGCGGCGCCGATGCCTTCCAGGTAGAACTCCCACTCGGCATATTCCGAACTGCCACGCCAGGCGGTGATGTCATGCAGCAGCGGGTAGTGCGCCAGGTCAGCGGGGCCATGCAGCGGCGGGCGCCCGCGCAGCAGGGCAGGTGAGCACACCGGGAAGATCTGCTCGTCCAGCAGCGGCGTCGAGAGCATGCCTGGGTAACTGCCATCGTTCAGGTCGATGGCAAGGTCGAAGTCGCCCGGCGTCAGCGCCTGGGCACTGTCCTCAGCCACCAGGCGCAACTCGATGTCCGGGTAACGTTGTTGAAAACGCGGCAAGCGCGGCGTGAGCCATTTGGCCAGGAACGACGGGATCGAACGCACACGCAATGTGCCGCGGATTTCCCCCGCGTCCAGCCGCAGCAGCTCGGCTTCGATACTGCCGTAGGCCTCGGCCACCGTCTGGGCCAGGCGTTGCCCCTCGGCGCTCAGCTCCACGCCGCGCGCCCGGCGCAGGAACAGCCGGTAGCCCAGGCGCTCTTCCAGTTGGCGCATCTGCTGGCTGACCGCGCCCGGGGTGATGTGCAGCTCTTCGGCACAGCGGGTGAAGGACAGGTGCCGGGCTGCGCAGGCAAATACATGCAGCCAGACGAACATCTGACCATTGAGTTGTCGTCGCATCGTTTAGTACCACTAAAGGCTTGCTTAGGAAGTTTCGTTGGTCATCCGTGAGCCAGCGCGGCAGTATCGCGCAAAATCGCAATAACGCTCAATTTCTTCAGACAACCCTACCCTGGATGCATGTCAGGGCAGGGTCAGGCATTAGCATGGCTATCAGTGTTTTCGACCTTTTCAAAATTGGCATCGGGCCGTCCAGTTCCCATACCGTCGGCCCGATGCGCGCGGCGGCCACCTTTGCCCAGGCTTTGCGTGAGCAGGGGCTGCTGGCCCAGGTAACGCGCGTGCAAGTGCGGCTGTATGGCTCGCTGTCGGCCACTGGGGTTGGCCATGCCACCGACCGCGCGTGCCTGCTAGGCTTGATGGGCCAGTGGCCGGACTGTATCGACCCGTCCACGATCGAATCGCGCATCGGCCAGGTCCTGCAAGAGCACTGCCTGATGCTCGACGGCAGCCATCCGCTGGCCTTCGACTACGGCCGTGACATGCTGCTGCTCGACGAGAGCCTGCCTTATCACCCCAATGCCATGAGCCTGGAAGCCATGGACGGGCAGCGCAGCCTGTTGAGCCAGACCTATTTTTCGGTGGGCGGCGGCTTCATCGTCGAGCAAGCCGAGATCGATGCGCCGGCAAGCGAAATGAATGCCGTGATGCTGCCTTATGAGTTCGACAGTGGTGCGCAACTGCTGGCGTTGTGCAAGGCCCACAACCTGAGCGTGGCGCAACTGATGATGGCCAACGAATGCGCCTGGCGCCCGGAGGCCGAGGTGCGCGAAGGCTTGTTGCGCATCTGGGCGGCCATGCGTGAGTGCGTGGCGAACGGCCTGCGCAACGAGGGCATCCTGCCGGGCGGCTTGCACGTCAAGCGCCGCGCCGCGCGGTTGCATCGCAGCCTGCAGGAGCTGGGCAAACCCAACGTGATCGGCTCGACCCTTGGTGCCATGGAGTGGGTCAACCTGTTCGCCTTGGCGGTCAATGAAGAAAATGCTGCCGGTGGGCGTATGGTTACCGCGCCCACCAACGGGGCAGCCGGCATTATCCCGGCGGTGTTGCACTACTACATGAAGTTCAACCCCAATGCCTGCGATGCTGATGTGGTGGACTTCCTGCTTGGCGCAGCGGCGGTTGGCATCCTGTGCAAAAAGAACGCCTCGATTTCCGGTGCCGAGGTGGGTTGTCAGGGGGAGGTGGGCTCGGCCTGTTCGATGGCTGCTGCCGGCCTGGCGCAGGTACTGGGCGCTACGCCGCCCCAGCTTGAAAACGCCGCCGAAATTGCCCTGGAGCACAACCTTGGGCTGACCTGCGACCCGGTGGGCGGCCTGGTGCAGGTGCCGTGCATCGAGCGCAATGCGATTGCTGCGGTCAAGGCGATCAACGCTGTGCAGATGGCGCTGCGGGGGGATGGCGAGCACTTCATCTCGCTCGATCGGGTGATCCGCACCATGCGTGATACTGGCGCGGACATGCATGCCAATTACAAGGAAACCTCGCGCGGCGGTTTGGCGGTCGCTTTTGTCGAGTGCTGATGTTTAACGCGGTCAATTGGAGCGGCCTTGTGTCTCGATGGGCCGCTCCTTCACCAGGTTGCGTTGACCTGCTGGGTCAGCGCTGACTCAGCGGCCTTTCTGCTTCGCTGCCAGGAAGCTCGCACGCATGTCCTTGGCCCAGCCATCGAGCACCGGCTTGACGTCATTCAAGGTCAGCTTCTGGGTATCGTTCTCCAGCTCCTGGCCCGCGCCCTTGCGGACCACCTGGGCCAGTACCTTCTGGCTGGAGCCGTCCAGGAACGCTGCCTCCACACCGACATCCACGTCCTGGTCACGGCCACCCATGGCGGTATTCACACCTGCCGCGATAAGCGCGATAGGGATCACCTCGTAAGGCCTGAGGCCCTCGTTACTGGTGGACACTGCCGTGATCGCCGGGCGCACCACGATCACGCCCGGGCCAGGCCCCTTGGCCAACGGCATCACGCTGGCCATTTCGCGGCGCAGGGCCTCGTTGAAGTAGCGGGTGATTTCCTGCAGCGTCTGCTGCGAGATAACCGCTGTTGGCTGCGGCTTGGGGTAGAACTGGCTTGGCTCGACGAACACCTGGCTGTACTGGTTGATATTGACCTTGGGGTCGATCCAGCGCATCACCGGGTCACCCGACGGGCTCTTGGCTTCTTGCAGCCGGCTGTAGTCTTTGAGGAAGCCGGAGTAATCCTTGGGGTCCACGCGGTTGCTGGAGCAGGCGGCCACGGCAAGCAGCGCGGCGCACAACAGGGTAATGCGAGGCAATGATTTCATGATGAAAAGGCATCCGTGAGAGGTCGGCCTCAACAACGCTAGCAGGTGCGAGGCAGTTGGCCAGTGGACGGGGTAATCCTCTTTGAAAAGAACACAGTGCGTGGCTCGCCCTGAGGGGCGCTGCAAACGTTGCTGCCCACTCAACCCAGGGCCTCACGCAAGCGGTACCACAACATGCCCAGTGCCAGCAGGGGTGAGCGCAGGGCCTTGCCGCCAGGGAAGGTCAGGTGCGGCACGGCGCTGAACACATCCAGGCCGTGGCTGTGGCCGAGGGCGATGCTTTCGGCCAGCAGTTTCGCCGTCCAGTGCGTCACGTTCAGCCCGTGCCCGGAATAGCCCTGGGCGTAATACACGTTAGGGTGCTGGTTCAGGCGCCCGACCTGAGGGAAACGGTTGGCGGTGATGCCGATCATGCCACCCCACTGGTAGTCGATGCGCACGTTGGCCAGTTGCGGGAATACTTTCAGCACCTTGGGCCGCATATAGGCAGCGATGTCCTTGGGGTGTCGTCCAGAATAGTGGCAGGCGCCGCCGAACAGCAGGCGGCGGTCTGCGGTGAGGCGGTAGTAGTCCAGGCCGACCTTCTGGTCGCACAGCGCCATGTTCTGCGGGATCAGGCTGCTGGCCAGCGCTTCGGGCAAGGGTTCGGTGGCCACCACATAGCTGCCGGCCGGCAGTACCTTGCCGCTCAGGCGCGGTTCCAGTTCATCCAGGTGAGCGTTGCAGCCCAGCACCAGGCTGCTTGCGCGCACCTTGCCGCGCGCCGTGTGCAGCGTCAACCTGGGCCCGTGCTCAATGCGCAGCACCGGGCTTTGTTCGAAAATGCGCACGCCCAGGCTGTGGGCCGCGCGGGCTTCGCCCTGCACCAGATCCAGCGGGTGCAGGTGGCCCGAGCCCATGTCGACCAGGCCGCCAGCGTACTGGTCGCTGGCGACGATTTCGTTCAACTGCCCGGCGCTGACCAGGCGTGTTTCATGGCGATAGCCCAGGGCGGCCAGGTCGTCCTGTTCCTCCTTGAAGGCGGCGAACTGCGCCGCGGTGTTGGCCAGTTCGCAGAAGCCCCAGCGCAGATCGCAGGCAATGCCGTAGCGGGCGATGCGCTCGGCCACCAGTTCCACTGAGTCGATGCCGGCCTGCTTCAGGTAGCGCACACCGTCCTGGCCGACATGCCGGGCAAAGCCGCTGACATCATGGCCAATACCGCGAATCAGCTGGCCGCCGTTGCGCCCACTGGCGCCCCAGCCGATGCGTCGGGCTTCCAGCAGCACCACCGAGAGGCCGCGCTCGGCCAGCTCCAGGGCTGTATTGACCCCAGTCAGTCCGCCGCCGATCACGCATACGTCGGCCGTCAGTTCGCTGTCCAGGCTGGGGTAGGGTGCCGCGTCGCGCGCTGTGGCGGCGTAGTACGAGGCGGTGTGTTGGGTATTGAAAGACATGAGCGTTCTCGACTCAGCGGTTGGACTTGATCTTGCTCCAGGAGCGGGTCATGACGCGCATGATTTTCGGGCTCGGGGTGCTGGAGATGTACAGCTTGTCCAGCACCTCCTGGGGTGGGTAGATCTCGGGGTTGTTCACCAGCGATGCATCCATGTAGGCCTTGGCGTCCGGGTTGGCGTTGGCATAGCCGACCGTGGCGCTGACCTTGGCAATCACTTTGGGGTCGAGCAGGTAGTTGATGAACGCCAGGGCCTGCTCGGGGTTGTTGGCGTCCTTGGGGATGGCCAGCAGGTCGAACCACAGGTTGCTGCCTTCCTTGGGAATGCTGTAGGCGACCTTCACGCCGTTTTTCGCCTCTACGGCGCGGTTGGCAGCCTGGAACACGTCGCCGGAGTAGCCGAACGCGATGCAGACATCACCGTTCGCCAGGTCAGAGACGTACTTGGAGGAGTGGAAGTAGGTGATGTAGGGGCGCAGTTCGAGCAGGCGGGCCTCGGCCTTGGCGTAGTCGCCCGGTTTTTCGCTGCGCGGGTCCATGCCCAGGTAGTTGAGCACGGCCGGGAACAGCTCGTCGGGCGAGTCCATGAATGCCACGCCGCACTGCTTGAGCTTTTTCAGGTTTTCGGGCTCGAACAGCACCGCCCACGAGTCGATATGGTCCACACCCAGTGCCGCCTTGACCTTGTCGACGTTGTAGCCGATGCCATTGGTGCCCCACAGGTAAGGCACGGCGTACTGGTTGCCGGGGTCGTTCTGTTCAAGTTGCTTGAGCAGTTTGGGGTCCAGGTGCTGCCAGTTCGGCAGCTTGCTGCGGTCCAATGGCAGGAAGGCGCCGGCCTGGGCCTGGCGGGCGAGGAAGTGGTTGGACGGTACCACCACGTCATAACCCGTACGCCCGGCCAACAGCTTGCCTTCAAGGGTTTCGTTGGAGTCGAACACGTCATAGACCACCTTGATTCCGCTGCTGGCCTGGAAGTCGGCCAGGGTGGTGTCACCGATGTAGTCGGTCCAGTTGTACACACTGACCGTGGGCGCGGCCTGGGTGGTGGTGGCGAACAGCAGGGTGAATGCAGCGGGGATCAGGGCTTGCAGATGACGCATGGGAACACCTCGTTGGTCTTGTTCTTCGAGTTCGGAGCAGGCTTGCCTGTGCATGGGGTGCAAAGCACCCCCGCGGTGGATCAGACACTCAGCATCAGGAATTCACGCTCCCATGAGCTGATGACGCGCTTGTAGTTCTCGTGCTCGGCGCGCTTGACCGCCACGTAGCCCTGGACGAACTGCTTGCCCAGGTACTGCTGCACGGTTTCGCAGTCCTCCATGTGCTGCAGCGCATCCTCGATGGTGATCGGCAGGCGCAGGTTGCGGCGTTCATAGGCGCGGCCCTGCACCGGTGCGCTAGGGTCGATCTGCTCGACCATGCCCAGGTAGCCGCACAGCAGGCTGGCAGCGATGGCCAGGTACGGGTTGGCATCGGCGCCCGGCAGGCGGTTTTCCACCCGCATCGCCTCAGGGCTGGAGGTGGGCACGCGCAGGCCGGCCGTGCGGTTTTCTTCGCCCCACTCGACGTTGACCGGTGCCGAGGTATCCGGCAGGAAGCGGCGGAACGAGTTGACGTTGGGCGCGAACATCGGCAGCAGCTTGGGGATGTACTTCTGCAAGCCGCCGATGTGATGCAAAAACAGCTGGCTCATGCTGCCGTCTTCGTTGGCAAAGATCGGTTTGCCAGTGGCGATGTCGACCACGCTCTGGTGCAGGTGCATGGCACTGCCGGGTTCATCGGTGATCGGCTTGGCCATGAACGTGGCGGCCACGTTGTGCTTGAGCGCGGCCTCGCGCATGGTGCGCTTGAACACGGTGATCTGGTCGGCCAGGTCCAGCGCGTCGCCGTGGCGGAAGTTGATCTCCATCTGCGCCGGGCCGTCTTCGTGGATCAGCGTATCCAGGTCCAGGCCCTGGATCTCGCACCAGTCGTAGACGTCTTCGAACAGTGGGTCGAATTCGTTGGCGGCGTCGATCGAGAACGACTGGCGGCCACTTTCAGCACGGCCGGAACGCCCCAGTGGTACCTGCAGTGGCAAATCCGGGTCTTCGCAGCGCTTGGTCAGGTAGAACTCCATCTCGGGCGCGACGATCGGCTGCCAGCCCTTGTCGGCGTACAGCTTGAGCACCTTTTTCAGGACGTTGCGTGGCGAAAGCTCGATAGGGTTGCCTTGCTTGTCGAAGGTGTCGTGGATCACGATCGCGGTTGGCTCGATCGCCCACGGGATCTGGTAAACGGCGGTGGGATCGGGGCGGCAGACCATGTCGATGTCGGCGGCGTCGAGCAGGTTGTAATAGATGTCATCGTCGACGTAGTCGCCGGTGACCGTCTGCAGCAGCACGCTTTCTGGCAGACGCATGCCTCGCTCATGGAGGAACTTGGCGGTAGGCGCAATCTTGCCGCGGGCGATGCCGGTCAAGTCGCTGATCACGCATTCGACTTCGGTGATCCGGTGTTCTTTCAGCCAGGTGGACAGCTGATCGAAGGGGGCGTTCATACAGACCTCTTGGTTGGGTTTTAGTGGGGGAGCGTGGGCGCTTGCGAAAACCGTTGGACAGTTGCGAAGGCGTTACGCTTCCCAGGTGACGCGCTGCAGACTATCTTGGTCGCAGCCCCCCGGGGCGATCTATCCACTTTCTTCAGTATCGAATGCACCAAAAGAGTGCATACAGGACGATGTGTGACAACCGCCAATGCGTTGAAGGTCCAGGCTTTCCACACCACTGACGTCACCGAGCAAGTGCGCGCCACCCCTGGCTGGCAGCAGCAGTACCGGCAGATGTCGCCCGGGTACTTCAGCGGTGAGCTGCGGTGTCTGGGGTTGGATGGTGTGGAGGTGTACGAAGAGCGCCTGAACACCCGGGTGGAGCAATTCTTTCGCGCGCCAAGCGGCTCGCTGGCGTTTTGCTTCGACCGCAGCGAGAACAGCCTGTACCTGCTGAACGAACAAAGCCGCAATATCTGGATCACGCCGGAGAACTACCAGGAGGTGGCGGTCGTGTTCGACCAGGCCTTTCTGGCCCGCCATGGCCTGGACCCGCAGCGCCTGGAAGGGTTGTTCATGGTGCCACTGGGCAGCGGCCAGAATGCGCTGTTCGGCAGCTGGCTCAGCGCCACCTTGACCCGGTTGGGCGAGGAGGGTTGCCCGTTGCAAGGGCAGGCCCTGGCTGAGCAGCTGCTGGAGGACTGCCTGTTCATTCTCGACAACGCCAGCCAGCGTTTGCAGGGCGTGGCCCTGGGGCGGCGGGACGAGGAAAGGGCGATCATGCACCGGGTCAGCGAATGGGCGGCCGACTGCCCGGAAGAGACGCTGAATCTGCTTGAGCTGGCAGACGTGGCTGGGGTTTCCCTGCGCCAGTTGCAGCAGGCGTTCAAGGCGTTTACCGGCATGCCGCCGGCGCACTGGCTGCGCCTGCGCCGGCTCAACGGTGCGCGGCGTGATCTGTTGCGCGGTGGCGGCGTGACCGTGGCCGAGGTGGCGATGCGCTGGTCGTTCTGGCATTTAGGAAGGTTTTCAGAGAGTTACCGGCAGTTGTTCAAGGAGTTTCCCAGTGAAACATTGAAGCGCTGCAGGGTTTGAGGCGGCCAGCCCAGGCAACACTGAACCCAGCATTCCACGCCAAAAGTTGCTATCGTGCCGCCCTGATTTCACCCGAGGTGCCGATGTTCTACCTGCCTTTGCCCAGCGACCAGGCCGACCGCCTCGCCAGCGCGGCCGTTACCGAGTTCTTCACCACCGCCAGTGTTGTCGATGCCGCTACCGTTCTGTTCGTGCAAAACCTGCCACGCCAGCCTGCCACCGCCTCGGCCGACGCGCAGGAGCGTCGTTTCGCCGAAATCGTGCGCATCGCCAACGAAGTCGAAGGTGTCGCCCCCGGGCGCTTCCAGGCCCAGGTAGCACAGCAATTCGATCGCGAAGCGTTCGCCATGGGCCTGGGCATGCTGGGCGAAAACGGCATTGCACTGCTGTCGGCCGAAGTGCAGTACCAGGCGGACGAATGGCTGGATGACGAAGGCCAGTGGAACTTCCAGTTCGCCGACCGCTACCGCCAACGGGCCACGCCGCTGCACCCGGTGTACCTGCCGTCGCTGGCCAGTGACTTGATGCTCAGCGACCAGCAGAACCGCCTGCTGCGCGAATTCCTCAGTGGCATCGACGAGTCTGTGGCTGTGCAAGGTTTCGCCGGCACCGGCAAGACCTTCCTGATTCACCAGTTCGCCCGGCTGCTGGAGCCACAGCGCACCTTGCTGCTGGCCTTGACTGAAGGCCAGTTGCGCGCGCTGCAGGCGCGGGTCAAGGACGCTGCCGCCTATACCGCGCTGACCTTCGGCCAACTGGCTGACGAGCTGCTCAACCGTGACCTCACCAGCAACGGCTGGCGATTGCGCGATCCGTACCGCACCAAGCTGTCCTGGCGCCCCCAGGAAGCGCAAGTGGTGCGCTGGCTGTCCATCCCAGATATCGGCCCGCTCGCAGCGCGTGATGTGGTTGCCTTGTGTATCCGCGCCGTGCGCACGTTCTGCCACAGTGCCGATACCCAGCTTCAGCTGCACCACTTGCCCTGGGCCGGGCCTGGCACCTCGCCGCTGGATCAGGAGGTGCTGCTGGAAAAGGCACGCCTGTACTGGCAAGAGCTGATTCGCCCGTCGGCGCGGGACATTCAGCTGCCGGTGCGTGACTACCACCGGGTCAAGCTGCTGTCGCTGACCGAGCATGTGATCGACAGCCGTTACACTCATGTCATCGTCGACGAAGCCCACGAGCTGTCGGCACCGATGCTGGCGGTACTCGATCGCAGTCCGCAGTCGATCATTACCCTGGGTGACGAACTGCAAAACCTCAACGGCCTCAGCCCGCACCATGGCAGCTTCATCCGGCAACGCTGCATCGACCATTCACTGCGCGCCGGGCCGGCAATGGACAATGTGCTCAACCCGTTGATCCAGGCGCACCCGGCCACGATCCAGGCGGCCTTCAGTGGCAGCGCCGAGCACTACACCCGGGTCAGCTTCTTCGATACGGTGATGGTGCCGGAACAGCCCACGGCGCTTATCGTCGATGATGAATGGGGCCTGTTTGGCTGGTTCCAGCGCCTCACGCATCAGGGGGTGCCGTTCTTGTTGCTGAAAAGCGCTCGCAAGGACTTTGAACTGTTCGTCGAGGACTGCATCGAGCTGTACCGCTACGGCACCCGGCCGCGCCACCCGATGCTGTTCCGCTATGCCAGCTGGCAGGCGCTGGAACAGGACAAGGGCGATGACAAAGCGTTCGTCGCCGTGGCCAACATGCTGCGCAAAGGCTACACGCCGGAGCACTTTGCCAAAGCCAAGAGCCGTTACCGCTGGGACAAGGCGCCGAAGCTGTTCCTGGGGCGAGTACGGGATGTGAAGAACATGGAGTTTGCCCGGGTGATGGTGTCGCCGGAGCTGATGGTGGCGCCACAGGTGGCGGGTAACCGCAATGAACGGGCGCGTATGCTGGCGGGGTTGTATACCGCCTGTTCGCGGGCGCGGCATGAATTGATCGTGCCGGGGGGGATGCTGGACTGGGTCAAGGACCAGGTTCGGGATTGAAGCAGCTGGGGCCGCAAAGCAGCCCCAGGGTCATGAATCAGTTACGGTCCAGCCACACGGTCTGGGCATTGGTGAACTCGCGCACACCAAAGTGCGACAGCTCACGGCCGAAACCGCTCTTCTTCACGCCACCAAACGCCACGCGGGGGTCCGAAGCGCAGTAGCCGTTGATGAACACGCCACCGGTATCCAGTGCGGCGGTCATGCGTTCGGCCAGCGCATAGTCGGCTGTGTAGATGGTCGAGGCCAGGCCAAACTCGCTGTCGTTGGCCAGTTCCACGGCATGGTCGGCATCGCGTGCAGTGATGATCGCCGCTACCGGGCCGAACAGCTCCTGCTTGAACGCGGTCATGTCCGGGGTGACATTGGCGAACACGGTCGGCGCGTAGAAGTTGGCCACGCCTTCGACCTTGTTGCCGCCCAGCAGCAACGTGGCGCCTTCGGCCAACGTCGCCTGAACCTGGCCATCCAACTCGTCGCGCAGGTCATAGCGGGCCATCGGGCCGATATAGGTGTCGTCCTCCAGCGGGTTGCCGACTTTCAACTGGCGAGTGGCTTCAACGAACTTGCGGGTGAACGCGTCGACGATGCTGGCTTCCACGATCAGGCGCTTGGCGGCGGCGCACACCTGGCCGGTGTTCTGGTAGCGGCCTATCACCGCGGCCTGGACGGCGGCATCCAGGTCGGCATCGGCCAGCACGATGAAGGGATCGGAGCCTCCCAGCTCCAACACGCACTTCTTCAGCGCGGCGCCGGCCTGTGCACCAATCGCCATGCCGGCACGCACGCTGCCGGTCAGGGTCACGGCGGCGATGCGCGGATCGTTGATGGCGCGGGTGACGCCATCCGGGGTCACGTTCAGCACTTCGAACACGCCTTCCGGCAGGCCGGCATCCTTGAACAGCTCAGCCATCAGGTAGGCGCTGCCCATCACGTTCGGTGCGTGCTTGAGCACGTAGGTGTTACCCGCCAGAATCGCCGGCACGGCGCCGCGCAGCACCTGCCAGACCGGGAAGTTCCACGGCATCACGGCCAGGATCGGGCCCAGCGGGCGGTATTCGATACGGGCTTTTTCGACCTGGGTCGGCTCGGCGGCGAGCATGGCCGGGCCGTGCTCGGCGTACCAGCGGCAAAGGCCTACACACTTGCTGACTTCACCGCGAGCCTGGGCGATCGGCTTGCCAATTTCGCGGCTGATCATGTGCGCGAAAGCTTCAGCCTTGGCTTCGAGGGTGTCGGCCAGGGCCAGCAGGTACTCGCTGCGCTGACCCAGCGACACCTGGCGCCACTGGCGGTAGCCAACCTTGGCGCGTTGCAGCGCCGCTTCCAGTGCGGCGTCGGTGTCGAACGGGTAGGCGCCGATCTGCTCGCCGCTGTACGGGTCGAGGGAGATGGCGTGGGTCAGGCTGCTGATCGCGCTCATGGCGGGACACTCTCGATGTTGTTAATCAGTGAGGCCAGACTAGTGGGCTATGGCTTTAATGAAAACTGAATAATAATGAGCGAAACATTCACGTTTGGAGAATGGCTGTGGACCTGGTGCAACTGGAGATCTTCAAGGCTGTGGCAGAGCAGGGCAGCATCAGCGCCGCCGCGCAGCACATCCATCGGGTGCCGTCGAACCTGACCACGCGCATCAAGCAACTGGAGGAGGACCTGGGTGTAGAGCTGTTCATTCGCGAGAAGAGCCGCCTGCGCCTGTCGCCTGCGGGTTGGAACTTCCTCGAATACACCCGGCGCATCCTCGACCTGGTCCATGAGGCGCGGCTGACCGTGGCGGGTGAAGACCCGCAGGGCACCTTTGCCCTCGGATCGCTGGAAAGCACGGCGGCGGTGCGCATCCCGGCGCTGCTGGCCGCCTACAACCAGCGCTACCCCAAGGTTGACCTTGACCTGTCCACCGGGCCCTCCGGGACCATGCTCGAAGGCGTGTTGTCTGGCCGCCTGGTGGCCGCGTTCGTCGACGGCCCGGTGCTGCACCCGACGCTGGAGGGCATACCGGTGTTCGAGGAAGAGATGATGGTCATTGCGCCGCTCAACCATACACCGGTGACCCGCGCGCAGGACGTGAACGGTGAAAGCATCTACGCCTTCCGCGCCAACTGTTCATACCGCCATCACTTCGAAAACTGGTTCGTGCAGGACCAGGCGGTACCGGGCAAGATTCACGAAATGGAGTCGTACCACGGCATGTTGGCCTGCGTCAGTGCGGGTGCCGGCCTGGCCATGCTGCCGCGCAGCATGCTCGACAATATGCCCGGGTGCAGCACCGTTAGCGCCTGGCCAATGTCGGAGGACTTCCGCTATCTGAAAACCTGGCTGGTCTGGCGACGAGGTACGGTCTCACGCAGTTTGAGCATGTTCGTGAAGTTGCTTGAAGAAGGCCGCGCAAGCTGATGTTTTCACTCGATAACCTGATTATCTGAAGTGCATTTCACCGACATGACCAGGCATCAGCACGAACACCCTTTCGCTGGGAGGATCAGATAATAGGTAAGCCATCCTCGAAAGGAGGGTCGTACCATGCGTAACCATCACTATGCGCTCGGCGCTGCCTTGCTGATCACCCTGGCCCTGCCATGGACCCTGGCCGCCGCTGCCGACCTCAATGCCCCCATCGACATGCAGGCCGTGCAGTTGCAACCGCAGGAGCAGAATGGCGTGCGCTACCTGCAGGGCGGTATCGGCCAGGACGAGGCCAATGCCCTGCGCAAGACCACGGGTTATGACCTGCACGTAGAGCTTTCGACCGGCCCGGAAGGCAAGTTCCAGAGCGGGGCCACCGTCGATATCCAGAATGCCCAGGGCCAGCCCGTACTCAGTGTCAGCGATGCCGGGCCGCTGCTGTATGTGCAATTGCCTCCCGGCAAATACAAGGTCATTGGCAATGCCCAAGGCCAGGCGGTGCAGCAGTGGGCGACCGTCACGGGCAAGGCGCCCACGACCGTTAACCTTAACTGGCGTTGATGAAAAGTCGGGCAGGAGTACGCCTGTACTCCTGCCTGGGGTCAGGTCACGCCTCGCGAATTCCTGTGCCCGGCAGGCACATCTTTACCAAGTGATTTAGCCAATAGTGGCAATACACTTCCAACTTTCTGATTATCTGGACAATAATCAGAAAAGTATTACTTCGTATGACCGGTCTGGATGCACCGGTCAGCGCAAAACATCGAGGGGCCCAAGCCCCCGCTTGCCGTGTAGACCATCAGGAGAGTCGTTGATGAAAACCCGTCTAGCAGCTTCGCTGGCCGTAGCAGTGCTGGCCTTTGCCGGGGCCGATCTGGTCCAGGCTGCGCAGATATCAGGTGCCGTGGGTGCCACCGGCCAAGGTGACATGACTTACCGTATCGGCATGTCGTTCGACTGGGACAAGAAATGGCTGGAAAGCAGCACCGGCCATGTGAGCGGTTACTGGGATGCGGCCTACACCTATTGGGAAGGTGGCGATGCCAGTGGTGCGCATTCGCTGTCGTTCAGCCCGGTGTTCACGTATGAGTTCAGCGGCTTTACCTACACGCCTTACATCGAGGCAGGTATTGGCCTGGCAGCGTTTTCAAAGACCGACGTGGGCGACCAGCGACTGGGGTCGGCGGTCAACTTTGAAGACCGTATCGGCTTTGGCCTGAAGTTGCCGGGAGAACAGAAGGTAGGCATCCGTGCCATGCACTACTCCAACGCCGGGATAAAGCAGCCAAACGACGGCATAGAGTCGTACTCGCTGTTCTACAGCACAGCGTTCTGACATTACGGGGCCACTGCGCGGCCCCGGCAATTCAGAAGGTATAGGAAACGCCGGCCTGCACCGTGCGCGGTGCGCCGGGGTATACGTAGCTGTTGAACGCGCCCTCGTCATACCCCTTGTTGAACACGTTCTTCACGTCCAGGTTCAACCGCACGTGTTCGTTGACCTTGTAGAAGCTCAACAGGTCGACCACGCTGTAGCGTTCCATCGTGTAGGTGGCTGCCGATGTCTGCCCTGCACGGTCGTCTACATACTTCACGCCTACGCCCAGGCCAAGGCCTTTGGCCAGGCCATCCTGGAACTCGTAGGTGTTCAGCAGGCTGAAGGTGTTGCGCGGGATATTGGCCAGGTGCGTTCCCTTGGGCAGGGTGGTGTCCTTGGTGACTTCGGCGTCGACGTAGGCATAGCCACCGATCATGCGCCATTCGGGGGTGAGGTTGCCGGCGACGTTGATGTCCAGGCCACGGCTGCGCACTTCGCCGGCGGCAATGCTGTAGGTATTGGTCGAGTCGTTCGGGTCGCGAGTCAGGACGTTTTCCTTGGTGATCTGATAGATCGCCGCGTCGACGCTCAACTGCCGGTCCAACGCTTCCCATTTCACACCCAGCTCGTACGACTTGCCCTTTTCCGGGTCGAAGCCACCGCCGCTGGCAGGCGTGCCTGTGTTGGGCTTGAACGAGCGCGCAGTATTGGCATAGACCGCCACGGTGTCAGTCAGGTCGTAGATCAGGCCAAAGCGTGGCGTGACGCCGTTTTCGCCCTTGCTGAAGTCCCGATTGGCAGGTCGCTTATCGTCGTAATCGTGCTCGAAGCGCTCGAAGCGTACACCAGCCAACGCCTTCAGACGCTCGGTCAGCGCCACCTGATCCTGGATGAAGAAGGCCCAGGTCTGCAGGTTCTCACTGTCCCAGGTCGTTGGGACCGCAGCCAGCGCCGGTCTCGGTTGGCCGAGTACCGGGTCGTAGATGTCGATCGGGTAGGACGCGCTGGAACGTCGGATGATGGAGCTGTAGTGATAGTTCTCGTACTCGATGCCTGTCAGCAGGGTGTGGCTGAGCGTACCGGTATCGAAATGCCCGGTCAGGTTCAATTGCCAGTCACGGTCGGTCCATTCCAGCTTGCGGTAGTTGAAGTTCCGCTGCAGGGTGCGGCCGTCTGCCAGTAAATTGCTCCCCTCGACCGCATTACCCTTGAGCGAGCCATCGAGGTACTGGAATCCACCGCCCAGCGTCCAGTTGTCGTTGAGCAGGTGCTCGAAGCGCACCTGGGCCATGTTGTTGTCGTTGTGCAGCAGGTTGTCGCTGCCTTTCTCCCAGATGTAGGTATCGCGCGAGGCGCTGCCAGTCTGGGTGGGGTAGCGGGTCAGGCCGCGATCGAGGGGGTGGTTGTTGCGCATGAAGTCGCCTTCGAAGGTGATCTTCGTGGCGTCGTTGACCTGCCAGCTGATAACAGGGGCGACATCGTAGCGTTCGCTTTCGACATCGTCGCGGAAGCTGTCGCCGCCTTCACCCAGTACGTTCAGGCGGTAGGCCAGCGAGCCGTCCTGGCTCAGCGGCCCGGTGGCATCGAGGGTGGCACGGTGCATGCCCTGGTCGTCGAACTGGCTGCCAAGGGTGACCTTGGACTCCGGCAACGGCTGCTTGCTGACCACGTTGAACGTACCGCCGGGGTCGCCACGGCCGTACAGGCTGCTGGCCGGGCCACGGATGACCTCCAGTCGTTCGACGGTGTTGGCATCCGGGGCGTTGGGGTAGCCGCGGTTGATCGGAAAGCCGTTGCGATAGAACTCGCCGGTCGTGAAGCCACGCACAGTGAAGGTTGTCAGGCCCTGGCCACCGAAGTTGTTGGCGCGGCCGACACCACCGGCGTAGTCCAGGCCTTCCTGCAGGCGCGTGGCGCCCGTGTCTACCAGCACATCGTTGGGCACCACGCTGACCGATTGCGGGGTTTCGTGCAGCGCCGTGTCGGTGCGGGTGGCACTGGCCGAGCGGGTGGCCTTGTAGCCTTCGACCGGGCCGTCGGCGCGTTCGCTGTCGGCAGTACTGGTGATGCTCAGGGCCTGGAGTTCGATCTGGTTAGGGTCGCTGAGCGTTTCAGGCTCGGCAAAGGCCAGCGGGGAGACAGCATGAAGCACACAAAGCGAAACGAACGTGCGGCGCATCGACGGTACGGTCCTTGAATAGGGCGCTAAGGGCTGGGTCGGGAAATGCCGCGAACATACTACGAATCATTATCAAATGCATTAATTTTGAGTGGCACTGGTGTACCAGAAACCAAGAAAGATGAAGCGTCAGTGACAACAGTGCCTGCAGGCACTGCGAAGGGGCCGACAGGTTAGAAACTGCTCTGTGGCTGGAAGTGCCTCTTCGCAGTACAAGGTTATTCCTGCCTGGCCCCTGGGCAGCCTGCTGAAGCTCAGCGAACAGCCTTGATCGCCAACACATTGCACAGCGGGTGTTCCAGCACATGCGCCGTTGTCCCGCCGAGGAATGTCTGCATGGCGTCATGCCGGTGGCTGCCCATGACGATCACGTCCACCCGGTTGTGGCCGACGAACTGGGCAATGGCCCTGATCGCGGCCCCTTCGAGGAAGTGCCGGCGCTCCAGCGGGATCTGGTGATGGTCGCCCAGGCGGTTGAACGCAGCCCGCTGCGCGGTTCGCACACTGCTGTCGAAGCCGGGCATGGTGACCGTACCGGCGCCGAAGTCGGCGATGTGGGTCTTGGCCGCGTCGCACACATGCAGCAGGTGCAGTTCGGCGTTGCACTGCAGGGCCAGGTCATGGGCGCAGTGGATGACCTGCTCGTCCAGGTGCTCGCCAGCGCCATGGCTGTTCAGGTCCACCGTGGCGGCGATCTGCCGTGGCAGGGGCAGGCGAATGTCGCTGACCAGATGCACGGCGACCGGGCTGTCCTTGAGCAACTGCCAGTCCAGCGGCGTGACCAGCAGGCGTTTGAGTACGGGCTCGTGCTGTACGTCCTTGACCAACAGATCGCAGCCCAGCCGTTCGACCCGTTCCAGTACGCTGCCCAGCGGGTCGCGGGTCAACAACAGCTCGGTGGATACGTCCACACCGGCATCGCTCAGCTGTTCGGCCTCATCCGCCAGCCATTGGCGGTTGTCGCTGAGCAGCCGTTCACGCTCACGACCATCGCTCATCAAGCCAAAGGTGTCGACGTCGTCGACGAACACATTGATATCCAGCAGGGCACCGCTGGACTCTGCCAACGCCGCCGCGCGTTGCAGCGCAGGCGTATGACGCATTTGCGGGCCGAGCATGACGAACAGACGTTTGAACTGGCTCATCGCACACCTCCACGTGTGGCAGCCCCCCGGTGACCTGATCATGTTCAGTCTAGACTGCCGCAGCGTACAGCGGGGCGATGTGTCGGGTATGATGCGTGCCCCATCATTGTCACGAGGCCCGTCCCATGTCCCTGAGTGCTGAACAGATCGTTGAGTATCGCGCCTTTGCCGAGCAATTGGCCGATGCTGCCGCTGCAGCGATCGCGCCGTACTTCCGCGCCAGCCTGGATGTCGAGGACAAGGGCGGGCGTCTGTACGACCCGGTGACCGTGGCCGACAAGGCCGCTGAAGACGCCATGCGTGAGTTGATCCAGGCGCGTTACCCCGAACACGGCATTCTTGGCGAAGAGGCCGGCGTTGCGGTGGGCAGCAGCCCGTTGACCTGGGTGCTGGACCCGATCGATGGCACCCGCGCCTTCATTACCGGCTTGCCGCTGTGGGGCACCTTGATTGCCCTGAATGACGGCACCCGCCCCGTGCTGGGGGTGATGAACCAGCCGTTCACCGGCGAACGTTTCGTGGGTACCCCGGCAGGCGCCTGGCGCAGTGGCACGCCCCTGAAGACGCGTGCCTGCGCCGACCTGTCTGCCGCCACGCTGATGTGCACCACACCGGACATGTTCGACACCGCCGAGCGCAAGGCGGCATTCGAAGCGGTCGCCGGCAAGGCGCGGTTGATGCGTTATGGCGGTGATTGCTATGCCTACTGCATGCTGGCCTCGGGCTTTGTCGACGTGATCGTCGAAGCGAGCCTTCAGCCGTATGACGTACAGGCGCTGATGCCAATTATCGAAGGGGCGGGTGGCGTGATCACCGCGTGGGATGGCAGTTCGGCGCAGGATGGCGGGTGTGTGGTGGCCTGTGGTGACCCTGTGCTGCATGCGCAGGTGCTGGAGATGTTGCGCCACGCCATGTGATCCGGGTTCTTCGCTCCTGGCCTCTTCGCGGGCGAGTCCCTTCTTGTGGGAGCGGGTTACCCGCGAAGAGGCCGCCACAGGTTTGCATTCTCTCCAGCCACCGCACTTTTTCCCATTTTCGGGCTCTATGCTTGGCCAGGCCGCGCTGACTCCCGGCGCAGCCGCCGAATATCGACCCGGTGCCGATGGTTGCAAGCTACGCGAATTTCCTCCCCCGCCTGCTACTGACAGGTGCCCTGGCATGCCTGTGCGCCTGTACGCAGCAGCAGGGCCGTGACATGGTCAACCAGCTCGGCAACGGCAAACCCAGCGAGCTGTTCCAGACCAGCGTCGACCGCCTGGCCACGCTGTCGATGCGCGACAACCTGCAAAGCCTGTACCTGCTGATGAACAAGCTGTACCTGCGCAACCCCAGCCAGTGGAAGATGTCTGGCTACCTTGACGCCGCCACTGCCGAGCGACAGATCCGCATCGCCATCGAACAGCGCCGGCCGCTGCCGCAACTGGGCAACCGCCGTGACCTGGCGGCATTGAGCTACGCCCTTAGCCCGGAGTTTCGCGGGGATCGGGTCGGCGCCTTCATCTACGCCATCGGCAGCATGCTGATCACCGCGCATGGCGGGCGTACCGAGTTCTACATGACCGATACCATCGACCCCCTGTTCGTCAACAACGCCGCGCGCAATATCGAGAAGGCAACATGGATGCTCAGCCAGCGGCAAGATGCCAATGGGGTGTTGCTGCTGTTCTCTAACGAAATCTCGGAGGAGGGCAGCAACCTGAGTTTTGCCGTTGAGTTCGGCAAGATCGTCGCGCGGCTGGACTTGTTGGCCGAGTTGCTGGATGAGCGTTATCGGCGCATTGGCTTGAATTACGCGCAAAGCCTGTTGCTGATGAACTTCCTACCGGTGCAGTGAATGACGGTCGTTGCGGGAGCGCCTGGTCCGCCGTCACGTGCAGGCCCCGCAAGTACCGGAAGATACTGTTCGATAAACGAACACACATGACTCCGCAGCTGTCCGCTATCCGCCCAGCCAATCCCATCGTTGCATTGCCCAACCCCCGCCTTTTTGCTGTAGTGTCCCCTATCCGCCGGCTGTCGCCTGCCCCTGCGACGCGCTGCCAGCCCGATAGAATGACCGTGATGACCGCAACCACCGCTCACAAGGCGGTAGGGCGCGGCGACCAGAACAATAACGAGACCGAGTGCCTTGCCTATGGAAAGCCGCCTGCTGAGCGAGCGCAGTAGCGTGTTTCACCACGCCGACCCTTACGCTGTGTCCGATTATGTGAACCAGCATGTAGGCCAGCATTGCATCGGTCTGTCCCGCACCACCCACCCCCAGGCCAGCCTCAGCCATCGCAAGTTCGCCGAGCTCGACCTGTGCCGTATCAGCTATGGCGGCAGTGTTCGCGTGACGTCGCCCGCGCTGGAAACCATCTACCACCTGCAAGTCTTGCTTAATGGCAACTGCCTGTGGCGCGGGCACAAGCGCGAGCAGCACCTGGTGCCGGGCGAGCTGCTGCTGATCAACCCGGACGACCCGGTTGACCTGACTTACTCGGAAGACTGCGAGAAGTTCATCCTCAAGGTGCCGACCCGGCTGCTGGACTCGATCTGCGATGAACAGCGCTGGCAGCGGCCTGATGGGGGCGTGCGGTTCTTGCGCAATCATTACCGGCTGGATGAGCTGGATGGCTTCGTGAACCTGCTGGCCATGGTTTGTCATGAGGCGGAAGTGAGCGATTCGCTGCCCAGGGTGCAGGGCCATTACAGCCAGATTGTCGCCAGCAAGCTGCTGACTCTGATGAGCACCAATATCCGCCGCGAGAGCCTCAGTGCCCCGGAGGCCGGGCTAGAGCGCATTCTTGATTACATCGAACGCAACCTGAAACTGGAATTGTCGGCTGAAGTGCTGGCGGAGCAGGCTTGCATGAGTTTGCGTTCGCTGTATGCGTTGTTCGACCAGCACTTGGGCATCACGCCCAAGCATTACGTGCGCCAGCGGAAACTGGAACGGGTGCATGCCTGCCTGAGCGACCCTACTTGTGGCGTGCGCAGTGTGACGGAATTGGCCCTGGATTACGGTTTCCTTCATCTGGGGCGGTTTTCCGAGATTTATCGGCAGCAGTTTGGCGAGTTGCCTTCACAGACATTCAAGCGGCGCGCGTGACGGCGTTTGGCTTGTAGACCTGGCATTTATGCCAGTTGCGAGCGCTTTGCTGTTAAACCACCATTAGTTCTATGCCGGACGAATGGTCACAGCCATGCAGCAGTCGCAGAAACAAATTTATTTCTACGCTCCCGAAGGACTTTCGCTGGTCAAATATGTTGGCGCAGAAGCTTCGGCTTTGGTGCGCGCAGCAGGCCGGACGCTGGCGCAGCGTGATGATGTCCAGGCAGCGCTTTACGCAGCGGATCTACAAGGCTCGGTTCAGGGATGCATTGGGCGAAATGCAACGAACCTGATGCACTACACGGCGTATGGCTGGGACAGCCAAAATACTGATGCATCAGCGTTGTTGCGATTCACCGGCCAGCGGAAAGACACTCTCACGGGGCACTATTTGCTGGGCGATGGATATCGCGCATTCAGCCCGGTGCTGATGCGGTTCAATGCGCCAGACAGCTTGAGCCCGTTCGGTGATGGGGGGGCCAATGCGTATTGTTATTGCAAGGGTGATCCAGTGAACAAAGTGGATCCGAGTGGTCACGTTCCAACTGGTCACGTTGACTATCCGCCCAGCAGCTTCATTGCGGGCGGTTTATTTACCAAGCGATGGGGACTCCGCTCGGCGGCATCATATCAGTGGGGTCAAAAAGCTCCGGCCTTGAAAACCCTCGGTGTGCAGAAGGCAGTGGATGAATTCGACAGTACCCTCCCAGCCAGGATAAAACACGCCAAAAGAAACCAATCGTGGCACCCAAATGACGTACAGCGACTAAAGCGAGCTGCTGGCTGGTTCCAAAGCAGAGCGAATCGTTTTAACCTGGCTGTAAAGCACTTTGAGAAGGAACGTCTCCCGGTGGATGCCCAAGCAGCCCGGGAGACATTGCAGGAGGTGTTAAGTATCAAACAATGGGTTGATCGACACCTGGTAGCTGCAAAAGGATTTTTAGAAAAGCGTGAGTTGTTCGAAGCATTGCCATTTTCTGAAGTTACCGAAAAAGTACCGAACATCCGTAAATCTGGATAACGTTCTGCACAATCCGGATAGCCCCCCGCCAGCCGTCTCCCTAACCTGACCAGGTCTAAACAATAACAAGGGAGACCCTGGCCATGTCCCTGGGATTCGACTACCTCAATGCCATGCTCGAGGACGACCGTGAAAAGGGCATCTACCGCTGCAAGCGGGAGATGTTCACCGACCCACGGCTGTTCGACCTGGAGATGAAACACATCTTCGAGGGCAACTGGATCTACCTGGCCCACGAAAGCCAGATCCCCGAGAAGAATGACTTCCTCACCCTGACCATGGGGCGCCAGCCGATTTTCATCGCGCGCAACAAGGACGGTGAGCTCAATGCCTTCCTCAACGCCTGCAGCCACCGCGGTGCCATGCTGTGCCGGCACAAGCGCGGCAACCGTTCCAGCTATACCTGCCCGTTCCACGGCTGGACGTTCAACAACAGCGGCAAACTGCTGAAAGTGAAAGACCCCAGCAACGCCGGCTACCCCGACAGCTTCAACTGCGACGGCTCCCACGACCTGACCAAGGTGGCACGCTTCGAGTCGTACCGGGGCTTCTTGTTCGGCAGCCTGAACGCCGATGTGAAGCCGCTGGTCGAGCACCTGGGCGAGTCGGCGAAGATCATCGACATGATCGTCGATCAGTCGCCTGAAGGCCTGGAAGTGCTGCGCGGTGCCAGCTCGTACATCTACGAAGGCAACTGGAAGCTCACCGCCGAAAACGGCGCTGACGGCTACCACGTAAGCTCCGTGCACTGGAACTACGCCGCCACCCAGAACCAGCGCAAGCAGCGCGAGGCGGGTGACGAGATCAAGACCATGAGTGCTGGCGCCTGGGCCAAGCAGGGCGGCGGTTTCTATTCCTTCGACCACGGCCACCTGCTGCTGTGGACCCGTTGGGCCAACCCGGAAGACCGCCCGGCCTATGAGCGCCGCGACCAACTGGCCGCCGATTTCGGCCAGGCACGTGCCGACTGGATGATCGAAAACTCGCGCAACCTGTGCCTGTACCCCAACGTGTACCTGATGGACCAGTTCAGCTCGCAGATCCGCGTTGCCCGGCCGATTTCGGTGAACAAGACCGAAATCACCATCTACTGCATCGCGCCGAAAGGCGAGAGCGCCGATGCTCGTGCCAAGCGTATTCGCCAGTACGAAGACTTCTTCAACGTCAGCGGCATGGCCACCCCGGACGACCTGGAAGAATTCCGCTCGTGCCAGACCGGCTATGGCGGCGGCACTGGCTGGAACGACATGTCCCGTGGCGCGAAACACTGGGTCGAAGGCGCCGATGAGGCGGCCAAGGAGATTGAACTCGAACCCCTGCTGTCGGGCGTGCGCACCGAGGACGAAGGCCTGTTCGTGCTGCAGCACAAGTACTGGCAGGACACCATGATCCAGGCCCTCAAGGACGAACAGCAGCTGATCCCCGTGGAGGCCGTGCAATGAGCCTGTATGACACCGTGCGCGACTTCCTGTACCGCGAAGCGCGCTACCTGGACGATGCCCAGTGGGACCAGTGGCTGGAACTGTACGCCAGCGATGCCAGCTTCTGGATGCCGAGCTGGGACGATGACGACACCCTCACCGAAGACCCACAAAGCGAAATCTCGCTGATCTGGTACGGCAACCGTGGCGGCCTGGAAGACCGTGTGTTCCGCATCAAGACCGAGCGCTCCAGTGCGACCGTGCCCGACACCCGCACCTCGCACAACATCAGCAACATCGAGATCGTCGAGCAGGGCGAGGACAACTGCCAGGTGCGCTTCAACTGGCACACCCTGAGCTTCCGCTACAAGACCACCGACAGTTACTTCGGCACCAGCTTCTACACCCTCGACCTGCGCGGCGAGCAGCCGCTGATCAAGGCCAAGAAGGTGGTGCTGAAGAACGACTACGTCCGCCAGGTCATCGACATCTACCACATCTGATATAGGGTTTTTCGAGCATTGCCCGGTGCGTCTTGTGACGCGCCGTGGCCTGGCTCGCCCGCGAGGTGCAACATGAGCTACCAGATCGCACTGAATTTCGAAGACGGGGTTACCCGTTTCATTGAGGCCACCGGTCAGGAAACCGTGGCCGACGCCGCTTACCGCCAAGGCATGAACATTCCGCTGGACTGCCGCGACGGCGCTTGCGGGACCTGCAAGTGCAAGGCTGAGTCCGGTCGTTATGACCTTGGCGACAACTTCATCGAAGACGCCTTGAGCGAAGACGAAATCGCCGAAGGTTACGTGCTGACGTGCCAGATGCGCGCCGAAAGCGACTGCGTCATCCGCATCCCGGCTTCGTCGCAGCTGTGCAAGACCGAGCAGGCCACTTTCGAGGCCGCCATCAGCGATGTGCGCCAACTGTCGGTCAGCACCATTGCCCTGTCGATCAAGGGTGAGGCCCTGAACCGTCTGGCCTTCCTCCCGGGGCAGTACGTCAACCTGAAGGTTCCGGGTAGCGAGCAGAGCCGGGCCTACTCGTTCAGCTCGCTGCAGAAGGACGGCGAAGTCAGCTTCCTGATCCGCAACGTACCGGGTGGGCTGATGAGCAGCTTCCTGACCAACCTTGCCAAAGCTGGCGACAGCCTGAGCCTGGCCGGGCCGTTGGGCAGCTTCTACCTGCGGCCGATCCAGCGCCCGCTGTTGCTGCTGGCCGGTGGTACCGGGCTGGCACCGTTCACCGCGATGCTGGAGAAGATCGCCGAGCAGGGCAGCGAGCACCCGCTGCACCTGATCTACGGCGTGACCAACGACTTTGACCTGGTCGAACTCGACCGCCTGCAAGCGCTGGCGGCACGCATCCCCAACTTCACCTACAGCGCCTGCGTCGCCAACCCGGACAGCCAGTACCCGCAGAAGGGCTATGTCACCCAGCACATCGAGCCACGCCACCTCAATGACGGCGATGTGGATGTGTACCTGTGCGGCCCGCCACCCATGGTGGAAGCGGTCAGCCAGTACGTGCGTGAGCAGGGCATTACCCCGGCCAACTTCTACTACGAGAAGTTTGCGGCTGCGGCCTGACGCTCCCTGATTCAAAGCAATACGCCGACCCTGTGGGAGCGGGCGAGCCCGCTCCCACAGTGATCGCGCAGCCTTTCAGGCTTTGAGCAAGAGAGTTGCTGCCACAGGGTCTCTCGCGAACTGGAGATTTACATATGAACAACAGATTCCAAGGCAAGGTTGCCCTGGTCACCGGTGCCGCCCAAGGCATCGGCCGGGGCGTGTGCTGGCGGCTGAAGGCTGAAGGCGCGCAAGTGGTGGCGGTAGACCGTTCCGAGCTGGTCCACGAACTGGCTGGCGAGGGCATGCTCACCCTCACCGCCGACCTGGAACAACACGCCGATTGCGCCCGGGTCATGGCCAGCGCGGTGGAAACCCATGGCCGCCTGGACATCCTGGTCAACAACGTGGGCGGCACCATCTGGGCCAAGCCCTTCGAGCACTACGAAGTCGAGCAGATCGAGGCCGAGGTGCGCCGCTCGCTGTTCCCCACCCTGTGGTGCTGCCACGCCGCGCTGCCGTACATGCTCGAACGTGGCAGTGGCGCCATCGTCAATGTCTCGTCCATCGCTACCCGCGGCGTCAACCGTGTGCCTTACGGCGCAGCCAAGGGTGGCGTCAACGCGCTCACTGCCTGCCTGGCCTTCGAAACCGCCGGCCGGGGCATCCGCGTCAACGCCACTGCGCCCGGCGGCACCGAAGCACCGCCCCGGCGCGTACCGCGCAACAGTGCAGAGCAAACCGAGCAGGAAAAGCGCTGGTACCAGCAGATCGTCGACCAGACCCTCGACAGCAGCCTGATGCACCGCTACGGCAGCATCGACGAGCAGGTGGGGGCCATTCTGTTCCTCGCGTCCGACGAAGCCTCGTACATCACCGGCGTGACCCTGCCGGTAGGGGGCGGCGACCTGGGCTGAACCGCAACCTCAAGGCAAAAGTTTTCTTCCACAACAAAAACAAGAGCGACAGATGCCATGCGAACCCTTGATGTACACCCGATCATCGACAATGCGCGCTTTACCCCGTTTCACTGGATGGTCATGGCCTGGTGCGGCCTGCTGCTGATTTTCGACGGCTATGACCTGTTCATCTACGGTGTGGTACTGCCGGTCATCATGAAAGAGTGGGGCCTGACCCCGTTGCAGGCTGGTGCACTGGGCAGCTATGCGCTGTTCGGCATGATGTTCGGCGCCCTGGCCTTCGGCAGCCTGGCCGACCGCATCGGGCGCAAGAAGGGCATTGCCATCTGTTTCGCCTTGTTCTCTGGGGCGACCATCCTCAATGGCTTTGCCAGCAGCCCGAGCGAGTTTGGCATCTACCGCTTCATCGCCGGCCTGGGCTGTGGCGGCCTGATGCCCAACGCCGTGGCACTGATGAACGAATACGCGCCCAAGCGCCTGCGCAGCACGCTGGTGGCGATCATGTTCAGTGGCTATTCGCTGGGCGGCATGCTGTCGGCAGGTGTCGGCATCTTCATGCTGCCGCGTTTTGGCTGGGAGTCGATGTTCTTCGCCGCAGCGGTGCCACTGCTGCTGTTACCGGTGATTCTCTACTACCTGCCTGAATCCATCGGCTTCCTGGTACGCCAAGGCCGTATCGAGGAAGCACGCACATTGCTCAAACGGCTGGACCCGGACTGCGATGTCCAGGCCGATGATGTGCTTCAGGCGGCCGACCGCAAAGGCAGCGGCGCTTCGGTGCTGGAACTGTTCCGCAATGGCCTGGCGATTCGCACCCTGGCGCTGTGGGTTGCGTTCTTCTGCTGCCTGCTGATGGTCTACGCCCTGAGCTCCTGGCTGCCAAAGCTGATGGCCAACGCCGGCTACAGCCTGGGCTCAAGCCTGTCATTCCTGCTGGCACTGAACTTTGGCGGCATGGCCGGGGCGATCCTCGGCGGCTGGCTGGGTGACCGCTACAACCTGGTCAAGGTGAAGGTGGCGTTCTTCATTGCCGCCGCACTGTCGATCAGCCTGCTGGGGGTAAACAGCCCGATGCCGGTGCTGTACCTGCTGATCTTCATTGCCGGCGCCACCACCATTGGTACACAGATTCTGCTGTACGCCGGCGCTGCACAGATGTACGGCCTGTCGGTGCGCTCTACCGGCCTGGGCTGGGCCTCGGGCATCGGCCGTAATGGCGCCATCGTCGGCCCGCTGCTGGGCGGTGCGCTGATGGGCATCAACCTGCCACTGCAACTCAATTTCATCGCCTTTGCCATCCCTGGCGCCATCGCTGCGCTGGCCATGGCCGTGCACCTGGCCAGTGGTCGGCGCCACGCCCAGACCCTGGCGGCGCAGGCCTGAACCGAACAGAACAGAACAAGACGAGGTAACCCCCATGACCGTGAACATTTCCCATACTGCCGAGGTACAGCAGTTCTTCGAGCAGGCCGCAGGCTTTTGTAATGCGGCCGGCAACCCACGCCTCAAACGCATCGTGCAGCGCCTGCTGCAGGATACCGCGCGGCTGATCGAAGACCTGGACATCAGCGAAGACGAGTTCTGGCACGCCGTCGATTACCTCAACCGCCTGGGCGGTCGCGGCGAAGCCGGGTTGCTGGTGGCGGGGCTGGGCATCGAACACTTCCTCGACCTGCTGCAGGATGCCAAGGACCAGGAGGCAGGGCGCGTTGGCGGCACCCCACGCACCATCGAAGGCCCGTTGTACGTGGCTGGCGCACCGATTGCCCAAGGTGAAGTGCGCATGGACGACGGCAGCGAGGAGGGCGTGGCCACGGTGATGTTCCTGGAAGGCCAGGTGCTGGACCCGCACGGACGCCCGCTGCCGGGTGCCACGGTCGACCTGTGGCATGCCAATACCCGTGGTACCTACTCGTTCTTCGACCAAAGCCAGTCGGCGTACAACCTGCGTCGGCGCATCGTTACCGATGCCCAGGGGCGCTACCGCGCGCGCTCCATCGTGCCATCGGGCTATGGCTGCGACCCGCAGGGGCCAACCCAGGAATGCCTGGACCTGCTGGGCCGTCATGGCCAGCGCCCGGCGCACGTGCACTTCTTTATCTCGGCCCCAGGGTACCGGCACCTGACCACGCAGATAAACCTGTCGGGGGACAAGTACCTGTGGGATGACTTTGCCTATGCCACACGGGATGGGCTGGTCGGGGAGGTGGTGTTCGTCGAAGGGCCGGATGGTCGGCATGCCGAGCTGAAGTTCGACTTCCAGTTGCAGCAGGCCCAGGGCGGTGCCGATGAGCAGCGCAGCGGGCGGCCGCGAGCTTTGCAGGAGGCCTGATCCACCGAGTGGGCTGTTTCGCGGGCATGCCCGCTCCCACAGGTGAAGCCTGTGCAGTCGTTGTTGGAGCGGGCATGCCCGCGAAGCAGCCAACACCCAAACAAGAGCCCGCCACAAAGGCCGGCCGCTGCCTTGCGAGAAGCTTCATGAAAACGCTGATCAAGGACTGCTCTGTGTCGGCCATCGTCGCCGGCAGCATTGCCACGACGATCTCCTACGCCGGCCCGTTGGTGATCATTTTCCACGCCGCCGAAGCGGCCGGCCTGTCGCACCAGCAGTTGTCATCCTGGGTCTGGGCCGTGTCCATGGGCAGTGCGTTGCTCGGTGCGCTGCTCAGCCTGCGCTACCGCGTGCCGGTAGTAATCGCCTGGTCCATCCCAGGGTCGGCCCTGTTGGTCACCGCCTTGCCGCAACTGGGCCTGGAGCAGGCCGTGGGCGCCTACCTGGTGGCCAACCTGGTCCTGCTGCTGATCGGCATCAGCGGGGCTTTCGACCGCATCATCGCGCGACTGCCGGGGTCTATCGCTGCCGGTATGCAGGCCGGGATCCTGTTCAGCTTTGGCATCGAGGTGTTCCGCGCCTTGCCGGTGCAACCGCTGCTGGTACTGGCGATGTTCGTCACCTACGTGCTGATGCGTCGGGTGCAGCCGCGCTATGCAGTGGCTGCGGTACTGGGCGTGGGCATGCTGGTGACCGTGGCCAGCGGTACGTTGCGCAGCGAGGCACTGGTGCTGGAACTGGCCTCACCCCAGTGGATCACCCCCCAGTTCAGCCTGTCGGCGGTATTCAGCCTGGCGCTGCCGATGGTGCTGGTGGCGCTGACCGGGCAATTCATGCCGGGTATGGCGGTACTGCGCAACGCTGGCTACCCCACGCCGGCCTGCCCGCTGATCAGCGCCAGTGCCCTGATCGGAGCGCTACTGGCGCCGTTCGGTTGCCACGGGCTGAACCTGGCGGCGGTTACCGCCAGCCTGTGCACCGGCCATGAAGCCCATGAAAACCCGCAACGGCGTTATGTGGCGGCGGTGGCTGGCAGTGTGTTGTACCTGCTACTGGGCATTGCCGGGGCCACCTTGATGTCGCTGTTCGCCGCCTTTCCCGCCGTACTGATCGCTGCCCTGGCCGGCTTGGCCCTGTATGGCGCCATCAGCGAAGCCCTGGTCCGCAGCCTGGCAGAACCGGCCGAGCGCGACGCCGGGCTGTTCACCTTCCTGGTCACCGCTTCGGGGGTGGCTTTCCTGGGCCTGTCGGCAGCGTTCTGGGGGTTGCTGTTCGGCCTGCTGGCGCACGCGCTGCTGAGGCTGCGCCAGCCACGTGCCCGGGAGGTGCTGCGCCGTACCCCATGAACTGCCGTGTTCCCAACGCTTTACCCATAAAAACAAGATCAAGAGAGCTTCGGAATGAACCACACCCCTTGCGTTGCCCTGGGCCTGACACTGCTCAGCCAGCCACTGCTGGCTGCCGAAGGCGGCTTCTTCGAGGACTCGAAGGCCACCCTGAGTGCCCGTAACTACTACTTCAGCCGCGATTTTTCCGACATTGTCGGGGCCAACAAACAGTCCAAGGCCGAGGAGTGGGCCCAGGGTTTCATCCTCGACTTCAAAAGTGGCTACACCCCAGGCCCGGTCGGCTTTGGCGTGGACGCCCTGGGCTTGCTGGGGATCAAGCTGGACAGCAGTCCAGACCGCACCAACACCGGCCTGTTGCCGGTGCATGGCGACGGCCGTGCTGCCGATGAGTACAGCCGCCTGGCGCCGACCTTCAAGGCTCGGTTATCAAAAACCGAACTGCGTGCAGGTGAACTGCAACCGAACCTGCCGGTGCTGACCTTCAGTGATATTCGCCTGTTGCCACCCACCTATCAGGGCGTGAGTTTGAGCTCGTCGGAAATCGACGGGCTGACTATGCAGGCCGGGCACTTGAAAAGCACCCACCTGCGTAACGAAGGTGGCGATGGCAAGATGAACGCGATGCTCGGCCATGTGCCGATGCGACAGGCCGAAAGCGACGCGTTCAACTATGTGGGTGGGGACTATGCGTTCAATGCCAACCAAAGCAGCGTCAGCCTTTGGTACGGTCAGCTGGAGGACATCTACCAACAAGGCTTTGTTGGCCTGAAGCACAGCAAACCCGTCGGCGACTGGGTACTCAGTGCCAACCTGGGTTATTTCACCGCGCGTGAGCAAGGCGATGCCCTGCTGGGCAACATCGACAACCAGGCGTTCTTCTCGCTGTTCACTGCCCGGCATGGCGGGCACAGCTTCCATGCCGGCTACCAGGGCATTTATGGCGATAGCCCGTTCCCACGGGTATTTGCCAACATCTCGCCGTTGGGCAACGAGGTGCCGACCTATGAGTTTGCCTACACCGACGAACGCTCGTACCAGGTACGTTACGACTACAACTTCGCCGCCATGGGCGTGCCGGGCCTGACAGCGACCGTGCGCTACATAACCGGTAACAATGTCGATACCGGGCTGGGTTACGAGGGGCGTGATCGAGAGCGTGATCTGGATATCGGCTATGCGGTGCAGAGCGGGGCACTGAAAGGGTTGGGGATACGGGTGAGGAACGCCATGGCGCGCTCCAACTACCGCAGTGATATCGACGAGAACCGCCTGACGCTGGTGTACACCTGGCAGCTGTTCTGAGCCATCCAGGAGAATTGCGCATCGGGGGTGTATGGGGGTAGCGTGCGGAAACGACTCTTTCAGGAATCCCCACCTTGGACTCCATCACCCAAGCCGTACTTGGCGCGGCGCTGCAAGGGACCGTGCTCGGGCGCATCCAGGGCCGACGCTCGCTGCTGTATGGTGCAGCACTGGGCACGCTGCCGGACCTGGATGTGATCATTCGCTATGCCGACCCGGTGTCGCAGATGACTTATCATCGCGGCTTCTCCCACTCGTTGTTCGTGCTCACCGGCCTGGCCTTGCTGTTGGCCTGGCTGGTCAACAGGCGCTGGCCCGGCAAGGGGTATACCTTGCCCAGGCTTTTTTTGGCGTTCTGGCTGGTATTGGTAACCCATCCGGTGCTCGACGCCTTCACGGTTTACGGCACGCAGTTGTTCTGGCCTTTGCACACCACCCCGGAAAGCTGGGCGGCGGTGTTCATTATCGACCCGGTCTACACCGTGCCGCTGCTGGCTGCGGTGGTCTTCACCCTCATGAAGGGCGTGACCCGCAGGGCTACCCGCCTGCTGACCATGGCCCTGGTGTTCAGTACCTGCTACCTGGGTTTCGGCCTGGCGGGGCGCATGGCTGCCGAACAGCGCTTCCAGTCGGCACTGGACCAGCAAGGTGTCGTCGTGAGCGAGGTACGTGCCGTGCCGATGGCATTCAACAGCCTGGTCTGGCGGGTGCTGGCCAAGACCCCGGATGGCGATTACTACGAAGGCATCAGCAGCGTGCTCGACCAGCAACCACCCGAAATGCAACGCTTGTCGCGCAACCTGGAACTGGCGCAAGCACTGAACGATGACCCGTTGCACCAGCGCTTGCGCTGGTTCACCGATGACTGGCTGCGTTATGACCAGATTGGCGACGCACTGGTGGTCACCGACCTGCGCATGGGGATCCCGGGGAATTACACCTTTCGCTTCAACATGGCTCAGCGCGATCATCAAGGGCAGTGGATCGTCGGTGTGCCTTCGGCGTGGCGAGGCAGCGGGCCTGGCTCGCTGTTCAACGCTCAAGAGCTGATGCTTATCTGGCGACGCATTGTCGACCAGCAGCCGCCATTGCCGCTGGCGAACTGGACAGATCGCTACCTTGGGCAAACGGAAGCTGCAAGGCAGCCCCACTAGATCAGGAACCTTGCATTGCCTGAAATTGCACCCATCTATGGCGGTTCGATCAGCGTCAGGAAAACACCATGGAACCCAACCGCTTCGGCGACATCGCCGCCTTCGTCAGCGCCGCGAAGGCCGGCAGCTTCACCGCTGCTGCTGCCAGCCTGGGCCTGACGCGTTCGGCGGTGGGCAAGAGCATCGCCCGCCTGGAAGCCCGCATGGCGGTGCGTCTGCTCAACCGCACTACGCGCAAGCTGAGCCTGACGGATGAAGGCCTGGTGGCGTTCGAGCGCTGGCGGCAGATTCTGGATGACCTGGACGAGGTCGAAAGCACCATGGCCCTGCGCCGGGGCAAGCCCACTGGCACCCTGCGCCTGACCGCGCCGTTGTCGCTCGGGCAGCGCCATGTCCTGCCGGTCCTCGACCAGTACCTCAAGCAATGGCCCGAACTGCGGGCGGATATCCGCTTCACCGACCGTTTCGTTGATCTGGTCGAAGAGGGCGTGGACGTCGCCGTGCGCATCGGTGCCCCCAAGGAAGATTCGCAATTGCTGACGCGCACCGTCGCCTGGCAGCAGTTCGTGACCTGTGCATCGCCTGCGTACCTGGAAAAGCGTGGTGTACCGCAGATTCCCGGCGACCTCTATGGCCACGACAAGATCACCTTCCTGGCGGGCGAGAAGGCCATGCCCTGGCGCTTTCACACAGAAGCGGGGCTGCACCTGTGCGAAGATCCCGGGCGGCTGAACATCGACAGTTCCGAGGCCATGCTTGACGGCGCCCGGGCCGGTTTCGGCCTGATTCACCTGCCTACCTATATCACCGGTGACGACCTGCGCGCTGGCAATCTGGTGGAAGTACTGCACGCCTACCGCCCCCCGGCAGACCCCATTCGCATCGTCTACCCAAGCAAGCGCCACCTGTCCCCTCGGGTACGCGGCTTCATCGACTTGTTGGTGGCCACCTGGGAGCCAGGCGTGCCTTGGGAATACTGATTGGGGAATGCCAGGCCCCTATGCCGGGCCTGAAATTGGGTTTATCGCTGGCGGCGCAGCATGGAAACTGGCAGCCACTGATAATCCCTCTGGAGACCCCATGACTGCACTGTCCGTACTGGATCTGGTCATGATCGGCGAAGGCAAGACCTTCGCCGACGCGATCGAAGAATCCCGCCAGCTGGCGCGGCATGTCGAGCAACAGCACTACGGCCGCTACTGGATCGCCGAGCACCATGACATGCCGGGCATTGGCTCGGCTGCCACTTCGCTGGTGATCAACGAAATCGCCAACGCCACCCGACACATTCGTGTTGGGGCTGGCGGCATCATGCTGCCCAACCATGCGCCGTTGGTGGTGGCCGAACAGTTTGGCACCCTCGATACATTGCACCCAGGTCGTATCGACCTGGGCCTGGGCCGTGCGCCAGGCACGTCCGGGCCGACCGTTCGGGCATTGCGCGGCGCCGCGCCAGAGCGGGATTTCGGCCAGGACATCGCCGAGCTGCGTGATTACCTGGCCGACAACGGCAAACGCCGGGTGCGCGGCGTACCGGGTGCGCACGATGTGCCGGTGTGGATCCTCGGTTCCAGCCTGTTCGGTGCTGACCTGGCGGCGAAGCTGGGCCTGCCTTATGCCTTCGCCTCGCACTTTGCCCCGCGTTACCTGCTGCAGGCCATTGCCCATTACCGCGCCAACTTCCAGCCTTCCGCGCAACTGGCCAAACCCTATGTGATGGTTGGCATGAACCTGTTCGCCGCTGCCAGCGATGCTGAGGCGGACTACCTGGCCAGCTCCCACCGCAAGTGGATGCTGGACCTGCATGTCGGGCGCTTTGGCTTGCTGCCCAAGCCGCAAGAGGGTTACCTCGAACGCTTGCCGGACCACGAGCGCGCCGTGCTCGATCAGGTGATGGCCTGCACCGTAGCCGGAGGGCCCGAACGGGTGAGGGAAGGGCTGCGCTCGCTGATCAAGCAGACCGGGGCGGACGAGCTGATGATCGACTGCCGCATCCATGACCCGCTGGCGCGGCAGCGGTCACATGCCTATGCCGCGCAGGCGCTGGCTGAACTGGGCTGACACGACAAAAAACGGGCGCCTGCAAGAGCGCCCGTTTTTGCATCAAGCCTGCTTCAGGAACGGATAATCCGTATACCCTTCAGGCCCATTGGCGTAATCGAACTTCGCCCGGTGCTCATTCAGCGGCGCTTGCAGCCGCAGACGCTCCACCAGGTCAGGGTTGGCAATGTAGGCGCGCCCGAACGCCACGGCATCGATCAAACCCCGCCCGATGAGGTCTTCGCCTTTCTCGGCGGTATAGGCACCGGCCGCGATGATCACCCCGGGGTAGGCGGCGCGAATGGCCTGGCGGAACTCGTCACGCAGTGGCTTGCCACCGGCCCAGTCCGGCTCGGACAGGTGCAGGTAGGCGAGGTTGCGCTTGGCCAGTTCGCGGATCAGGTACAGGCCGGCGGCCTCCTGGTCTTCGCCATTGTCCACACCATTGAAACCACCCAACGGGAACACGCGAATACCGACCCGGTCGGCGCTCCAGTTGGCAATGGCCGCATCCACCGCCTCCAGCACAATGCGCGCACGGTTTTCAACGCTGCCGCCGTAGCGGTCTTCGCGCTGGTTGGCACTGGGGGTGAGGAACTGGTGCAGCAGGTAACCGTGGGCGGCGTGCAACTCGATGAAGTCGAAGCCGGCTTCACAGGCATTGATCGCGGCCTGGCCAAAGTCGGCGACGATGCCAGCGATCTCCGCTTCGCTGAGCGCCCGGGGGGCGGAGGTTTCCACGCGTGTCAGGTTGCCTTGCGCGTCACGCAGGGTGGTGCGTGCATCTGCCGGCAGTGCCGAAGGGGCCACGGGTGCCTTGCCGCCAGGTTGCAGGGAGGTATGCGACACACGCCCGGTGTGCCACACCTGCACGGCGCTGTGGCCGCCCTCGGCATGGATGCCTTCGTTGATGTGCTTCCAGGCAGCGATCTGTTCGGCGCTGTGAATGCCGGGCGAGCCCGAATAGCCCTTGGCCTGGAAGGAGATTTGTGTGGCTTCAGTGATGATCAGGCCAGCACTGGCACGCTGACGGTAGTACTCGGCCATCAGCGCGGTGGGTACATCACCCGGCTCCAGGCTGCGCAGGCGGGTGAGGGGGGCCATGAATACGCGGTTGGACAGGGTGAGTGGGCCGATTTGCAGCGGTTGCAAGAGTTTCATTGCAGCTCCAGAGGTGGAAAACCAATGGTGCGCACGATACCGGGGTGATTGGGGAAAGGGGGGACCGGGAGCCCGGCTCAGGGCTCCCCAATGCGTCAGCTGCGTGCCAGCCGCCCACTCACATAATGCGCGACGTCATTGAAGCCCGGCGTGGACGCATGCCCTGGCGTTACCAACGAATCGATGAATGCCTCATCCTCCGCGGTAATCTTCACCGCCAATGCGCCGCCATAGGTATCCCACTGCTCCTCGGTCCGCGGCCCGACAATCGCGGAACTGACCCATTGGTTATTCAACACCCAGGCAATGGCGAATTCGACAATGCCCACCCCCTTGGCCTCTGCATACGTCTGAATCTGCCGGGCAATGGTCAGCGACTCCTGGCGCCACTCCACTTCCATGATGCGTTTGTCCTGCCGCCCTGCTCGGCTACCGGCTTCCGGCACCGCGCCCGGCGCATACTTGCCACTGAGCACGCCCCGGGCCAGCGGGCTGAAGGGTACGACGCCCAGACCATGGGCGGCGGCGGCCGTGAGCTGTTCGGGCTCGGCCTGGCGGTTGACGATGTTGTACAGCGGCTGGCTGACTATCGGCCTGGGCACACCGAGGCGCTCGGCAACATGGCAGACCTCGGCAATGCGCCAACCACGGAAATTGGACACCCCCCAGTAGCGGATCTTGCCCTGGCGCAACAAGTCGCCAATGGCCTGCACGGTCTCTTCCAGCGGTACCTTGTGGTCTTCGCGGTGCAGGTAGTAGATGTCCAGGTAGTCCATGCCCATGCGGGTCAGCGTGGCATCCACGGCATTGAAGATGTGCTTGCGCGACAACCCGCTGCGGTTAGGCAGGCCGTCGGCCGGGCCGAAGCCGACCTTGCTGGCGACGATCCAGTCATGGCGATGGCGCGCCACGGCTTCACCGACGATTTCTTCCGAGCGCCCGGCGTTGTACACGTCGGCGGTGTCGATGAAGTTGATGCCTTGGTCCCAGGCCTTGTCGATGATGCGCAGGGCATCCTCGGTACTGGTCTGCTCGCCGAACATCATGCTGCCCAGGGTAAGGGCGGAAACCTGCAGGCCACTGTGGCCGAGGGGGCGGTAGATCATGCGCGTGGGTCCTTATGCAGTCGGCTGACCTACCTGTTTTACACACAACCGGGAAGCATTGAAAGGCACCCCTCAGCCAATGAGCGCCAAAGCCTCCTGCAGGCTCAAGGGGCGCTTCAGGCGTTGCGACAGCGTCGCCATGGCATCGGAGTAACCCTTGGCGATAACGGCCTCGACGCGTTCATCCACACACTGCAGGGCAACGAAATCGCCTTTTTCCGGCTCACCGACGAATTCGATGCGGTTCCAGTCCCTGGCATGGCCTAGTACTTCATAGGTACGGCCATGCTGGTAGGTCCAGAAAAACGGTACATCGGCATAACGGCGTTGTTCGCCAAGCATGTTGGCGGCGGCGATCACCCCGTGTTGCTGGGCCAGGCGCCAGTGCTCGATGCGCACCGGGCGCCCCGTGAGCGGGAACGTGGCGATATCGCCGGCGGCCCACAAACCGTCAGCTGCGCGCATTTCTGCGTCGACCCTCACCGATTTGTCTTCGCCAAGCGGCACGCCTTGAAGGAACGCGGTGGCGGGCCTTACCCCGGTGCCGAGCAGGACCAAGGGGGTCTGCAGCCGTTCACCATTGGTCAGTTGCACCGCTTCGACCTTGTCCAGGCCTTCGATCCGCTCGACCTCGGTGGGGCCGTGGAAGGTGATGCCTTTTCGTTCATGCAGCGCGCGAATGCAGCGCCCGATCCGCTCGCCCAACTGTCGGGCCAGAGGGACTTCATGGCGCGAGACCACATGCACCTGCACGCCATACTTGCGCAATGCCGAGGCTGCCTCCAGGCCGATGAAACCGTCGCCGACGATGACCACTGGTTGGCCAGGCTCGGCTGCGTCGAGCAACCGTGCAGCATCTTCCAGTGAGCGGAGGGTGAACACCCCGGGCAGGTCGGCACCGGGAATGTCAGGGCGCAGTGCTTTACCACCGGTTGCCAGCAGGCAGGCGTCGTAATCGATCTGCTGACCGTCGGCGAGGGTGACCTGGCGCTTCTGGCTGTTCAGGGTGCGTACCTTGCCGTACTTGCGCTCCAGCTGGCCCTTGCGCAGGGCGTCGGCTTCGAGCAGCGCGGGGACCTCATCGGGCGGCATCTGCCCGGCAATCACGAATTTGCTCAGAGCTGTGCGATCGTAGGCCGGCTGGCGCTCCTGATCGATCCATACCAGCCGCCCAGCGAAGCCATGAGCCAGCAGGGTGGCGACGGCGGCGCTGCCGGCGGCACCGGCGCCGACCACTACGAAGCAGCGGGCATCGCTGTGCCTGGGCGGTTCGGTTGCCGGCAGGGGCTGGTCATCGACCCAGACTTCATCGCCCTTGATCCACGCCTTGTAGCGGCGCAGGTCGGCGAGTGCAGGCGGCTCACAAACCACACCGTCGTCAACGGCGAACGCAGCTTTGTGCCAAGGGCAAACCAGCAAACCGCCGCAGACTACACCTTCGTCGAGTGGGGCCCCGGCATGGGGGCAGTTGCCTTGATAAGCGTGTACCTGCTCCCCTTGGCGGACGAGGATGAGTTCTTCGCTACCGGCCTGCACGCGCAGGGGGCGGTGTTCGTCGAGCTGGGCCAAGCGGGCCACGGCGTACTGGGTCATGGGGCTTCTCCAAAGGGGCCTTTGGAACCATTTGACGCCTGGGGCGGGAAGGGGATGCGTTGAGCTGACGATCGGTGGAGGGTGTGGATTGGGTGGGCTTCATTGCAGGCTTGCCCGCGCCCATAGGCTTGAAAACCTGTGGGAGTGGGCAATCCGGCGAATGCCTCAACTCGCCCGGGCAGTACTCAGCGAACCCGCTCGTGTTACACGCAAGGCCACCAGGCTACCCAATACGATCAACGCCGCGAGCGAATACAGTGCGGCATCGGTTGAGCCGGTCTGGTCCTTGATGAACCCGACCAGGTACGGGCTGAGAAAACCCGCCATCTGGCCTACCGAGTTGATGATCGCCAGACCTGCCACGGCGGCTCCGGCACTGAGCAGCGCAGTCGGCATTGGCCAGAACATCGGCAAACCGGTAAGCGCGCCCATGGTGGCGATCGACAAGCCAAGAATGGCAATGGTCGGGTTGCCGGCGAAGTTCACCGCAATCAGCAGGCCGACGGCGCCCATCAGCATTGGCACCACCAGGTGCCAGCGGCGCTCGTTGCGCAGGTCGGCCGAGCGCCCGCAAAGGATCATGAATACACCCGCCAGCAGGTACGGGATGGCGCTGAGCCAGCCGATCAGCAGCGGGTTGTCGAAGCCCATGCTCTTGATGATCGAGGGTAGCCAGAAGTTGATCGCGTACACGCCGCTCTGGATGCAGAAGTAGACGAAGCCGAAGGTCCAGATCAGCGGGTTGGTCAACACCGCCAGCACGCTGTCGCTGGTGGTGCTCGGTTTGCTTGCAGCATCGGCCTGCAGGTCGGCAGCGATCAGCTGACGTTCAGCCGGGCTCAGCCAGGCGGCTTTCTGGTAGCCGTCACTGAGCAGGAACACCGCCAGTACGCCCAAGGCCACGGTCGGCAGGCCCTGGATCAGGAACATCCACTGCCAGCCGGCCAGGCCGTGCTGGCCGGCGGCGAAATGTTCGAGGATCCAGCCGGAGAACGGCCCGCCAAGCAGGCCCGATACCGGGATCGCCGACATGAAAAGGGCCATGATGCGGCCGCGCCGGGCCGCCGGGAACCAGCGCGAGAGGTACAGCACCACACCCGGGAAGAAGCCGGCTTCGGCAGCGCCGGTGAGCAGGCGCAGGGTGTAGAACTCGGTAGGGGTGGTGACGAACAGCAGGCAGGTGGACAGGCTGCCCCAGGCGATCATCATCAGCGCGATCCAGCGCCGTGGGCCGAAGCGATTGAGGGCCAGGTTGCTTGGCAGGCCACACAGTACATAGCCGATGAAGAAGATGCCGGCGCCAAGGCCGTACACCGTTTCGCTGAATTTAAGGGCGTCGAGCATCTGCAGCTTGGCAAAGCCGACGTTGACGCGGTCCAGGTAGTTGAACAGGTAGCAGATGAAAATGAACGGAATCAGCCGCAAGGTGATGCGCCGGTACAGCGCGTTGCGGGTGGTGTCCGTGCCTTGGTCAGGGGCGGGGCTGTGTGCCATGATCGGGTTCTCTGTTGTTATGGTTTTCGCCGCGTCGCCTGTTCCGGCGCTCGCCCTGACGAGTCTCGGGGACTGCGGCTAGCCTGTCTTTGTGCTTTTGCACAGCGCTTGGCCCAGGCTGCTGTGCCCGAGCCCAAAAGCCAAACACCTAAAGGACCACGCAATGTTCGAACTCGACCATGACCTGGCGCAGGATATCGTTGACCGGGCAATGGCCATCTTGCCTTGCAACGTCAATGTCATGGACAGCCAGGGGTTGATCCTGGGCAGCGGTGAGCCGGAGCGTATCAACACCCGTCACGAGGGCGCGCAGCTGGTCTTGGCCAATGGCCGGATCGTCGAACTGGATACCGACGCGGCCAAGTGCCTGAAGGGCGTGCAGCCCGGCGTGAACCTGCCATTGATGCTCGATGGGCGGCTGATGGGCGTGTTGGGCCTGACTGGCGACCCGCAGCAGGTGCGCACCTATGGCGAGCTGGTGCGCATGACCGCCGAAATGCTGCTGGCCCAACGCAATTTACAGGCTGACCAGCAATGGCGAAGGCAGCGCTGTGACGACCTGCTGGCGCTACTGCTCGGCGGCAGCGGTAACTCGCCGCGCTTGCTGGACGAAGCCCGTCAGTTGGGCCTGAAACCTCAGCTACCGCGGATACCGTGCCTGTTCGAGATTACTTCCGGGCCACCTGCCGAGGCGCTGGCCGCATGGTTGATGAGCCGTTATCCGGATAGCTGGTGCGTCAGCCCGGCTCGCCAGTCGTTGCTGTGGTGCCGCCCGGCAGGCGTGGCACTGGATGAACTGCGCCTGCTGGAACGCCTGCAACGCCACGGCTGGGACATTGAGCGACTGGCCCTTGGTAGTGCAGCGCAGAGCCTGGAGCAGTTACGCCGTGGTTACCGCCGGGTGCGTGACTTGCTGGCCTACGGCCGTGAGGTATTGCCCAGCGAACGATTGCTCAGCCTGCAGCGCTACCGGCTGCCGGCGCTGCTGTGGCGCCACCGTAACGACGACGCGCTGGACGAGCTGCTGGAGCCGTTGCAGCGCATCCGCGCCAAGGACAGCAGTGGCCAGTTACTCGCCACCCTGCGCGCCTGGTGTGCCCATGACGGCCAGAGCCAGTCCTGTGCCGATGCCCTGGGCATCCACCGCAACAGCCTGCGCTATCGACTGGAGCGCATAGCCGAGCTGGGTGAGGTCGACCCGCTACGCCTGGAGGGGATGCTCAGTTTGTATCTGGGGTTGCAGCTGTTGCCAGCTGACTGAAGTGTTCACTTGCCGACGATTGGGCCAGACCAGGCAAAAAGGCATCTGCCCAAACAACCCGGCCGGCGTTTTGTGCATTTGACCGAGGTCACCTTGGCTGCCACCTGTCAGCATGCCGCTCATCAGGACAGGAGAAACCCCATGAAGATCGTCATTGCCCCCGACTCGTTCAAGGACAGCCTCGACGCTGCCGGTGTCGCCCGCGCCATCGCTGCGGGCCTGAGCGAAGCGTGGCCGGAGGCTGAACTGGTCGAGTGCCCAATGGCCGACGGTGGCGAAGGCACCATGGAGGTGATCCTGGCCGCCAGCCGCGGTGAATTGCGCCGCCAGACCGTGCGCGGGCCACTGGGGCAGTACGTCGAGGCTGGCTGGGGCTGGTTGCCGCAAAGTCGCACCGCAATCATCGAAATGGCCCAGGCCAGTGGCCTGCAACAGGTGCCAACAGGCCAACGCGATGCTTGCCGCAGCAGCACCTGGGGTACCGGTGAACTGATTGCCGCAGCTCTCGACGCCGGCGCCCGGCGTGTGGTGCTGGCCATCGGCGGCAGCGCCACCAACGATGCCGGCAGTGGCATGTTGCGAGCACTTGGCCTGCGCCTGCTGGATGCTGACGGGCAAGCGCTGGAAGAGGGCGGCCTGGCCTTGGCCAAGCTGGCCCATATCGACGCCAGCGGCCTCGACCCGCGCCTGGCCGGGGTGCAGTTTGAAGTCGCGGCGGATGTCGACAACCCCTTGTGTGGCGCCAACGGCGCATCGGCGATCTTCGGCCCGCAGAAAGGTGCCAACCCGCAGCAAGTGGAGGCGCTGGACCACGCGCTGAATCATTTTGCCGACCATTGTGCGCTGCTGTTGGGCGAGGATGTGCGCGATTACCCTGGTTGTGGCGCGGCCGGTGGCATGGGCTTCGCTGCCCGGGCATTCATGGACGCGCAGTTTCGCCCTGGGGTGGAAGTCGTGGCTGAGCTGGCTGGCCTTGACGCCCTGGCACAAGGGGCAGATCTGGTGGTGACGGGCGAGGGGCGTTTCGATGCCCAGACACTGCGCGGCAAGACGCCGATGGGGGTGGCGCGGGTTGCCAAGCGCCATGGCGTGCCGGTGGTGGTACTGGCCGGGACCTTGGGGGAGGGGTATCAGCAGTTGTATGCCCATGGGGTCGACGCTGTATTTGCACTGGCCAGCGGACCGATGAGCCTGGAGCAGGCGTGTGCAAATGCTGCCGCGCTGTTGCAGGCCAGGGCCTGTGATATCGGTCGGCTGTGGCGCTGCGCGAAGCGAGGCTGAACACCCTGTAGAAATGGCCTTATTGCTGAGTCTCGAACATGGCAATGAAGTTGGCCAGCGCTGGCGAAGCATTCTGGGCGCTCCATTTCATGTACAGCCCAAGCCCTGGGGCGGGCTGGCCATCGATAGGGCGTATTGGGCAAAACCGCACGCGTTCGCGCGGGGTCGAGCGGACGAACGACTCCGGCACCAGGGCCACGCCAAAGCCGCAAGCCACCAGACCCAGCAGGGTGTGGATCTGCGCCGCCTCCTGCACGACCTTGGGGTAGAACCCGGCCGACTCGCACAGCGCAACCAACTGTGCGTGGTAGCCCCCGCCCAGCGCTTGCGGGGTGAACACGAAGTCCTCATCGGCAAACTCGCGCAAGTCGACGGCCTCGAAACGCGCCATGGGATGGCTGGCGGGCAGCGCCATGACGATCTGCTCGTCAAGCAGCAAGCGAGCCTCCAGGGTGCCGACCGGCAGCGGTAGCCTGCGCATGAAGCCGATGTCCGCCTCGCCGGCCAGCAAGGCCTTGGCCTGAGAGGCAGATGGCATCTCGCGGATGGTCAGCTGTACGTTTGGATAAGTCTCCCGAAAGCGGCGCAAGCGGATGAGCAGCGAATCGTAATAAGCGATGGAAATGGCCGTGATGGTCAGTTTGCCGCTGACCCCCGCAGACACGTTGCGCGCGTACTCGATCCCTTGTTCCAGTTCAGCAAGCGTGCGGTAGGCGGTGTCGAGAAACGCTGCACCCGCTGCGGTCAGGCGCACCCCGCGCTTGTTGCGCAGAAGAAGGCCGAAACCGAGCTTTTCCTCGAGCCGGTTGATCGCCTGGCTCAGCGGCGGTTGCGCCATGTGCAGGCGCTGTGCGGCCTTGTGAAAGTGCAGCTCTTCGGCCACGGCGATGAACTGCCTGAGCAAGCGTGTTTCGATCATCCAGCATTCCTGCAGCGTGGCGACTCGGCGGTGATATCCATGGGATATCAAAGTTGCATGCTTTTAATATTAAGTCATTGATTTTTTTGTTGATATCGTAAGAAAGGAGAATTGAAGGTAGCCAGAAATGCCCGTTACTCACCTGGCCGGTGCGCTGTGCCATCCCACTGATTGCACCTTGCGCGCCAGCAATAGCCAGCACATCGCCACCCGCTTCAACGAACACAGCAGTGTCAGCCACACTCGGGACCTTGACCGTGTGCAGGTGGCCGAGCGCTGGAGCCGCATCAAGGAATGCAGTTACGTGCCGGTCAAAGTGGCCAACACGCGCGCGGACCTTGGTGAAAGCCTGGTCTGGGATGAACGCAGCGGCGTGCTGTACTTTGTCGATATCTCTGGCGGGCGCATCAACGGCCTGACACCCGATGGCGAAGTCGAGTGCCTTTACGAGTCTGCCGCGCGCATTGGCGCCCTGGCGCTGACCGACCGGGGCAACCTGATTTTCACCGAGGATGCCAGCGTAGCCCTCTTCGATGTGCCAACACGCAAGGTGAGCCAGCATTCGGCATCGGTCCATCCGCGCTCGACTTACCGCTTCAACGATGGCGCCTGCGACCCACAGGGACGCTTCGTCACCGGCCTGATGGACGAGGCCCTCAGTGACAATACCGGGGCGCTTTTTCGCTTTGACTGGCAGTTGAGCGACCAGGTGATTCACGATGACATGGGCTTGCCCACCGGCCTTGCCTGGTCGCAGGACGGCCATACGGTGTACTTCGTCGATTCGGCGGCGCGTGCGATCTACCGCGCCGAGTACCTCATCGAAGGCCGGCTGGGCGCTGTCAAGCTGTTTGCCGAAACCCCCGCCGAACTGGGGCGGCCGGATGGTCTGGCGCTGGACCGCGAAGGCGGGCTGTGGGTGTGCCAGTACCATGGCAGCTGCCTGCTGCGCTACGACCGCCACGGGTACCTGACCGACCAGGTGTTGATGCCAGTACCGTGCCCCACCAGCTGCTGCTTTGGCGGGCCCGGGATGAACACCTTGTACATCAGCACCGCGCGTTACGACATGACGCCAGAAGACCTGCACCATTATCCGGACGCTGGCGACCTGTATGCCATCCGCCCGGAAACGGGCGGCGTCGCCAGGCACAGCTTCAAGGAATAAGCGGTTGCACCTGACTGGCCGGTAGCACGGCCAGATCGCCAAAACGCTGCGCCGAGTCGATGTAGCGCAGCGCCGACTTGGCGTCTTTCCAGCCCACATAGCTCATCAGCGACTTCAGTTCCCAACCATTGGCCGTGGCCCAGGTGGCGAAGCCACGCCGTAGCGAGTGGCCGGTATACAGCGCCGCCGGCACCCCGGCGCGTTCCAGCATGCGCCGCAGCAGGCCCACCAGGCTGTTGCTGTTGAGCGCGTTGTCGCCAAGGTTGCCCCAGCGGTCGAGTTTGCGGAACACCGGCCCATGGGCAATACCGGCGACTTCAAGCCATTGCAGGTAGGCAGTGACAGGGCACAAGGCCTTGAGCGCAGGGGTGCGGTGCTGGACGCCCAAGGCTTCGCGGTCGCCCTTGCTGCGTGGCAGGAAAAGCGTAATGCCGACACCGGCTTGTGCCTGGATGTGTTCGATGCGCAGGCGTGCCAACTCATCGCCGCGAAAACCACGCCAGAAACCCAGCAACAGCAAGGCGCTGTCACGGCGAGCCCGGCGCAGGGCTGCCAAATCATGGTGCTCGCGGGCTTGTCGGGCTTCTTCTTCGAAACACGTCACAGCGGTTTGCAGGTGTTGCAGCAACAGCGGGGCGGCCTGTTTGGGTGGCGTCGGGTGCAGGGTGCGGATGCCGCGTAGCACCTGACGCACCAATGGCGCCTTGGTCGGATCGGGGAAGCCTTGGGCGACGTGCCATTGGCTGAGCGCGGCCAGGCGTTGGCGCAGGGTACTGACTGCATGCTGGTCGGCGTGATCGGCCAGGTAGCGGGCGATACTCTCGGCGGTGGCCGGGAGAAAGCCGCCCCAATGGCTCTCGAAGTGCTCGATGGCGGCCTGGTAGCTGCGCCGGGTGTTGTCACGGGTGGCGGCGCGAAGGTAGCGCTCGATATCGGTCATGGTGCGGGTGTCGGTGTGTGATCGGTACACGATAAACCGAAATGCGTTGCCTGTCCTTGCCCAACGCCCTCGGCAAGCCTGCCGTTGCGCTCAGTACACGCATGCCTTGTCCTCGATACCGTTGAAGGGCGGGTAAGCCCACAGCTGCGGCAGCGACAGTGGCCGGCTGAAGTGGTAGCCCTGGGCGATATCGCAGCCGGCAAGCTTCAGGTACACCACCTGTTCACGGGTTTCCACCCCCTCGGCCACCACTTCCAGGCCCAGGCGCTTGGCCAGGATGATGGTGGAGGACACGATTGGGCTGTCGTCATGGCTGTTGGACAGCGCCGCGATCAGCGATCGATCGATCTTCAGCTTGCTCAGGGGCAGTGAATGCAGGTGGGCAAAGCCGGCGTAGCCACGGCCAAAATCGTCCAGACTGATACCCAGACCTGCGCCGCGCAACGTATGCAGGTGCGCCACCGCCGTGCCTTCGGGGTCGAGGATGGTGGTTTCGGTAATTTCCAGCTCCAGCTGCTGAGGCGCGATGCCATGATGCTGCAACTTGCTCAGCAGCCGGTCAGCGAAGTCGGCTTGACGCAGTTGCAGGGCGGAGACATTGACGGCCAGCCGTGTCTTGCGGCCTTGGGCATCCCAGCTCGACAAGGCTTCACAGGCCAGCTGCAGTACTTCCCAACCCAGCTCGACTATAAAGCCACTGCGCTCGGCCAGGTCGATGAAGCGGTCCGGGTACAGCAGGCCGAACTCGGGGTGGTCCCAGCGCACCAGCGCCTCGTAACCCTGCACCTGGTGGGTGTCGAGGCGCATCTGCGGCTGGTAGTGCAGCACGAACTGGCGTTCGGCCAAGGCACTGCTGAAGGCCTGTTCAAGGGTGAACGCCTGGATATCGGCCAGGTTCAGCGAGGGGTCGAAAAAGCGATACTGCGCGCGCCCTGCCTGCTTGGCCGAGTACATTGCCGCATCGGCACTGCGTATCAGGCTGTCGATGTCCTGGCCATCACGCGGGCAGATGCTCACCCCTACACTGGGGCTGGTGTTGACCTCTTGGCCATCCAGGGCGTAGGTGGCCGACAGTTTCTGCACCAGTTCGTGGACCCAGGCGTTGATCTGCTCCTCGCTGCGCTCACCGGCCAGCAACACCACGAATTCGTCGCCGCCAAACCGCGAAGCCTCGTCGCCGGGCTCCAGCAGGCGCTGGATACGCCCGGCCACAGCCTGTAGCAGCAGGTCACCAATCTTGTGGCCGAGCGAGTCGTTGATCGACTTGAAACGGTCCATGTCGATGAACAGGATCGCCATCAGTCGGCGCTTGCCACGCTGCCGAGTCAGCACCTGGCTGGCCACTTCGACGAACTGGCGGCGGTTGTGCAGGCCACTGAGGTGGTCGGTGGCGGCGGCGTGGCTGCTGCGCCGATGTTCGTCCTCCAGGCGCACGATCAGCTGCTGATTGACCTGCTGGGCATGTTCCAGCGCGTCGAACGCCTCCTGGCGCTTGCGCAGCAGGCGCAAGGTCCATAGCAGGCTGGCCAGGATCATCAGGGTCATGCTCAGGTTCAACCAGAACTGCCGGGAATAGGCCAGCGTCGAGGGTGCGAGGATTTCTGCCTGGCGCTGGCTGACCACCACGCTGAAGCCTTGCTCGGGTACACGGCGGTACACGCTTTGGTAGGCATCACCCGCTACGTACTGGGTCAGCATGCCCGCTTCGGTGTTTAGCGCCGGCAGCGGGGGCTGCAATAGGTCGCCGGCAGTCACCACGCCGCTGTTGTCGATGCGCAGCCGCTCCAGGCCGTCATCCTGCAGCAGACGCACCAGGCCACTGTTGCCCAGGTCGATAGACTGGAACAGCACCGCCAGGTAGCCGACGTCCAGATGCACCAGCAAAATGTTGTCGATTTCCCGGCCGGTCGAATTGGTCAACGGCAGCAGGAAGGGCAGGCGCCAAGTGGGCAGGGCAGCGGTTTGGCTGACAGGTTTAATGCTTGGCAGGAAAGGTTTGAAACCGTAGCGATCAATGTGCCGCTGCAGTTGGCGCAACCAGTCTGCCGGCAACTCGGCGGCCTCATCGGTATGGCTGGCCGCTAGCAGCCGGCCTTGTCGGTCGTACAGGCTCAAGCGCTTGAACACAGGGTCTGCTGCCAGGCTGAGGTTGCCTTGGCGCCGCGCTTTCATGTCGTCCTGGGTAACACGACCCATCGCCTGGGCGCGGTCGACAAGCTGTCGGAGGTTTTCGCCCACGATGCTGGCCAGGTTCAGGTGCTCGATGGCCTTGGCCGACAGTGCATTCTGTCGGGCGGCGGCTTTCTGGGTGACGTGCAGCCCCCAGAGAAAGGCCAGGGTCGCTGCACAGAGCATCAGGATAAGCAGTCGCAGAAGGCTGGTGGAGGAAAGCGAACGGCGAATCACTGCTGATAGTTCCCGACCCTGGGTGATGCTCGGAAAATACGACAATAAGATGACAGCCTGATGACTGGTGGCCAATAGCCTTTAGGGGATTCCCCTATTTTTCACGGGCGTCTGCAGGCGAGCCGTTTCCTCCTCGAGGTAGCTTATCAATGCGCTGACTTCGGCATCGCCCAAGCGCATGTTGGGCATGGCCAGGCGGTTGTATTGTTCGAACAGCAGCATGGCCAAGGGGTCTTTTTCGGCCAGCATCTGGTCGGGCACCTTCAGCCAGCGGACCAGCCAGTTGGCGTCACGCTGACGGGTCACGCCCAGCAGGTCGGGGCCGATGCCTGGCTGGCCTGGCTCGGTGTTGCCCACGGTATGGCAGGACGAGCAACGGGTACGGAATATCTGCTCGCCGCTGCTGGGTGAGCGGATTTGCGGAGCCTGAGCGTAGTCATTGCTCTTGGCGCTGGCCTGCTTCCAGTTGTGCAGGCTGTTGCCCAGGCGGTCGGCGAGGATGTACGGGCTTTCGAAAGGCGAGGCTTTCATCCAGCGGCCGGTGGCCTGGTTGCCGATGATGAGGCTCAGGTTGTGGTCTTTGGAGCGGCCGTTTTCCAGGCCATCGATCCACAGCCCCAGGCTGCGGCGTAGTTGCTCGATGTCGTCGGGTTCGCCGGTCAGCAAGGTCCAGCCTGGGCCGATGCCGAACTTTTCGGCATAGCGTTTGAGGGTGGCGGGGGTGTCGTTATAGGGATCGATGCTGATGGAGTAGAGGAAGATGTCTTTGCCGACCCGGTCACCGAGGATTTTCTGTACCTGGCGCAGGCGCGCGGTTTCCACTGGGCAGGAATCGGAGCAGCCGGTAAAGATGAAGTTGATGGCGACCACCTTGTCCTTGATCAGGTCGTCGAAGAAATGCACTTTTTCGCCATCCTGGGTGAGCAGGGGGATGTTGGGGAAATAGCTGGCCCCCCAGGGAGAAGCCGCTGCTTCGGCCACCGTTCGTTGGGGTTGCAACGGCCAGAACGGAATGCTGGTGGCGAACAACGCCAGTACCAGCAGGAATCGCCATGAGCCGGGCATGATGCGGTCCTCGTGGGTTGGCTGATGGGGGCCGCATGGCGGCCCCGCTTTGCACTCACTTGTATGTGACTGGCGCTGTCACCGTCTGGCCCAGCGTTGATTTCACCGTGACCGTCGCTGGCGTGGCCGGGCCAAAGCCGGTGGTGGTCACCGATACTCGCCAACGGGCCCCCGTAGCCGTGGCAGTCAGCGTCGCGTTCCCCAGGCTTACCGGACCACCGGTGGTTGCTGCAGTCACGCTGATGCTGTTGCCCGTGGCCACCGTGGTTGTCCCCTGCACATCCCAGGTGAACCGGTTCCCGCTACGCAGTTGCACTGTGGCACTGGTGACCTTGAGCTCGTCGGCCGCCACTGCTGGGGTGACGGCGATGCTGACCGTGGCCGGGGTCACCGAGTCGGCCCCCTTGGTATCACGCGCCGTGTAATTGAAGCTGGCCGTGAACGGCGTGGCGACCGTAGCGGGTGGGGTGTACGTCACTGTGCTGCCGTCCGTGCTCACGGTACCCTGGCCGGAGTCCGGCTGGCTGAGGCCGGTGACCGTGAGCGGTACGTTGCCGTCCGGGTCGCTGTCGTTGGCCAGCACGTTCAGGGTGATCGGCTTGCCTGCAGTCGTTGCGGCACTGTCGTTGGCCACGACAGGTGGTTTGTTGGCCGGGTCGTCATCGTCGTCATCGGTTTTGGTGCGGAACGTTGGCAGGCCTACCGAGGCCATGTAACGCACGCCATCCCATCCTGGCAGCGGGGTGGGCATTACCTGGAACTGCCCCGGGTGTTCAAGGTCCCAGCGCAGCAGCATCGAAGAGTCCTCGTGCTGGGTGTTGTGGCAGTGCTCCATGTAGGTGCCTGCGAACTCGCGGAAGCGGATGGCCATTTCCACCTCTTCGGACGAATCAGGTTCCGACCCGATACGGTACACATCCTTGCGCGCCCATTTTTCCCATTCTGGCGGGGCCTTGCCGTCGCGGCTAAGAATCACGCCTTCCTCGAAGTGCACGTGTACCGGGTGGCTCCAGCCATTGCCGCCGTTGACGATTTTCCACACTTCCAGGGTGCCGTCGCCGCTGAAACCACCGTCGGTGGACTGGTTGGCCAGTTGCGGTGCGGCACTGATACGGCGTGGGTCCATGCTGTAGCCAAAGCCGCCGTCGGTCTTGATGGTCCACGGGGTGGTGTCCGTGCCGTCAGAGCGGCCAAAGATGAACTCGCGGTGGCGGGCATCCTTGAGTTTGGCCTGGTCGGCTGCGGCGTCGCGGTCAATGGGCAGGGGCAGCATTTTCAGGCCAGCAGCCTTGCCTGGCTTGGCCGGCTCATAGGCTACCGGGTCCATGCTCAGGTCCTGGCCGGTGTACGGCTGCACCCACAGTTGCAGAAACTTGCCGACAGCCGGGTCGCCGTTGTCCCACTGCGGGCCTTTGCTGGTCTGCTTGATTACCGCCTTGTATTTTTCCGACAGCACGTCGGCCAACGGGATAGCTTGCTTCGGACCTTTGCCGGAGTCGTGCTCCATCAGGTTGACGAAGTACAGCTTGTCGCCTGCCTTGATGCCGTTCTTGGCGAAGTTGATGATGATGTCGTAGCGCTCGGCAATGGCCTGCAACGGCAAGACGCCGTTGTTGTCCTGCAGGTTGCCGTCACCATTGAGGTCCATCGTGCCGTCGAATGGCACCGCGTGTTCCATGATATTGCCGTCGTTGGCGATCATGTGGAACGGCACCCGCGCATACGACAGGTTGGAGCCGGACGGGCCTTTGAACTCACCGCTGTTACCGGCAATCTCCCGCACCACGGCGAACTTGAAGTAGCGCGACACCGAGCCGTTGAGGAGACGGAAACGGTAACTGCGCGCACGCACCTTGAGCCTGGGCTTGTACTGCCAGTTGACCAGAATCTGGTCAGCGAGGAAGCCGTCCGTGTTGAACGGGTTGAACCACAGCTGGCCATTGGCATCCCAGGCTTTGTCGGCAATCACCAGGTTGACGTCATAGTCACGGTTACCCCAAGGCATGGCTGAACCGCTTGGGAAGCGCAGGTTGACGCCGTCCTGCAGGGCCTCGTTGCCGCGGTCCAGGGCGCTGTAGTAGTTCATCATCACGGCGTTGCCTTTGTAGACGTTCTGCGCCGTGAAATCCATCATGTGGTCGTGGAACCAGTGGGTACTCATGGTTTCGCGCCAGTCGCCACGAATCTTGATGCTGCCGTTCTCGCAGGTTTTCAGGCCCGGTGAACCATCGTTGACGAACAAGGTTTCACCCGGCGAGCAGGGGAAAGCGGCACGCGGGTCCTGGGCACGGGTGTTGATGGTGTCGTAGCCGGCCAGCTGCACCGGCCAGCGGTAGTCGTAGTACTGGCCGGGGAAGAAGTACGCGTTGGCAAAGCCGTCGCTTTCGGCCGGGGAGTGGCCGTTGTGCTCGTGGGTCGAAATGGTATGCAGGCCAAAGCCACCGTTGGCCGAGGGGTCAATTGGCAGGGCGTTGTAATGGCGCATCAGGATCGGCTGGCCGTAGCGCACCATCAGCAGTTTGGGCGGGAAGGTGCCGTCGAAGGTCCACAGCGATTTGTGGTTTTGCAGCGGCATGTTCGGATGGAAGCGTGTGTCGATGCCCTTGGTGGTGCCCAGCGTGGTCGGAATGTCGGAGGTCTGGTAGTACAGGCCTCCCGGGGCGAATTCACCGACGGCATAGTTGTGCAGTTGCTTGCGGTCGCGCAGGCCGAGGTTGATGCGCGCACCGGCCTGGGCGGTCTTGAACGCTGCCTGCGGGTAGAACTCGTTCCAGCGCTGGTGCGACCAGCCTTTTCCTGGTGGCCGGCCTTCAGCGGGCGAGCCGACCGGCTGGCGGTTGAGGAACATCTCGATCTGCGCCTTCCATGGGTTGCGGTCCAGCACGTTGGCGTACTGGGTCGGGAACGGGTACAGGCCGGGTTGCTTGAGGAACGCTTCCAAAGCGCTGCCACTGGGTCCGCTGCGTGCCACCACGTTGGGGTCTTGCGCGGGGGCCGCGCCGAGGGTCGGTACCGGGAAGGTCAGATCGGGCACCGGCGTGGTCGGGTCGAGCTTCTCTGACCCGAATTCTTCGAACAGTAACAGTTGCTGGGTGAATGGTTGCGCACCGAACAACGGGCTGGGTTTGCCGTTGGTAGGATACTTGTCCGACGTTTGCAGGGCAGGTGGCAGCACGTTGTCGGTGCGGACTGTGTTGCGGTCGCCATACACGCCATCGGTCAACTCCAGCGAGCCTTCGTTGGCCTCTGGCATGGTGTTCAGCTCAAGCAAGGCAGACGTCGGGTCGTCCGGCTGGTCGGTGTAGGCCGACGGGTCGGTTGGCGGGGGCATGCTGTTGTCGTCGAGGGGAGAGGCCATGGCCGTGATCAACCCGAGGCTGATCATCAGTGCAGTGACAGAGGTCAGTTGGAACGCGCGTCTGGACGCGTGGCTCACAGCAGGTGTTTTCATTGGCTTAAGCCTCTTTTTGCGGCCTGAGGGCCTTAGGCCATCAATGGCGTTTTGCCCGTTAAATGGCCATCAGCAACAGCTATGCCAACAGATATTTCAGTAATCCTTTGACATACAAAACCTTGCGGCGTCTGGCGTGCACTCAAAGATGGCGCGTCAAGAATGGGGACAGATACCCATTAGCGGGTCACCATTGCCCACAGTTTGGGGAGTTGGACTAGTGACAGGCGCGGCGCCCTCGGGTATACCTGAGCGCCACCAAGGGGAGCCCGGCAATGGGCTGAGAAACCGCTGAACGCTACAGCGCGGTGACCCTTCGAACCTGATCCGGATCATGCCGGCGAAGGGATGGGGCTTGTAACCTGCCTTTTTGCCGGCCTCACTGCGAGGCCAGTCCATGTCAATTGCCAAGGTCTCGCTGTCACCCTCATCAAGGACAGCAACATGACCGAACGTTTCAGCCAGTCCCTGCGCCGCCAGAGCGAGCCGACCTGGTCGGCGGCCGTTGGCCACCGTTTCGTGACCCGATTGTGCGACGGCAGCCTGCCTGACCCGATCATGGTCGACTACCTGGTCCAGGACCACCGTTTCCTCGACAGCTTCCTGACCCTGCTGGGCGCGGCCATCGCCACCGCTGACACGTTTGAAGCCCGCCTGCGCTTCGGCCGCTTTGCCGGGATGATCTCCAGTGACGAGAACACCTATTTCCTGCGTGCCTTCGAGGCCTTGGGTGTCCGCCCGGCGCAACGCAGTGAACCGGCCGATACCGCGCCTACCGCAGGTTTCAAGGCGATCATGCGCGAAGCGGCAGCCACCCGTTCCTACGCAGCGGCACTGGCGGTGCTGAACGTTGCCGAAGGCCTGTACCTGGACTGGGCGCTCAAGGCGCCGAAACCGATGCCGGACAACTTCGTCCATGCCGAGTGGATTACCCTGCATGACAACCCGGCATTCCAGGCATTCGTCGCTTTCCTGCAGGCCGAACTCGACCGCGTCGGCCCGCAGGAGGCCGCATTGGCAAGTGACTTCTACCAGCGCACCGTGGCGCTGGAGCTGGCTTTCTTCGATGCTGTGTACCCGGAGGGCAAATGAGCATGGATATCTTCGAGCGCCTCAAGGCCGCTGCCACGCCACAATGGAACCGCTACGTAGACCATGACTTCGTGCGGCAGATGGGCGCAGGCACGCTGAGCGAGGAAGCGTTCCGTACCTACCTTGTGCAGGATTACCTGTTCCTGATCCAGTTCGCCCGCGCCTGGGCGTTGGCCGCCTACAAAAGCCGCCGCCCGGCCGACATTCGTGCGGCGCAGGCCGGGCTGTCGGCGATCCTGGATGAAACCGAGCTGCACTTGCGACTGTGCGCGCGCTGGGGCTTGACCCAGGCAGACATCGAGGCCGCGCCAGAGCATCAGGCCACGGTGGCATACACCCGTTATGTGCTGGACTGCGGCGCAGCGGGCGATCTGCTGGAGCTGCATGTGGCACTGGCACCTTGCGTGATCGGCTATGCCGAAATCGGCCGGACCCTGGCCGAGCGCATTGGCGACTTGAGCAATCACCCCTACCGCGAGTGGATTGGCGAGTATGCCGGGGAGGGCTACCAAGGGGTGGCCGCAGCAGCGCGCAAGCACCTGGATGAACTGGCCGCGCGCAGCATGACCGAGCAGCGGTTCGCCGAACTGGCAGGGATTTTTGGCCAGGCCTCCAGCCTGGAGGCGGATTTCTGGCAAATGGGGTTGGACGGGACCGTGTAAACCGCCGTGGGCTGGGTGATTACTACCCAGCCCAGGACCGCTTTGGTGCATGGGCGCCTCAAAATAAGTCGTCCCGCACACTCCAGATCGTCAGATCGCAGCTTTAATGTGCACAGTGCATATGGATTTCTGGGCGAACAGCCCGATTTCTTCCGGGTGGCGGCGCAGGAAAAAGCGGCCCGCATATTGCTCTTTCTGCTCCCAACTACAAACCCGGAGCCCCGTGCAATGAGCTCACCCAGCGAATTTCCCCTCAGCGAAGCCCCCCAGTCCGCCCGCAAGGGCCTGCTGCCGATCGCGATGGTCTTGTTCAGCTTCACCTTCTTTACCGGCACGATGTTCGCCGGCGGCAAGCTGGGCATGGCATTCAGTTTTGTCGACATGCTGTGGGTGGCTACCCTCGGCAACAGCCTGCTGGCCTTGTATGCCGCAGCGTTGGCCTTCATTGCCTCGCGCAGCGGGCTGAATACCGTGTTGATGGGGCGCTTCTGTTTCGGTGAAGCGGGGAGCCGGCTCTCGGACTTTCTGCTGGGTTTTGCCGAACTGGGCTGGTATGCCTGGGGTGCGGCCACGGTGGCGATCGTGCTGGTCAAGCTGCTGGGGCTGGCGGATGGCTTCGGTATGCCGTTGATGGTGCTTTTCGGGCTGGGTTTCAGCATTACGGCCATTATCGGTTTCAAGGGGCTGGACCTGCTGTCGCGGGTGTCGGTGCCATTGATGTTCGTGCTGCTGTTGGTGTCCATGTACATCGCCACCCGCGATGCCGGTGGCTTTGCCGGCCTGGCTGCAGTCGTCCCGCATGAAACCATGACCTTTTCGGCGGCAGTGACCATGGTCTTCGGCACCTTCGCCAGTGGCGCCACCCAGGCCACCAACTGGACACGGCTGGCACGCAGTGGCCGGGTAGCGGTGATCGCCAGCGGGGTGGCATTCCTCCTTGGCAACGGCCTGATGGTGGTGGCCGGGGCGTGGTGCGCGATGGTTTACCAGCAGGCCGATATCGTCGACGTGATGATGCTGCAGGGCCTGTCGTTCGCGGCCGTGGTGATGCTGTGCCTAAACCTGTGGACCATTCAGGGGCCGACCATCTACAACGTGTCGGCCGCCGCCTGCCACTTGTTGCGCAGCGAGCGCCGGCGCACGGCAACGCTGGTGGCGGCCGGGGTTGGCATTGTGCTGGCGATGGGTGGCATGTACGAAATGCTGATCCCGTTCCTGGTGCTGCTGGGGTCGATCATTCCGCCGGTGGGTGGGGTGATCATGGCTGACTTCTGGTATCGCCACCGCGGCAAATACCCGCCACTGTGTACGGCAAACCTGCCTCGCTACAACCTCACCGGGCTGTTTGCCTATGCCGTGGGCGCTGTACTGGCCTATGCCTCACCGTGGGTCGCGCCGCTGGTGGGCATCGCCGCCTCGGCAGTGTGCTACATCGTCATTCTGGAGCTGGGCGCACGCCGCCGCGCGCCGGGCCAGGCGGGCGTCGAGCCGTGAGCCTGGCGCTGGACGAGATACTGCATTTGCCCGGTCTGCACGAAATGCAGGTGCGGGCCGGAGCGCGCAACCTGCAGCGGCGGGTACGCTGGCCTTACGTGGCGGAGAACGAGGGTATCGCCGAATGGGTGATGGGCGGTGAACTGGTATTCGTCACCGGCATCAACCACCCGCGCGGCGAAGCCAACCTGCTGAGCCTGGTGGAGGATGGCGACGCCGTGGGCATTGCCGGCATGGTGATTCTCACCGGCGGCAGTTTCATCCAGAGCATCCCGGCGCCCGTTGTCGCGCGCGCCGAGCAGTTGGGCTTGCCACTGATCGAACAGCCCTACGCGCTGAAGATGGTGGTGGTCACCCACCTGATCGGCACTGCACTTGTGCAGATGAGCCAGGTACGCCGCTCGCGCAACGACATCCTTGGCCAACTGCTCACAGGCGACTACCCGAGCCTGGCAATTGCCCGGCAACGGGCAGCACACCTGCAACTGGCGCTGGATAAACCGCGGCGCCTGCTGGCGTTGCGCCTGACGGGCGTGAACGGCTTGTTCGAGCGCCACGGCCTGGCGTACGGCGAGCGTACCTGGCAAGCCACCCGCCAGGCCCTGGAAGACCAGCTCGAAGCCTGGTGCCGCCAGCGCCCCGGCAGTGTGACGGCGCAGTTGCCGGGCGACCTGTTCGTGGTGCTGCTGGCCGATACACAGGACTTACCCGAGACGTTGGGCGCGCTGTACCGGCAGCTGCAAGCCGCGACAGGTGAACTGGGCCTCTACATGGGCCTGTCGAGCCTCGCTGACGATTGCGCGCTCTATCGCCAGGCCCTCAACGAGGCACGCCAGGCGCTGGATGTGGCGCAGCATCTGCGCCCGGCCAACGGCTATTGCAACTTCAGCGAGCTCGGCGTATTGCGCCTGCTGCAAGGTATTGTCGACCGTTCGCTGGTCGACGATTTCGTCAGCCGCACCCTCGGCCCGCTGATCGCCCCTGGGCGCAAACACGCCCATGCTTTGGTGCATACCCTCGACGCCTTGCTCATGGAAAATGGCAACGGGCTCAAGGCCGCACAGCGTCTGGGGCTGCACCGCAACACGATCAATCAGCGCATCCAGCGCATCGAACAACTGAGCGGGCAGTCGCTGGACGACCCGCTTTTTCGCATGAATGCTTCGGTCGCCATGCTGGTATGGCGCATGAGCGAAGCCCACGGCAAGGAGTAACTGCATGAACATCATCAACGCACGCCTGCGCGGCAAGCCTGGCCTGTTCCGCGTCGAACTGAACGGCGAGCGCATTGCCGCCATCGTGCCCCAGACCGACGTCGTGGCGCCTGTTACGGCCAATGACCTGGACGCCGGGCAAAACCTGGTGGTCGCGCCCTTTGTCGAGCCGCACATTCATCTTGATGCCACGCTGACCGCGGGTGAGCCGAAGTGGAACATGAGCGGCACGTTGTTCGAAGGCATTGAACGCTGGTCGGAGCGCAAGGAAATCACCACTCACGACGACATCAAGACCCGTGCGAAAAAAACCATCGGCATGCTGGTGGACCACGGTATCCAGCATGTGCGCACCCATGTCGATGTGACCGACCCGAAACTCACCGCGCTCAAGGCCATGGTCGAGGTGCGTGACGAGGTGCGTGAGCTGATCGACCTGCAGATTGTCGCCTTTCCGCAGGAGGGCATCGAGTCGTACGCCAACGGCCGGGCGCTGATGACTGAAGCCGTGGCGATTGGCGCCGATGTCGTCGGCGGCATTCCGCATTTCGAAAATACCCGCGACCAGGGGGTATCGTCGGTGAAGTTCCTGATGGACCTGGCCGAGCGCACCGGCTGCCTGGTGGATGTGCACTGCGACGAGACCGACGACCCGCAATCACGCTTCCTCGAAGTGTTGGCCGAAGAAGCACGGGTACGCGGCATGGGGCCCCGGGTTACGGCCAGCCACACCGTGGCCATGGGCTCGTATGACAATGCGTATTGCTACAAGCTGTTCCGCCTGCTCAAGCTGTCGGGCATCAACTTCGTGTCATGCCCGACCGAGAGCATTCACCTGCAAGGGCGCTTTGACAACTACCCGAAACGTCGTGGCGTGACCCGCGTGGCCGAGATCGACCGCGCCGGCATGAACGTGTGCTTCGGCCAGGACTCCATCGTCGACCCGTGGTACCCACTGGGCAATGGCAATATCCTGCGCATTCTCGAAGCCGGCCTGCACATCTGCCAAATGCTTGGGTATGAAGACCTGCAGCGCTGCCTGGACCTGATTACCGACAACAGCGCCCGCACCCTGAACCTGGGCGAGCGCTATGGCATCGAGGTGGGGCGGCCGGCGAACCTGTTGCTGCTGTCGGCGCCGGATGATTACGAGATGGTGCGCAGCCAGGGACACGCGTTGGTGTCGGTACGCAATGGCAAGGTGCTGATGCAGCGCACGCCAGCACAGGTGCAACGTTTGCGCTGACGCTGTTGTAGCCTCAGGTGCACAGGGCTGCCAGGGCGTGGCTTGCGACTTGTGCATCCTGCACTGCAACACCGGTCAGGTCCGCCAAGGTAATCTGGCTGTCGTGCTCACGCCCCTTGGCACGGCCAGCCAGCAGCGTACCCAGCTCGATCAGCTGGTTAGCGTCGATGCGGCCACTGCCGAGGGCATGGGCCACTTCGCCGTACTGGCTGCACTGGGCGATGGCGTCGACGATGATGCGGTCCGCCCTTGCCACCAGTGCCGGGTCCAGTTCCTGCTTGCCGGGCGCATCGGCACCGACGGCGGTGATATGCGTACCCGGCTGGACCCAATCGCTGTGCAACAGCGCCTGGCGAGAAGGCGTGGTGCAGACGATCAGGTTTGCCGCGCCCGCAACCTCGGCAGCATCCTGCGTGCTGTGCACTGCGAAGCCCAGCTCGCGGGCAAATGCCGTATAGGCCGCAAGCCCGCGTTCATGCCGACCCCAGACAATCACCTGGCGACAATCAGTAACAGCGCGAAGCTGCTCAAGCTGCATCTGCGCCTGCATGCCGGTGCCGAGGATGCCAATGGCCTTGACCTGGGATGGCGCCAGCAGCCGGGCGGCGATACGCCCGGCCAATGCGGTGCGCATGGCAGTCAGCCAGCCTTGGTCCTGCAGCAGTGCCAACGGCTGACCGGTGTGTGCAGACAACACAAGCATCAAGCCATCATTGCTCGGCAGACCCTTGGACGGGTTGTCGTAGAAGCCTGTCGAAAGCTTGACGGTGAAGGTCGGGCTGCCTTCGATGTAGGCCGACTTCACGCAACAGTCACCGTTCGCGCCCTTGAATGCGAAGCCCTGTACGGGCGGTACCTGCACCTTGCCTTCGGAGTAGGCGATAAAGCCTTCCTCCAATTGGCTGACCGCGAGCTCCGGGTTGAAGCGGGCGATGATCTGCGCCTTGCTGAAGACCTTCATTGAACGGCCTCGAGGAACTTCTCCAGCAGGATGTTACGGCCACACAGGATCACCGCGACACGCTTGCCCTGATAGCGTTCGGCGAGCTTCTGCATGCCGGCGACCGCAACCGCTGCAGCGCCTTCGATGATCCAGCGCTCACTGCTGGCGATGTCGCGCATGGCGCAGCGGATTTCATCCTCGCTGACCAGCACGGTATCGGTGAGCAGCGCCTGGCAAAGCGGGAAGGTGATGGAGCCTGGCTCGACGCCGCCAGCTGTGCCATCCGACAGCGTTTCGCAGGCATCCAATTCGATGATTTCACCGGCCTTGAGTGATTGCTGCAGGGTTGGGTCATTTGCCGGCCAGCAGCCGATGATCTCAGTGCCCGGCTTGAGTACCCGCAGGGCGGCGCCGATGCCGGAAATCATCCCGCCACCGCCCACGGCGACGAACACCGCGTCCAGGTCTGGCGCCTGCTCGAACAACTCCACGCCTATGGTGCCCTGGCCGGCAATGACTTGCAGGTCGTTGTAAGGTGACACGAAAGGAACGCCCTGGGCCTTGGCTTGCCTGGCTGCTTCCAGCTCTGCACTCAGCGGGTCGGTGGGCAGGCAGACCACTTCGGCGCCCAGCGCGCGCATTGCCTCTGTTTTGTATGCCGATGCGCCCGTGGTGGTGTAGACCTTCACTGGCACGCCAGCCATCTTGCCGGCCAGAGCCAGGGCCTGCCCATGGTTACCGGATGAGGCGGCTATCACCCCCTGCTTGCGTGCCTCGGCCGGCAACAGGCGCATCTTGTTGCTGGCACCGCGAAACTTGAACGAACCGGTGTGCTGCAGGTGTTCGCATTTGAGCAGCACTTCACAGCCGGTCAGTGCCGACAAACGAGGGCTGTGCAAGAGCGGGGTAATGCTGACGGCAGGGCGGAGCGCCGCATGGGCGTCCTGAATGTTTTGGTGCAATGTATCAAGGAACTGGGCATCAACGGACGGGGTGGCTGGCATGACGGGTCCTTGCAGGTATGTGGATAATTTGTCCACAATAGAATTATATTCCACCAATAGCAAGAGCGTGTGCCTACAGCCAGGCAATACCGCCTAGGCCCTGACTTCCTTCAGGTATTTGTACACGGTGGCCCGCCCCATGCTGAGGACGTTGGCAACGTAATCGGCGCCGCTGCGCCCCTCGAATGCCCCCTCGGCATGCAAGGCCAGTACGAGGTTGCGCTTGTCTTTCATCTTCAAGGTCTGCAGCGACAGGTTATGCGCTTGCAGCCACGCTTGCAGGAAGGTGTTGATGCGCTCCTGCCAATCGTTGCGGAACAACGCATCCGGTTGCGGCTCCAGCCGACTCATCTGGAAGAACGCATCCAATGCCACACGCGCCTGTTCCAGCACCGACACGTTCAGATTGATGCACATCAGATACTCGGCTTCGCCTTGCGGATTGTGCAGCACAGTGCTGATCGAGCGGACCTTCTGACCGTTCCAGTTGAGCTTCTCGTAGGGACCAAGGTTGGTACCCTTCAAAAGGTCACCCAGTTCTGAACCGAGTGCCGAATCATCGCCGAGCTTGCGATGTGAGAAATTATTGGCGATATGAACGATTGTCTGGCCGCGTATCTCATGAATGACGACTTCCGCGTGGGGGTACAGCAGCAGGGCAATGCTTTCAGCGATTGCCTGGTAATTTTCCAGTGTCATGCATTAGCCAATGGTCTGTTGAAGAATGCCTATGGTGGCCCTGGAGAATACTGGGCACAAGACGGATCTTTTTACCGGGTCGGGATCAAGGCCTGTCTGCGAGCCGCTCGCCTTGGCCATTGACTGCGTCAGCGGTTTTGCGTGCGCAGCTGCCGTCAGCCGTTGGCCGTCGGGCAGCTGCGGGCGATGGTCAAACGTCCAGCACCAACCGGGCGCTGCGGCAGCCCGATACGCAGGGCGTTATCCATTCTCCGCTGTTGCGCTGGGCATCGCTGAGGTACTCGTCGCGGTGATCAGGCGCCCCCTCGATGACCCGGCTGACACAGGCGCCGCAGATTCCCATTCCACATGACACGGGTAGCTCCACGCCCGCCCGCGATGCCGCCTGTACCAAACTTTCGCCCGGTTGCACCTCGACCTGAAGACGACTGCGCTGTAGCACCAGCGTGCAGTGACGCTCGACGTGCAAGGTGGGCTCTGCGGCCTGGAAATGTTCGCGATGAAGCGCCGTGGTTGGCCAGCCGCTTGCCAGCGCGACGTGCTCAACACAATCCATGAAACCTGCAGGGCCACAGCAATAGAGGCTTGCGCTGCCGTCCCAGGCCGGCAGGTGTTCCTCCAGGTACCCGGCGATCATCGGGGCGCGCAAGCCTCCATGAACCTCGGTATCCGCATCGAGGTACTGGACAAAGGGCACCTGTTTGGCATCGCGGGTGAAAAACAGCAAGCGCACCGACCGACCTTGCGCTTGGCATTGCCGGTACATGGCGAGCAGTGGCGTGATTCCTATGCCTGCGGCCACCAAGACGACCTGTCCTGTGCCAGGTTGCAGGCTAAAGAGGTTGCGCGGCAGGCCCACTTCCACCCGGGCACCCAGCCGCAGGTGCTCGTGCAGCCATTGCGAGCCGCCGCGGGAGGCTTTTTCGCGCTTGATGCCCAGGTAGACATGACCGTCCTCGGGCAGGCTGACCACTGAGTATTGGCGTACCACGCCATTGCCCAGGCGCAGGTCCACATGAGCGCCGGGTGCCCAGTCGAAGGGCAGGGGAGCAGGCCCCGGCGGGGCCAGTTCCACACCCAGCACGTCGTCGGCTTCGAGGCGCAGGGCCCGCACCTGCAGAGGCGTCCAGCTCATGCGCGTACCCCCGCGGCCTGTTGCAGACGAAGTACAGCTTGGCGTGCCTGGCTGCCCAGTTCGGCGAGGTCCAAGCCAGGAAGCGCATCGTTTTCCACGCTCAGGCGGCCGCCCACCAGCAATGCCCGCAGTGTCGGACGGCCACCGCCTACCACTGGCGCGATGCCCAGATCATGCAGACCGAAGTAGCGGGGTTGATCGAGGCGATAGATCGCCAAGTCCGCCGCCATGCCGACCTGCAGCGTGCCGATGGCGTCCAGGCCCAGCACCTGGGCGCCACCTGCCGTGCCCCAGCGCACAACGTCCTCCACGCTGGCGACATGGGCACCGCCCTCCAGATCGCCGCCAGCATGGCGGGCCATGGCGCGTTCGCCAGCCTTGGCCCTTTGCATTAGCCAGGCGGCGTGGGTTTCGCTGATCATGTCGCAGGCTTCGTTGGAGGCAGCGCCATCCACGCCGATCGAGACCGACATGCCTGCGGCCTCCATGGCAACGATATCTGCGATACCACTGCCAAGCCGGCCATTGCTTTGTGGGCAGTGGGCGATGCCGGTGCCGGTGGCGCCCAGCAGCTGGATTTCTTCGGCGCTCAGCTTGACCAGGTGCGCGAACCACACGTCCGGCCCGAGCCATTCCTGCTCCGCGCAGAACACCACGGGCGAGAGGCCGTGGCGATCATGGACTTCGTTCTGGTACTCCACGGTTTCGCTCAAATGGCTGTGCAGGCGGATGCCCAGCCGGCGCGCGGCGCGGGCGGTCTCGCGCAGGTGCTCGGGCGGCATGGAGTAGGGCGGACTGGTCGGCGCCATTACCACACGGCGCCAGGCATCGTCGGCGGGATCATGGTAGACCTGTACCAAGCGCTGAACATCGTCCAGGTACTGCGTGAGGGTCTCAGGTCCGGCTGTCGCGGGGCCTTCCGCCTGACGTACCTGGGTTGCGCCGCCCCGGCAAAGGATGAAGCGCAGCCCCAGGCGCTCGGCTTCTTCGAAGAGGATCTGTGCGCTGTCGAAGGCCATGCCTGGCAAGTACAGGTAATGATGGTCGGCCACCGTGCTGCAGCCGGAGCGGGCCAGCTCCACCAGCCCGACCCGGGCGGCCAAGCGGAAACTGTGCTCATCGAACAGCCCGCGATAGCGATAGGGCACGGCCCCCAACCAGGCACCGAGGCTCTGGTCGATGCCAGCGGGAATGCCCTTGAGCAAGGACTGGAACAGATGGTGATGGGTGTTCACCCAGCCTGGATACACCACGCAATCGGTGGCATCGAGCACTTGCTCACCTGGTAACGGTTGCAGCGAGCCCAGGGCGGCGATACGCCCCTGGGTGATACGGATGTCCGGCCCGACATGGCGCGCGGCGCCGCCGCGTAGGCCAGTGAGGATGGCGCTGGCGTTACGGATCAGCCAGCTGTTGGTGTGATTCATGTTCGTCTCCATAGCCAGTACGGCGTTTCGCATGGAAGTCAGCCCAGTTCGCTTTCGTGCCAGTGGCGCAGGCTCAACCGAGCCAGCAAAGCCATCAGGCTGAACAGCGCCACGCCAGTCAGGGCGATCAACACCAGGGCGGCGAATAGGCGGGGAATGTTGAGCTGGAATCCCGCTTGCAGGATCTGATACGCCAGGCCCGCACCCGTGCCGCCCGTACCGGCGACGAACTCGGCCACCACCGCGCCGATCAATGCCAAGCCGCTGGCGATGCGCAGGCCAGCGAAAAAGCACGGTAAGGCGCTGGGAATGCGCAGGCGCAACAGCACTTGCCAGCGGCTGGCGCGGTTCAGGTGGAACAGGTTGAGCAGGCCAGGGTTGACGCTGCGCAGGCCCAGGACGGTGTTGGCGATGATCGGGAAGATCGCCACCAGCGTGGCGCAGATCACCAACGCCAAGGTCGTGTCGCTGCACCAGATGATGATCAGCGGCGCGATGGCCACCACCGGCGTGACCTGCAGCAGGATCGCGTAGGGAAACAGACTGGCCTCCACGACGCGGCTCTGCACGAACACGAACGCCGCCAGCGTGCCGATGACCACGGCGAGGGCGAATGACAGGAAGGTGATCTTCAGGGTCATCCACAGTGCCCCCAGCAGCATCGGGCCATCGGCGACCAGGGTGCGGCCGATATCGGCTGGTGACGGTACCAGGTACACCGGGACTTTCCAGGCGATGCATGCCAGTTGCCAGACGCCGAGCAGCAAGGCGCCAACCAGTAGTGGTGAAACGATGCGTAGTACAGAAGGATTGCGTAGCCAGGGAGTAGAGGGTCGGCTCATGATGATGCTCTCAGGAAGGGTCGCCATTGGCCTGGGCCAGGAGTCGGGACAGGTGCGCGCATTGCTCGATGAACGCCGGTGAAGTGCGGTACGCCTCGTCGCGTTCCAGTGGGCCGTCGATGATTACATCGGCGATCACTCGACCGGGACGCGCGCCCATCACGATCACCCGCGAAGACAGGTAAACCGCCTCGAAGATGCTGTGGGTCACGAATACCACCGTCAGGTCGCGCTTGAGCCAGAGCTGGCGCAGGTCGCTATCGAGCTTGTTGCGGGTGAACTCGTCCAGGGCGCCGAAGGGTTCGTCCATCAGCAGCAGATTGGGTTCGGTGGCTAATGCCCGGGCAATGGAGGCGCGCATCTGCATACCGCCGGAGAGCTCCCGCGGGTAAACGTCGCCGAACTTGCCCAGCCCCACCAGTTCCAGGGCGGCTTGCACCTTGGGCTGGCTCTGGGCCTTGGGGGCGCCGGCCAAGTCCAGGGGCAAGCGCACGTTGTCGTGCACTTTGGCCCATGGCATCAGGGTGGCTTCCTGGAACACCATGGCCAGGCTGCGCCCCGGTGTGCCTGCGTGGTGGTCCGTACCCGGGGCATCCTTGCCCCACCAGCGCACATGGCCGGCGGAGGGCTGTTCGAGCCCGGCGAACATTTTCAGCAGGGTGCTTTTGCCACACCCCGACGGGCCCAAGAGCGAGACGAACTCGCCGCGTTCGATCGCCAGTTTCACGCGGCTCAAGGCATGGGTGCCATTGCTGTAGGTTTTTTCCACCTGATTGGCGAACAAAGGGGTGTCCACACCGATGGTGTTCGGCAGGGCCTGCGGCTGGACGTCGGCCTTGGATAGGGTCTGCATCAACATAGCGCTCTCCCCGTGGGTCATGAGCGGTGGTGTATGCCCCGGCGCACCGGGGCGTTGGGCAAGTGTCAGTGGCTGAGGAACACTTCGCTCTCGCCATGGGCTTCAAGCAGACCCAGTAGTTGCCGACGGATAACCAACCCGGGCTTGTCCGATGGCATGTGCAGTTCCACCCTGCGGCGGGTGTCGACACAGGCGTCAGGATCGGTAGCCTCGAGGATGTCGCGGTCTTCGGCTGTGATCGCTGCGTCCCAGTCGATCAGTTCCTGGGTCGAGCATTGCTCTTCGCTGTCGTTGCGATACAACCACTGCACGAGCATCAGTCGGTTGTCGTCGATGGGCGTGGCGCAGTTGTAGATGATGTGATGGATGCCGCTGTCCGGATACATGCAGCCAAAGCGCCGGGAGAAGGGCAGGTAGTAGCGGTTGAGCAGGTGCCGCTGGGTAATCGGCTCGGTCGTACCGGTGATACGGAAGCTTGCCTCGGGGTTGCGGATCGGCACGCGGGTCTCGGCTTCGAAGCCATAATCGGTTTCGCGAAACTCGTAACTGGCCGGTTGCGGCTGGTCGAACAAGCCGAAATTGGCCTTGTGCACGAAGGAAAAGTGCGAGTTGTCGAAGGAGTTCTCCATGACCCGCAGCGGGCTGGTCTTCCACTCTTCGTAAAACTGGAAGATGCGTCGGTAACCGGGGGCGCCGTCTTCCGGGAACTCAGGGATCGGTTGTAGCGGGTCGTCCAGGCTGACCCAGGCATAGCCGTACTTTTCCTGGCAGTGATAAGCCTTCACCGCGGCCCCCGGAGGAATAGCGCCGGTGGGACTCTGCGGGATCTTCACGCACGTGCCGGTGCAGTCGTATTCCCAGCCGTGATACCCGCAGGCGATATTGCCCTCAGCACTGACGAAGCCTTTGGACAGTTTGGCGGTGCGGTGGCAGCAGCGGTCCCGCATTGCCACCGGGGTACCATCGGGACGCTTCCACAACACCAGCGCTTCACCCAGCAGGGTGAATGGCTTGGGGCCGTCTTCGAGGGCTGTCATAGGGAGCAGGGCATACCAGAAACGGCGCAATACAGGTTGTTTGGTAACCAACATAATCAGGATTCCTCACAGCGTTGAGCTTGTTATGGTGTTCAGCGGCTGCCGACCTGCTCGGCCTCAGGGAGTACCTTCAGGTCTTGCACAAAGCGCGTGGTGTAGGCGTTGCGCCAAGGTGCGTCGGGACCGAGCAGACCCGCCTCGACCATGAAGTCGCGGGTTGCTTGCCAGCGGCTGTCAGTCATGGTGCCGATCCCCTGGGTTGCAGCCTCTCCACCGGTGACCAGGCGGTACTGCTTGAGGGTCGAGACGCCCCAGGCCAGCAGTTCATCGGTCATGTTGGGGTTGTCGCGCTTGATCAGTGCATTGCCGGCGCTGGGGTCATCCAGATAGCGCTTCCAACCCTCCATGGATGCGCGCACGAAACCTGCTACCCGCTCTGGGTGCTCAGCGATGATGTCTTGACGGGTGACCACGGTGGATCCGTAGGGTGGATAACCGGCATCTGCGAAGAGGAAAAAGTTAGGGGTCACGCCTGCCTTTATCGCCTGGAACAGTTCCGAGCTGGCATACGCCTGTTGTGTGGTTTGCGGGTCGGCTAGAAAGGGTTGCAGGTTGAAGGTGTAAGGCCGCGCCTGGTTGTCAGCCAATTGATATTTACCCTTCAGCCAGGGCCACCAGGTTTGCTGGCCCGAAGTGGACACCAGCACAGGCTTGCTGCCGAGAGCATCAAGTCCGCTGACGTCCGCGTGGGTCATCAACCCTTGCGGGTCTCCTTGGAAGGGCGCAGCCACTGCGACCACTGGCAGGCCTTGCTCGACACTTTTTAGAATCTGCAGGTCATAGTTGACGATGAAATCAGCTTGCTTGCTGACCAGCAGTTGCATGCCATTGACCTGTGGTCCCCCCATGCGGATGGACACATCCAGGCCTTCCTTTTCGTACAACCCATCGGCCAGTGCCTGGTAGAAGCCGCCCTGTTCGGCCTGAGCATACCAGGAGGTCAGCAACACGACTTTGTCGCCAGCGATCGCCAGCGGAGCGATCGTCAGCGTGGTGGGGAGCAACGCTGCTGCCAACAGCGAGCGTAACGGGCGAGCCAAGGCAAAACGCGTTTTCTTCATGTGTTCTTCACCCCGATTCAAAAAACCACCGTGCGCCGGATAGCGCGACAGCGAAGGAGCCGGGCGGAGAGAACGTGGGAAGAGAATGGCGTCGCGAAGCAAAAGGGCGTGAACTGGAAACTGACATTGCTCTCTTGCCCGGGGCTGCCATAGCCTCGTTCAAACATCCGCTCGGATGTACGCCCCGAAGGACGCAAGAGCAATGCCCCATGCCATGCCTGGCACTGACCGCTTCTACTCGCTGATACAAGAAGCCAGAAGCATGCCAATTTCATGAAGCCGCTGACTTTGCGGTGTAGCGACCCGCACCCGAGGGGGACGGCACTGACGCGTGAGTTGAGAAGGTGCAGAACGTACCGATTGAGCACTAATAGAGTGCGCAATGTTCTGAGTGGATGGTGTTCATTGATGATTAGGATTGCTCACAATAAGCAATTTACGTGTATCCGATTAGTTGGCACGCGCCCTGCTTTGCGCTAACTCGAGTAGAAGCGGTCAGTGCCCAAAGATGGCATGGGACATTGCTCTGGCGGCCTTGCGCCGCTCCCCCGGCAAGGGTGGCGCCTCGGCATGAGCCGGGGCCAGAGGAGAGGTCGTCCGCTGCTGCATACCCTTGCTGGCGAAAACCAACAATCACGACCCAAGGGATGCAAATGAAACCGAACGCTCTTTCCTGGCTGCTTCACAGCGTCGTCCCACTCTGCGCGTTGGCCACCGGCAGTGCCCAGGCGAATCCGCTGATGTGGAGCAACAACAGCCTCAGCTACCTCTACGGGCATGGTTATAAAGTCGATGGCACCGGCAACGATATCCAGCAAACCATCACCTTCGAGCACGCCAGTGGCTGGACGTGGGGCGACATGTTCCTGTTCGTCGATAACAAGTGGTCCAACGGCTTGTCCGGCAACGATGGCTACACCTATTACGGCGAGTTTTCACCGCGACTGTCGCTCGGCAAGATCAGTGGCCACCGTCTCAGCTATGGCATCGTCAAGGATGTGTTGATCGCTGCCACCTATGAGCGTGGAGAAGGGCGCAATCGAAAGTACCTGCTTGGGCCCGCTGTTGACCTGAACCTGCCTGGATTTGATCGTTTTTCACTGAACACTTACTACCGCAAGCCCGATGGGATCACCGGTAAAGCGTCTGGACAGTGGCAGATCAACCCGACCTGGGCCATGACGATACCGCTCGGGCGCTCCGACATTTTGCTCGACGGTTATCTGGAGTGGTACGTCAATGATGTGGGGACGAAGGGTACCTCGAACTATGTAGCCAAGAGTTTCCACTTCAACCCCCAGATCAAGTACGACGTCGGTAAGGCGATGGGGCAAGCGCCGGCGCGTTTCTATGCCGGGATCGAGTGGGACTATTGGTCCGACAAATATGGCATCGAAGACAGCCACGGCTTTCCGACCGATCAGAACGCGTTGAGTGCATTGATCAAGGTGCATTTCTAATGTGATGTTTCAGACGTACCACTGAGTATCTGGTACAGGCTCCGTTGATCATCACTCATCAAGCGTTGTGTATCGACGAGAGCCGACCCGCAACGGTTATTACCCTTGTAACGCGTCTGGTTCGAAAGCTTTCGGCCGTCCAGGCCCGCTTTCGATCCAGCGCGTCGTTTCAAATACCACCGTGGATACGGTTCAAAGCACCCTGAAACCATGAGTGCCATCGCGCTCAAGCTGCGCAATCAGGCCAAATTCCCAGTCCAGGTAGCCCTGCATCGCCTCGTGTGGGTTGTCTGTGCCTTCATAGGGACGCCGGTAGCGATCGCTGCGTGGTACGGCAAGGCGGGCCTCACCGCCTTCCAATGGAAGACCGGCGGCGATCCAGCGTGCGGTGCCTCCTGCGAGCACGTAAACCGGCGTGCGGGTCAGCGTCTGCAGGTCGCGCGCGGCAAAACGCGCCAGCAGGCTGCTGCCACAGGTCAACACATAACGGCGGGCCTCGGGCGGCCGTTCCAGGGCGTCGGCCAGCTGGGTACGGATCGCCCAGTACGCGCCCGGGATATGGCGCTTGACGTAATTGGCACTGGCGGTGAAGTCCAGCACTACTGTGCCGTCTTCCTGCAGCCAGCTGGCCAGTTGCTCGACGGTTATTTCGCTGGCATCCGGCAATTCGGGCAGCGGCGGTTGCCATTCGCCCCGGTCGCTGAAGTCCGCTGCAGTCAGCCCGTCGACCACAGCGACCTGCCAGCCCATCTGTGCCAGCCACGAGGCGCTCATGTTGGCGCGCACGCCATCGTCGTCCACCAGCGCGATGCGCGCCCCGCGCACACTGGCGACGTGGTCGGTCTCTTGAACCAGTTGCCCGCCGGGCACCGGGCGGCTGCCCGGCAGATGACCGGCGCTGTATTCCTCGGTCGTACGCACATCGAACAGGTAGAGGGTGCGCTGCGTGTCGGCCTGCCACTGGCCCAGCCCGGCGCGGTCCAGGCGCAGCACGCCGGCGCGGTCTGCTACCGCCCGGGCCTGGCCGGCGGCGTTGGCGCGGGTAACCGCGGTGACCTCGGCAAAGCGGCGGTCCTGACCATGAGCCAGTTGCTGCCCCGCCAGGGTCCAGCCGATGGTGCCATTGCGCAGGGCCGCCACCGGATTGGGAATGCCGGCATTGATCAGCGACTGGGTGCCGATGATGCTACGGGTGCGCCCGGCACAGTTGACGATCACCTGGGTCGCCGGGTCAGGCGCCAGTTCGGCCACGCGCAGCACCAGTTCGGCGCCGGGCACGCTGATGCCGCCGGGGATGCTCATGGTCTGGTATTCGTCGAAACGGCGGGCATCGAGGACCACCACATTGGCCTGTCCATCAAGCAGCGCCTTGACCTGTTCGGCAGCCAGCGAAGGCGTGTGGCGCACGCTCTCCACCAGTTCGCCGAAAGCTTTGCTTGGCACGTTGACATCACGAAACAACTCGCCGCCCGCAGCGCGCCAGCCGGCAAGGCCGCCATCAAGCAAGGCAACATTGACGTAGCCCAAGGCCAGTAAACGCTGCGCGGCGACTGCGGCGAGCCCCTCACCGTCATCGTAGACGGTGAGTGCGGTGTCCCGCCGGGGAACGCGGGCGAAGATTTCCAGCTCCAGTTTCGACAGGGGTATGTTGGCCGCGAACAGCGGATGGGCCTGGGCGAAAGGGTCTTCTTCGCGTACGTCGATCAGGGCCAGCTCCTCCTTGGCCAGTAAAGCACGGCGGATGTCGTGGTAACGGCGGGTGGTGACGGTGCTCATGGGGCAGGGTTCTCTTTGGACAGGTCCCAGATGTTTGGCAGGCGGGTATTGGAATAGCCGGAGACAAACGGTTTTTCGCTGCCATCCAAGGCGTACACCGCGCGCTTGACACCGCCGATGTTGCCGCCATAGACGTGAATGCTGATCGATACCTGGTCGGCGAACGCATTGCTCACCTGATGAATGTCGCCGATGCGCGGCGACACCGCTTCCACCTGGCCGGGCACCAGACGGATGGGGGCCCCCTCTTGCAACAAAGCGCCTCTGGCGTCACGCACGAATCCCTGAGCGTGCTCGGCACCGCGCAGCATGCCGATCAGCCCCCAGACCCGGTGGTCGTGGATCGGTGTTTGCTGCCCCGGGCCCCAGACGAAGCTCACCACCGAGAAACGTTGGCGCGAGTCGCAGTGCAGCAGGTATTGCTGATAGCGCTGCGGGTCGGGCTGGGCGAGGTCGTTCGGCAGCCAGTCGTCATGGGCGACCAGATCGGCCAGCAGGCCTTGGCCTGCGTCGAGAAGGGTGGCTTCGTCAGGCTGTCGGTCAAGCAGCGTGGCGAGGTGGTCGATGAAGTGGCGCAAGCGCTGCGGGTGCAGGGGTTCGGTCATGGTTCAGGCTCTGCTCTCAGGTTTCAGTTAACCCTAGCAAACCTTTTTTCTATTCTCAAAATGCAAAATAAACATAAGCTAATATGCAAAATATGCATTTACAGGATGGACCGTTTGTTTTGAAATTGCCGCAGTGAAAAGCATGAGGATATACCCAACGTGCATTTCACAGGATGAGTAACACTGATTAGATTATAAAGAATACTCCGTTAATACCTCGGAGCTATAAACAATAACAGACGAGACCGCACGCGCGGATCGCCTCGCATGCCCCAAGCGGGTATCTGGAGACGAACGTGCGTTACTTCAAACAGCTGGCCGCCACCGTGTTGGCCACCACTTTCAGCCTTGCCGCCGCCGCCCAGACCCTGGTGGTCGGTGACCAGAGTTACAACGCTCGTGCCGTGATGGAAGCCGCCGGCGTGCTAGAACAACTGCCTTACACCCTGGAGTGGAAGCAGTTCACCGCAGGCTCCCCGGTGGCCGAAGCGCTCAACGTCGGCAGTCTCGATATTGGCCTGCTGGGCGACGCGCCGCCCCTGTTCCTCGGTGCCTTGGGGGCGCCGATCAAGGTGATTGCGGTCAGCCGGCAGAACCTCGAAGGCGTGGCCATCCTGGCGCGCAAGGATTCTCCGATCCACAGCCTGCAGGACCTGCGCGGCAAACGCGCGGCCATCTGGAAAGGCTCGTGGAGCCAGCAATTGCTGTTCAGTGCCCTGGACAAGGCCGGGGTGCCGCGTGATGCCGTGGAGCTGCGTTACCTCAGTGCGCTGGATGCATCCCACGCCTTGGACGGTGGTTCGGTGGATGTGATCGCCACCTGGGAGCCTTACGTCACTCAGCAGGAGCGGCAAGGCGCCCGGGTGCTGGCCACCGCCGATGGGGTGATCCCGGCGCAGAGCTTCGTGGTCGCCAACAGCAAGGCGGTGGAACTCAAGCGAGCGCAGATCGCCGATTTCCTCCAGCGCCTGAAAAAGGCCCGTGACTGGACCTTGAGCGCCCCCGCCAATACCGAGGCCTACGCCGACGCGTGGGCCAAGCTCACCCGTGCTGATCGCGACATCGCCCGTGCCTGGTTCGCCCGTGCACGCACCGACCTCGCGCCGCTGGACCCGCAGGTGATCGCCGATGCGCAGAAAACCGTGGATTTCTTCTCCGGGCTCGGGCTGATCAAGGCATACCCGGCGCAAAGCCTGTTCGATACCTCGTTCAACGCAGCATTCGGCAATAACTAGGCCGCTGCGCAAGGACCGCGGCGGCATTCAGATATGGACCATCCAACAGGAACTCCCATGAGCAAACGACAGATCAAACTTGGCGCCCTGACCATGGGCAGTGGCGGCCCGGGCCGGCACAACCTGTGGCTCGACCCCGAACTGCCCGCCGACGCCAGCGTGAACATCGACTGGTACATCGCCATCGCCCGGCAGGCGGAAGCCGCGTTGTTCGACCTGATGTTCATCGTCGACAGCCAGTTCATCACCCCCGGCTCGCCTTCGCACTATCTCAATCGGCTGGAGCCGTTGACCCTGCTCTCGGCTCTGGCGGTCAGCACCCGCCATATCGGCCTGGTGGGTACCCTTACCACTTCTTACAACGCGCCCTTCAACGTCGCCCGCCGCCTGGCTTCGCTGGACCTGATCAGCAAGGGCCGTGCAGGGTGGAACGTGGTCACCAGCGGCGATGCCGGCACTGCCGGTAACTACGGGCTCGACGAGCATTATGACTACGACACCCGTTACGCCCGTGCCGAGGAGCATGTGCAAGTCGTGCAGGGGCTGTGGCAGTCGTATGAAGACGATGCTTTCCCCCGTGATCGGGCCAGTGGCCGGTTCCTCGACCCGACCAAGCTGCATGCGCTCAACCACAAGGGTAAGCATTTCTCGGTCGTCGGCCCGCTCAACATCCAGCGCTCGCCCCAGGGGCAGCCGGTGATCTTCCAGGCGGGCGATTCCGAACAAGGCCGAGCGCTCGGGGCCGCTACGGCTGATGTGGTGTTCACCCACGCCGCCAGCATCGAGCAGGGCCAGGCCTTCTACCGCGACATCAAGCGCCGCGCCGCGCGCCTGGGTCGCGACCCGGAGCAGTTGCTGGTATTGCCCGGCGCGGAGATCTACGTGGGTGACAACGACGCCCACGCCCGTGAGATCGAGCGCCATTACCATCAGGCCGACCACAGTTTCGAACTGGCGTTGAAGGAATTCGGGCGCAACTTCGGCTGGCATGATTTCAGCCAGTACGACCTGGATGCCCCGTTCCCGCAAGAGAGCCTGGAGTTTGCACGGAGCAGCTTTTTCACGAATGCCAAGCGTATTGCCGACCAGGCGCGGGACAAGGCCTTCAGTCTGCGTCAGGCTGTTGAGTTTGGCCGTCAGTTACGGCCAGGGGCCTTCGTTGGTTCGGCCGAAACCGTGGCGGCGAAGATGGCCGAGTGGTTCGAAGCGCGGGCGCTGGATGGGTTCAATATCTACATTGGTCATCCTGGCCAGTTCCGGCGGTTTACCGAAGAAGTGGTACCGTTGCTGCAGGCACGTGGGGTGTATCGCACGGCGTATGAGGGCACGACCCTTCGGGAAAGCTTGGGATTGGCGTTACCGCGGTCTGGCCGCTAGATCGCCTGGGCCGGCCTCTTCGCGGCTAACAACCGTTCCTACAGGAATCTTCAATCACCTGTAGGAACGTCCTTCGTCGCGAAGAGGCCGGTGCAGATCAGGCGCTGCGGGTGCTGCGACCGGCTTCCTGGTCTGCTACCAGCGCCCGAATCCGCGGAATCAACGCCTGCCCATACTCCACGGCATCACGCAACTGATCGAAGCCACGGAACAGGAACGTGCTCACGCCCAGGTCGTAGTACGCCAGCGTCGCTTCGGCGACCTGTTCGGCGGTACCGACCAGCGAGGTGGAATTACCGGCCCCGCCACCCAGTGCGGCAATCTCTGTCCACAGCCGAGTGTCGTGGACCTTGCGCTGACTGGCCAGTTGCACCAGGCGTTCGGACCCCACGTTGCTCTTGCCGAAATTCTTCTCGCGGCGGTTGCCCTGGCGGATGCCAATACGCTGCTGTGCATCGGCCAGGATGCGTTCAGCGCGGGCCCAGGCTTCCTCCTCGGTGGCCCCCAGGATCGGCCGCAGCGACAGGCTGAAGCGAATGTGCTGCTCACGCCCATGGCGAGCGGCGGCCTTGCGCACCTGGGCGATGCGTTCGCGCACCTGCTCCAGCGGCTCGCCCCACATCATGTAGACGTCGGCATGCTTGGCCGCGACTTCTACCGCCGCGTCCGAGGCGCCGGAGAAGTACACCGGCAGCTTGCCCACGGGTTTGACCAAGGTCAGGTTGTCCTCTACCCGGTAGTGGTCGCCGTGGTGGTCGAAGGGCGACGTCTGGGTCCAGGTGTTACGCAGCACATCGAGGTATTCGTCGGTACGTGCGTAGCGGGCATCTTTGTCGAGAAAGTCGCCGTCGCGCTGCAGGTCGCCGCTGTCGCCACCGGTTATCACGTTGATCGAAGCACGGCCGCGGCTGAGCTGGTCGAGGGTGGCGAATTGGCGGGCAGCGAAGGTCGGTGCCTGGAAGCCGGGGCGGTGTGCCACCAGCAGGCCGATGCGCTCGGTGAGCGCGGCCACGTAGCTGGCGAGAATCATCGAGTCTGGCGCGCTGGTATTCACCGCCAGCAGGGCCTTGTCGAAGCCGGCGTACTCCTGGGCCTGGGCGAAGGCCTTGATGAAGCCCAGGTCAACCTGCGGTCCGCGCGGCGCCTGTGATTCGCTGCTTTCATGGGGGCCGATCAGGCCAATGAATTCGAGGCTCATGCAATGGAACTCCTTTTGTGGCCGACGCCGTGGTTCATGGCGCCGAGATGGAACTGCCGTTTACTCATGGTCAATACCTCTTTTCAGATGTGCACCAAGGGTCGATCCGTGCGACACGTCAGTGCCGCACGGCACAACCGTTAAATCGCCACGGGCAACACGCTGCGTGAATGCCCTGGTATCGCGTCGATCAGCGCCCGTGTGTAGGCGCTGGCCGACTTGCTGAGCACCTGCAGCGCCGGCCCTTGCTCGACCACCTGCCCGCGCCGTAGCACCAGCACCTGGTCTGCCATGCTCGCCACCACCGCCAGGTCATGGGAGACCAGCACATAGGCCATGCCGAGCTCGCGCTGCAATTCGTCCAGCAGGGCGAGGATCTGCGCCTGCACAGACACGTCCAGTGCACTGACTGGCTCATCGAGCAGCAGCACCTCTGGCTCCAGTGCCAACGCCCGTGCAATCGCCACGCGTTGGCGCTGGCCACCTGACAATTCCCTGGGCAGGCGATCGAGGAACTGCACTGGCAATTGCACCCGTGTGATCAGCTCGCGGGCCTTGCGCTCTAGTGCCTCGCCCCGGAGCAGGCCGAAAGAGACCAGCGGCTCGACGACGCTGTCGAACACGGTGAAGCGCGGGTCGAGCGCGGCGAACGGGTTTTGCTGCACCAGCTGGATACGCCGGCGCAAGGGGCGGAACTGGCTCCAGGTGTAACCGGTGACGTCCTCGCCGGCGAACACCACCTGCCCTTGACTGGGCTTCTCCAGGCCCAGGGCGATGCGCAGGGCGGTGCTCTTGCCCGAGCCGGATTCGCCGACAATCGCCAGGGTCTGCCCGGCATGCAGTTCAAGGCTCAGGTCGTGCAGGGCAGTGTAATGCTCGTTTTTGCCGGGCAGCTCGAACCGTTTGCCGACATGGCTCAGGCGCAGCAGTGGCGTCTGGCCCCGCGGTGCGGCTGGCCTGCGCCGTGGCACGAAGGCCGGCGCGGCATCGAGCAGGGCGCGGGTGTAGGGTTGCCGGGCGCCCCAGAGGATCTGCCGGGGCGAGCCGTGTTCGACCTGCTCACCCTGCTTCATCACCAGCAGGCGGTCGGCGCGGTCACAGGCCATGCCCAGATCATGGGTGATGATCAGCAGCGAGATGCCGCGCTCGGCGACCAGCAGTTGCAGGTGATCGAGAATACGCCGCTGCACAGTCACGTCCAGCGCACTGGTGGGCTCGTCGGCGATGATCAACCGTGGCTCGCCGGCCAGGGCGATGGCAATCAGCACCCGCTGGCGCATGCCGCCGGACAGCTCATGGGGGTACTGCCGCGCACGCAGCGCCGGCTCGTCGAGGCCGGCCTGGTCCAGCAGCGCCAGCACCTTGGCCTCTTGGCCTGGATAGCGTCGTCCACGCGCCAGCTGCAGCGCCTCGGCGATTTGCTGGCCGATCCGTTGGGTGGGGTTGAGGCTGACCATTGGGTCTTGCGGCACCAGGCCGATGGTGCGCCCGCGCAACTGGCGCCTGGCGCGTTCGCTGGCTTGCGCCATATCGACACCATCGACCCATAACTGGCCTTGGTCGATGCGTGCATTGCCCGGCAACAGACCAAGCAGGGCGTTGGCCAGGGTCGATTTGCCCGAGCCTGACTCGCCCACCACCGCCAGGGTCTCGCCCTGGACCAGGCTGAACGACAGCTGGCGCAGGGCCTGGCTGCGTTGCCCGGCGAAGCTGTAGCTGACGCTTAGGTCGCGGACCTCGATCAGGGGTGACTGGCTCATCGGGCATGCTCCTCGGCGCTGCGCGCCAGGTGGTTGAGGCTGAACACCACGGCCACCACGAACAGCCCCGGTAGCAGGGATAGCCAAGGGGCGGTGATGAGGAAGTGACGGCCGTTGGCGATCAGCGTGCCCCATTCCGCGGCGGGTGGCGCCGCGCCAAAGCCGAGGAAACTCAGCCCGGCCGTGGCCAGGATGGCAGCGCCGAAGTCCAGGGTGGCGAGCACCGCTACCGGGCTCCAGGCATTGGGCAGTACATGGCGCAGCAGGGTGCGTGCCCAGCTGGCACCGCACAGGCGTGCGGCTTCCACAAAGGGCAGGGTCTTGATGCGCAGCACTTCGGCTCGGGTGGTGCGGGCAAAACCGGGCAGGATGCCGACGCCCACGGCGACGGCCACCGGCACGGTGCCGAAGCCAATGGCGGTGACGATGGCCAGGGCCAACAGCAGGCCGGGCAGGGCCAGCAATACGTCGATCAGGCGCATCAGCGCGGCGTCGACGTGCCCGCCGGCAAAACCGGCCAGCACGCCCAGGCCCAAGCCGCCCAGCAAGGCGATGGCCACCGCCAGCAGGGCGGCGAGCACCGACAGGCGCGCGCCATACACCACCCGGGTGTAGAGGTCGCGGCCCAGTTCGTCGGTGCCGAACCAGTGCGCCAGGCTGGGTGGACTGAGCTTGTCGGCGGGTGCGGTGGCGTAGGGATCGAAGCTGCTGAGCCAGTGCGGGGCCAGCGCGCAAAGCAGGGCGAACAGTACGATCAGCAGCGCCAGGCTGAAACCGGGTCGGCGCAGCAGCGGGGCCAACATCTGGTATGCGCGCTGCCAACGTGTGCGACGCCTCCAGGTGGCGGCAGGGCGGGGCTCGGAGGGCGCGGTGTCGAGGGGTGACAGGGGTATGTCGAGGGTCATCTCAGTTCACCTTCGCGGTGTGGGTGATACGCGGGTCGAGGTAGGGATAGAACAGATCGACGAGCAGGTTCACCACCACGAAGGCCGCAGCCGACGCCCCGACGATCGCCAGCACCACGGGTATGTCCTGGCGCAGCACGGCCTCCTGGGCCAGACGGCCGACGCCGTTGCGCGAGAAGATGGTTTCCACCAATACAGCCCCGGACACGGTATTGCCGACTTGCAGGCCGACCAGCGTCAATAGCGGCAGCGCCGCGTTGCGCAGGCCATGGCGTGCCTGAACCTGGGCCCGGCTAAGGCCCTTGGCGAAGGCGGTGGTGATGTACGGCTCCTGCCACACGCCCTGAAAGCCGCGTTGCAGCACCTGGGCGTACACCGCAGCGCTGGGGATCGCCAGGGTGATGGCCGGCAGCACCAGGCTGGCCAGGCCTTGGCTGCCCGTGGCCGGAAACCAGCCCAACGCGAAGGCGAACACCTGGATCAGCAGCAGGCCCATCCAGAACACCGGCACCGAGAAGCCCAGCGAGGGCAGGCGCGCCAGTGCAGTCTTCAGTGGACGCCATTGCAGGTAGGCGGTCAGACAGGCAAGGCCGACACCCGCCAACAGCGACAGGGCAATGGCGGCACCGGCCAGGGCCAGGGTCTGCGGCAGGCGCTCGGCCAACAGTGCCGTGACCGGTCGGCCCAGCGACAGCGATTGGCCAAGGTCGCCGTGCAGGGCCCGCCACAGCAGGTCGAAATACTGTTCGAACAAGCCTTTGTCCAGCCCATAGTAAGTGCGTGCTTTGGCCAGGTCCTCGGGCGACAGGCCGTCGGCTTCCATGCCGGAGGCGCTCAGCATGATCGCCAAGGTGTCGCCGGGCAGCAGGTAGAGGATGAAGTAGGTGATGGTATAAGCCCCCCACAACACCAGCAGGGCCTGGCCGACGCGGCCGATCAGGTAGCGTCTCATGGCTGGCCGACCTGGATGTCACTGAGCAGGGCGAAGCCTTCGGCGGTCCAGTGGAAGTGCTTGACCCGCGGCGCGGTGGCGGCCTGCCAGACGCGCTCGTACAGCGGGAACGCCGACGCTTCGTCGACCAGCAGGTCCTGCAGTTGGCCGTAGGCCTGGGCCCGTTGCGTGTCGGCAGTGGCGGTGATACCGCTGTCGAACAGCGCCTGAGCTTTGGCCAGGGTGTCGGGCTCGTAGGTGTTGGTGGCGAGCGTGGCGCTGTTGGCGGCGCGCGGGTCGAGGATGGTCTGCAGGATGATCGGGTCGGCGCGGGTCATGTAGGTGGAGGTGAGGTCGTAGGCGCCTGTCGAATTGCCGGTCACCCATTCGGCGCGGGTCAGTACGTTCAGTTTGAGGTCGATGCCCACTTTGCGCAGTTGGTCCTGTACCAGCACGTCACCGGCGCTTTCGGCGGGTGTGAGGTTGTAGCGCAGCGTCAGGCGCTGGCCGTTCTTGTGCCGGTAGCCGTCGTCGCCTTTGTGCCAGCCAGCGGCGTCGAGCAGTTGCTCGGCACCTTTGGGGTCGTAGGCGAGCTTGTCGGTTTGGGCTTTGAAGAACGGTGTGGTGACGTCGTATACGCCACTCACCACCGGGAACGCAGTGTTGTAGACGGTGTGCGCGTAGCTGGTGCGGTCGATGGCCTTCTGCAGCGCCAGGCGCACTTGGCGGTCACCGAGCAGGCGGTCGTTGCGGGTATTGGGGTAGAGGTTCAGCGCCGGGCCTGGCAGCGAACGGCTCTGGATGGTCGCGCCCTTGGACTGAAACAGCTGCAGGTCAACTTCCGAGAACGGGTTGCGTGGCCACAGGATGTCGACCTTGCCTTGCAGGAACAGGCCGTTGCGCACACTCTCTTCGGGGATGTAGCTGATGTCCACGGCATCCAGGTACGCCGCGCCCTGGTTGCGCACGTTGGCCGAGGGCCAGGCGTAATCGGCACGCTTGAGCAGGCGTGCGCCGACCTCCGGGGTGTAGTGATCGAGGGTGAATGGCCCGGTACCGATGATCTTGCCCAGCGAGCGTTGCTGCGCGCTCAACCGGTACGAGGCCGGGGCGAGAATGGCCAGGTTGGTGGTGGACGTGGCCTGAAGGAAACCCGCGTTGGGTTTTGCCAGGACCAGGCGCACGGTGAAGTCGTCGATCACCTCGGCGTGGTCGTAGCCGGCCAGGTAGGTGGCACCGAAGGTGGCCGGCAACTGGCTGGCGAACGCTTTGTTGCTGTCGAAGGCAGTTTTCACGGCGTGAGCATCGAAGCGTTCGCCGTTGCTGAAGGTGACGTCCTCGCGCAGGTGGAAGGTATAGCTCAGGGCATCGGCACCGACCTCCCAGGTTTTCGCCAGCCACGGGATGATGCGACCGGTCTGCGGGTCTTGGTCAGTGAGCGACTCGACGACGTTGCGCAGCAGCACGCGGTGTTCGAGCCAGTAGACCTGAAAGGGGTCGACGCTGACCAGCGTGGTGTTGTCACCCCAGAAGGCGATGTTGAGGGTCTTGCTGGTTGAGGTGTTGTCGGCCGGCGAGCAAGCGGTGAGGCCCAGGGCCAGGGTGCCGATCGCGAGCAGTTGGTGCAGTGGGGGCATGGGATTGATCCTTCAATGAATGGGGCTCTCCTGTTCCGGCCAGTTCGCCGGAACAGGCAAAAGGTGCCTTGGAGTCAGTCCTGGTAATCGAGGCCCTCGCGATCCAACTGCCGAATCAGCGCATCCCAATGCCGTTGGATACCTTCCCCCTGGCCATCGGAAAACCGCTTGGACTGCTCATGCACCTTGGCAATCGCCGCCTTTGAGGCATGTAACAGTTGGTCGTTGCCCCCGGCCTGGGCGGCGATCTGGATGTTGCAGGCCCGCTCCAGCCCGTGCAGCTCACGGAACGCGTGTTCCACGCTGACACCTCCGGTCAGCAGCCCGTGGTTGCGCAAAATAAGAATGTTGCTGTCGCCCAGATTGGCCACCAGCCGTGCTTGCTCGTCCAGGTCCAGGGCGACGCCTTCGTAGTCGTGGTAAACCACGCGGCTGTAGTAGGCCAAGGCGTGCTGCGAGATCGGCAGCAACCCGTCGCGCTGGGCGGACACCGCGGCGCCGTCGCGAGTATGGGTGTGCAGCACAGCCTTGAGATCAGGCCGTGTGCGGTGGATGGCGCTGTGAATGACGTACCCGGCCTGGTTGATGCCCAGCCCCAGCGGGTCGTCGATGATCGCGCCGTCGACGTCGACCTTGACCAGGTTGGAGGCGGTAATTTCGTCGAACAGCAGCCCGAAGGCGTTTATCAGAAAATGCTCATGCGGCCCCGGCACGCGGACCGAGAAGTGCGTGTAGATGTGGTCTGTCCAGCGCAGCAGCGCAGCCAGACGGTAAGCGGCGGCCAGCTTGACCCGCACCTCCCACTCTTCGGCGCTGACCCGGTCGCGTACGTTGCAGGTGCTGGTGGTGAAGGCAGACAGTGAACTCATGGGACTCTCCGGTAATCAATAGCCGCGCGCCGTGTCGACCAGGTTGGCCAGGGGCGCCTGCTCGCGGTAGCGGTGGAAGTTGGCGATGAAGGCATCGAGAAAGGCCGGGTAACCGTCCTCGGAAATGGCCGAGGTGTGCGGTGACAGGAACACCCGTGGGTGGTGGTACAACGGGTGGCCTGCCGGCAGTGGCTCGGGTTCGGTGACATCCAGGCTGGCCCGGCCGATCAAGCCGCTGTCCAGGGCGTCGAGCAGGGCCTGTTGGTCGAGCAAGCCGCCGCGGGCAATGTTGATCAGGTGCAGGCCGGGGCGGGCATAGGCCAGGACCTGGCGGTCGATCAGGCCACGGGTGGCCGCAGTGAGCGGGGCGGCCAGCACCAGATGGTCGCTGCCGGCGAACAGCTGTCGCAGGTCGGCCACAGGTTCTACGCCAGGGATGTCTGCGATGCCCTGGCCGGGGCGGCTCAGGGCCAGAACCCGAAGCCCCAGGGCCACGGCCTTGCGCGCCAGGCTCTGGCCGATACTGCCGAAGCCGAGGATGCCCAGGGTGCGACCACGCAACGGGGCCAGCGGGGTCAGGCGCCAGTCGGCGTCCTTGACCCATAGACCGGGCAGTTGCTTGGCAGCGGCGAACACCAAAGCCAGGGCAAACTCGGCCACTTGTTCGGCGTTGGCGCCTTTGCCGCTGGTTACCGTCGCCCCCTGGAACACCCAGTCGGGGTAGAAGTCGATGCCCGAAGACACCAGTTGCACCCACTTCAGGCCCCAGGGCCACCCGGGTGGCGGGGTGCCTACGCGTCGCCCACGCACATTGATCGGGCGCAGGATTAACACATCGGCGGGGGCTTCGACAGCCAGCTGGTCGGGTGCGATATCAATGACTTCATGGCCTGGCAAGTGTTCGCGCAGGTGCTGGTTGGCCTGGTCGTCGAGCTGGCTGGCGATGATCGAGTGGTTCATGCCTGTACCTCCGTCAGCGCGGCACGGCCGACCTGGCCGAACACCACATCGTCCTGTGGGGTGTGGATCCGGCTGCAAAGTACATCGCGGTAGTGGCGCTCCAGCGGGTTGCGCCGCGACAGCCCGGGATTGCCGGCGGCCTCGATGGCCAGTTCCACGGCCTGGATGGCGTTGGCGCTGACCAGATGCTTGAGCTGCCCGGCATGCTGGGGTGAGATGTGCCCGGCGGCGGCACCGTCGAGCAGGCTCTGGTTGGCGAACAGCAGGGTGTCGATGCGGCCGAGTACATGCTGGAAGCGTGGCAGGCTGGCCAGCGGCGCTCCCAGGTTGGAAGGTGTGCGCTGCTTGAGAAAGCCCGCCAGCCAGTCGCGCGCGGCGCGGGCCACGCCGTCGTATACGGCCGGCAGTAACACCGCCATCCACAGTAGGCTCTCGCCGTCGAGTTCGGCCTTCGGGGCACTGGCGGGGCTGACGCTGACGGCGTGGTCGAGGGGAATCAGCACATCGTCGAAGCGCACTTCGTGGCTGCAAGTGGCGCGCATGCCCAAGTGGTCCCAGTCATCGATGATCGTGATGCCAGGCGTGTCGCAGTGCACAAGGAAGCCGCCGACCAACGGGTCGTTGTCGTCGCTGCGGCCCCACACCAGGTACCAGGTCAGGCCGTGGCTGCCGGTGGAGTAGATCTTTCGCCCGCTCAAGCGCCAGCCTTCGGCCGTGCGTCGCGCCACGGTGGCGGGCAGGCCACCACGGGCCGGAGTACCCAGTTCAGGTTCGACGCGCAGTGCGTTGATCAGCGCGCCGTGCCGCACGGCATCGTAAGCCACGCGCTGGCGCAGGGGCTCGGGCCAGCGCGCTTCGTCCTGCAGGCGAAAATGCTGCAGGTATTGCATCACCAGGATCAGCGCGGTGGCCGGGTCACCTTTGCCGACCGCGCCGATCACCCGGCGGGCGCTGGCAAGGTCCGCGCCGCCTCCGCCGAAGGCACGGGGTACAGTGAGGGCGAGCAGCCCGTGGCGGTGCAGCAAGTGGAAGTTGTCCTGGGGGAACTGGGCGCTGCGGTCGTAGCGCTCGGCGTTTGCCGCGAGGGCCAGCGTCAGCTCGGCGAGAGCGCTGTCGGACGGTTGACTCATGAGGCTCATCCCTGAATGACGGTGCGTTGCCTAAGACCGTATTCGCATGGATGAAGGCTGTAAAAGGCTTTTTAGCTATATGCTAATTATGAGTTTTAATGATTTAGAGTTTTGCTTGTTATGCGTAATTTGCATTTATAGCTTGGGCTGCGTTGCAGCCCTTTCGCCACGCAAGGCGCCACAGGCCAGTGAGCTCAACCCAACAACCGATGTCCCGCGACCTCACCAAAAAGCTCCACCGGCTCCTGTAAATTACCCAGGTAGCGCGGATGGAACAGCCACAGATCCACCTGCGGCTTGAAATCGCTGATATTCAGTACATCCAGCGCACTGCGGTGGCGGCTGGTCTGTAACAGCGGCTCGGGAACCAGTCCCAGGCCCTGGCCGTTGGCGACCAGCCCCAGTTGCAACTCGGTGCCGAAGGTTTCGAGGTTGATCGACAGGCTCAGCCCTTGCTCACTCAGTGCCCGTTGCAGCCCAGCGCGGAAGCCACAGCCATCCGGGTTCAGCACCCAGCCGCGGGTGTAGCAGTCCTTGAGCTTGTAGCTGCGCTTGCCGGCGCTGCCCTTGGCCGTGACCACCCTCAGCGGCATGCGCGCGATCGACTGGCTGGCGATCCCTTCGGGGAAAATCTTGCCAGGCGGGAACAGGGCCGCGGCAGCGTCCAGCTCACCGTTTTCCATGCGCGCTATCAGGCTGCTGCCCCAGCCGCTGGTGACCTGGGTGCGCAGTTGGGGGTAGGCCTCACGGATCTGTGCCAGGGCGTCGAGCAGCACAACGTCGCCCAATGTCTGCGGCACACCCAGGCGCAAGGTGCCCGACGGCGCGCCGTCGTTGGCTACCAGTTCACGCAGCGAGTCTATCTCGCGCAGGATCGCCTTGCACTGCTCATAGACCCGCAAGCCCATGGGGGTGGGCTTGAGCGGCTTGGTGTTGCGGTCGAGGAGGGTGGCGCCGAGGTCTTCCTCGAAATTCTGCACCCGGCGGGTAATGGCCGGCTGCGTCAGTTGCAGGGCCTCGGCGGCAAGGTTGGTGGACTGGCAACGAATGACGGCGACGAAGGCGTCCATATCATCGATTTTCATAATCGGCGCTCTCTGGGTCGAACGGGAAAAAATCAGGCATCAGCATCATCGCACTGGAGGGTAGTGCCATCGGGACGATTCTAGAAGATAAAAACGCATATTAGGTTATTCCTAAAATCAATTTAATTTATTTAAAAGATCTCGCTAGAGTCGCTTGAGCCGGGCCGCACGATGCTGCCCGCCAAGACACCGAGGAACATCATGTCCATCCGAACGAAGCTGCTGACCGTTGCCGTTGCCCTGCTGCTGGCCGGTCATGCCAGCGCCAGCGAGCGCCTGACCCTGCGCATCGGCGACCAGAAGGGTAACATGCGCGCCCAGCTGGAGGCCGCCGACGCCCTGCGCGACCTGCCCTACGACATCCGCTGGGCCGAGTTCCCTGCCGCCGCGCCGCTGGCCGAGGCGCTCAACGCTGGGGCGATCGATGCCGGCATCATCGGCGATGCGCCACTGCTGTTCGTGCTGGCCTCCGGAGCACCGGTCAAGGCCATCGCAGTGGACAAGTCCGACCCTTACGGCACGGCGTTGCTGGTGCGGCCGGAGGCGCCGCTGCGCAGTGCGGCCGAACTCAAGGGCAAGCGCATCGCGACCGGGCGAGGGTCGATCGGGCACCATCTGGCGCTCAAGGCGCTGGCCCAGGCAGGGCTGACCGAGAAGGATGTGGAGTTCCGTTTCCTTGGGCCGGTGGACGCCAAGATCGCCCTGGCCAACGGCTCGGTGGATGCCTGGTCGACCTGGGAGCCTTACACAGCGCTGGCCGAGTTGAGTGGGCAAGGCCGTGTGTTGGTCAACGGTCGTGGCCTGTCCACCGGCAACAGTTTCCTTGCCGCCACCGACAAGGCGTTGGAGGAGCCTGGGCGTCGTGCAGCGCTGCAGGACTATCTCAACCGCCTGGCCGCAGCGCAGGTGTGGGCCAACCAACACCTGGATACCTACTCGAAAACCTTGGCCGCGATCATTGGCTTCCCGGTAGAGGCGGCCCGCCTGCAATTCGAGCGTCGGCAGCTGCGCTGGCAGGTGATCGACACGCAAACCGTGACCGAGCAGCAGGACACCGCCGACTTCTACCACACCCACGGCCTGATGACCGAGCGCCTTGATGTGGCCCCGACCTTTGCCACCGGCTTCACCCTTCCTGCCGCCGCCAAGCTTGCAGCGCAACCCTGACCTCGGAGACGTATTCATGACCTTTAAACCCCTGCGCCAGCTGGGCCTGGCGCTGCTCGCCAGCGCCTTGCTGCCAAGCCTTGCCAGCGCCGAGCAGACCCTGCGCATCGGCTACCAGAAATCCTCGACCCTGCTGACCCTGCTGAAGGCCAGGGGCACTCTCGAACAGCGCCTGCAGGCCGAGGGCATTCGCGTGACCTGGCACGAGTTCCCCAGCGGCCTGCCGCTGCTGGAGGCCCTGAACCTTGGCAATGTCGACCTCTCGGCGGACGTTGCCGACACCGTGCCGGTGTTCACTCAGGCGGCAGGCGCCAAGTTGACCTATTTCGCCCGGGAAGCACCTTCGCCGACCGCCCAGGCGATCCTGGTGCCGGCGGACTCACCGCTCAAGACCCTGGCCGACCTCAAAGGCAAGCGTGTGGCGGTGACCAAAGCCGCTGGCAGCCACTATCTGTTGATCCAGGCCCTGGCCAAGGCTGGGCTGACCTTCAAGGACATCACGCCGGCTTACCTGATCCCCGCCGACGGCCGCGCTGCCTTCGAGAACCACAAGGTCGATGCCTGGGTGACCTGGGACCCTTACGTGGCCAGCGCCCAGCGTCAGCAGAACGCACGGATCCTGGTCGACGGCAGCGAACTGGCCAGTTACCAGCGCTATTACCTCGCCGGCAGCGATTATGCCAAGGCGCATCCTGAGGTATTGCAGCAGGTGTACCTGGCATTGCGTGAAGCCGGTGCCTGGACCAAGGCCAACCCCGAGGCCGCTGCCCGCATCCTTGGCCCGCTGTGGGGTAATCTGGACAGCGCCACGGTGCAGCAGGCCAACGCCCGGCGCAGTTACGATGTGCAGCCGGTGAAGCTGGACAACCTGGCCGAGCAGCAACGGATTGCCGACGCGTTCTATCGCGAGGGGTTGCTACCCAAGGCGGTGGATACCAGCGCGGTGGACGTGTATCAGCCGCCTAGCAACTAATATCTGGGTGCTCACATGCGATAAGCGGTTTTCTGATCTGCATCAAATGCCGATGCGGGTGTGCGCGGATTATCGACCGCATCGCACCCCAGCGGCCTTTCTGAAGCGCAATGGGGTGTTCCGCCTGGCCCTGTTCGAAACGCCCATGCAGGAAGTGAGCGGCCTGAGGGCGCTGCCCCCTGCAGATGAGCAGCGTTGCCTCGCGCAGTTCGACCTGTTGCCCGAGGAGGGGCGTGCAGTCACGGCTTGAAGCAACCAACGGCCCCCATCGGAAACCGCAGTGACAGGCGCCCGTAGCGGCGCGGGAGATGTTCATGTCCCATGACCTTGCGTTGCCAACCTTGTTTGCCGACCGTACCCAGGCAGGACGATGCCTGATCGAGCCACTGGCCCGCTACGCTGGCAGGCCCGACGTGATCGTGCTCGCACTGCCGCGTGGTGGCGTTCCTGTGGCCTACGAAGTCGCGACCGCCCTCAACGTCCGCCTGGACCTGCTGGTGGTGCGTAAGCTCGGCATGCCGTTTCACCCCGAGTTCGCCATGGGGGCGATAGCCAGCGGCGGAGTCACTTTCCTCAATGACGACACGCTACGGGCCTATCCGGTAGAACCCGCGTTGTTCGACGCCGTGGTTGCCAGGGAAACCGAGGAGCTGGCCCGGCGCGAACGGGGCTACCGGGGAGGGCGGCCACCCCTGCAACTCAAGGATCAGGTGGTGATTCTCATCGATGACGGCCTGGCGACCGGCGCCACGATGCGGGCGGCTATCCAGGCCGTGCGAGCCCAATCACCGGCGCGGATCGTGGTCGCCGTCCCGGTCGCACCGCCAGAAACGCTCGAAGCGCTGTACGGTGAAGTGGATGAGCTGGTGTGCCCGCTGGTGCCTGAGCGGATGGTTTCGGTTGGCTATTGGTATCAGGACTTCCCGCAGACATCAGACGAGAAAGTGATGACGCTCATGGGGCAGGCCGATCAGCAAGCGCTTTGCCGGAGGGCGCCCCATGACTGAGCACAGGGTTGAAGTTCGCACACAGACGATGAAGCTGGCAGGCGTCGAACTCGTGGCGGGCGTCTGATCGCCCGCAATCAATACGTAGCAGACGCTCTCGCGGCACGTGGCCTAAGGTCACTACTCTTCGACCTGCTGAGCTCAATCGTCAGGTGGACCGCTCGAAGAGCCTGGCACCTTGGCGAAGGCCGCGGCGCTCGCCGGTGACTGGTTCGTGAAGTACCTGCAGCGCATATCCGTCTGATGGGGCTTGGCCGAGGCTCATACACCAAATGGATAGGTTTCGTCCTCTGGCTCAAGATGCTGTTGTTTCGGCAAGGGCAGGGCAGTCACCGGCCGGGTCTGCTCGAACCAGAGCAGCGCATCGAACTGCTCGGCCAGCACCGCCTCGAAGTAATGGCTCAGCCGTTCACTCTCTGGGCGATAGATGACGCCGATGGCGCGTTCGAGTAGCACCGTGGACAACACATGGCGCAGCTCCTTGCGCTGTGGGTCGCGCCAGTCGCTCAGGCAGGCTGGCACGCCTGCGAGGCGGAACTGATGCTCCCAGCTGTCGCTGCGCGAAGGTCGGATTTCCTTGATCTGCATGTCGCCGTCCCAGTCATCGGCGGCGGCCACCTGGCCGCGGTCGGTGGCCATGCCGATCAACACCGCGTCGTGCCCGAAAGCGCTGCGGCAAAGCTGGCCGATGTTGAACTGGCCTTTCCAGCCCATTTCCGTGGCTGCGGCATTGCCGATATGGGAGTTGTGAGCCCAGACCACCGCCTTGGCGTGGGGGCCACGGTGTTCCAGCAGCGCGAGCAAGGTATCGAACATGTGCCGGTCGCGCAGGTTCCAGGACGCCGTCGAACCTCGGTAAATGGCGCGGTAGTACTGCTCTGCGGCGATGATTACACGGGCATTCTGCGTGGCGTTGAAAAAAGCTTCATCATTGCGGACAAGCCCTGACAATTGCTCGGCGAGCATGGCATTCAGTTGCTGGATCACCGGTTGCTCGCATGGCATGACGCCACTGTGCTCGACAAAGTGCCCGTACAGCGCGGGGTCGTCCTGCCAAGGCGTCAGGCAACCGTAGCGGCGACGGGCTTCATGGGCCAGATGCGGGTCGACCCGGTCCAGATACGCCAGGACTTCATGGATGGAATTGCGCAGGCTGTACACATCCAGGCCGCGGAATTCCACGCGGTGGTCGGTGGGCAGCAGGCGGTTGTGCCCGTGCAGCCATTGGGCGAAGGCTTTGACTTCGCTATTGCGCCACATCCAGGTTGGAAAACGGCTGAAAATATGGCGTTTCCACGCCGAGTGCGCCAAGCCTCGGACGTACTGATCGACATGCCCGGCATCCGGCCAGTCGGCCTCGACGGCGACGATGTTGAAGCCATGCTGTTCGATCAGGCGCCGGGTGATCGCCACTCGGGCGCGATAGAACTCGCTGCTGCCGTGGCTTGCCTCGCCCAGCAGGATGACGCGCGCGTCAGCGTAGCGGTCGAACAGCGCTGCGAATGCCGGCGTATCCAGGTTCGGCAAAGGTTCGGCGTACTGATGAAGCACCGGGGCAATATCGGCAGTATCGACCTGATACCGCTTGCCGTAGAGTTTTTCCATCAATTTCTTCGAAGAGCCGTTCATGGGGAGCCTCCCGTAATCGGGCCGCCGCGCATTGACCCGTCAGTGCGCGGCGGCCCAGAGTTCAGATCAGGGAGAGCCGGTGGATGACCTGGCTGGGATCATCCGGGTCAGCGGCGGTGGTGAATCCTGCCGCTTTGGCCAGCTCGCGCATCGCTTGGTTGGCTGCTGCGTCGACCGAATACATCTGCCGCAAGCCCTTGGCCCGGGCATGGTCGATCAGGTGCTTGAGCAGCAGGCGACCCAAGCCATGGTGCTGCCAGCTGTCCATGACGGTAACGGCACATTCGCACTCGTCCTTGCCGCTGGCGGTGGCGTAGCGGGAAATGCCCACTTCCTGCAATTCGCCATCCACGTGGGCGAGGGCGACGTAGGCCGCCTGGCGATCCTGGTCGACCTTCATCAGTTGGTCGAGCATGGCCTCACCGGGCTCCCTGAGCTGGCACAGGAAGCGGAAATGCCGCGATTCGGGCGACAGCCGTTCGATGAAGGCTTTTTCGCGTTCTCGGTCCTGGGCTTGCAAGGGCCTGATCAACACGTGAACGCCGTTTTCGAGGGCTTCGATCCAGTGTTCACCGGAAGGCTTGGGAAACGAAGGCGTTGTATGTACTCGGGAAGTTTCGGCGGGTGCCATGGCAATGTCCTCTGTGTCGAATGAACAAGGAAGTTCAGTTTCGGCAGCGGACCTTGCCCTGACTTGACAGTTGTCAAATGCTTCCCACATGACCTGTCGAGCCGATAGAAAAAAGCGGGTATAGCCGGATCGTATCGATCTTCTTCGGACACAATTACAAGCAAGCTACTGATTTTCATGATCTATCACTTTTTGGCGGATAGCGCCCAGGCAAACGATCAGGCTTTAACGAAGCGTTCGACGCTTGAGCACGCGCGCGCGGGCAAGGGGCGGTTTGATCTTCATCAGGTCGCCTCGCGTGGCATCCAACCCTTGGTCGGACAGCCCGCGAACGTTTTGTGGGGCCGCTAACTTGATTAGATGCCTGCCTGAAAAAAGCGGAGGCATCGTCATGTCAGGCTCTGCAGAAATGGGGGCAAGGCCCCATGTGAAGTGCCTTGCGTGCTCGTTGAGCCGGCTATGCCTGCCCGCCAGCCTCAGCGCCGACGAAGTGGACAAACTGGAGCGAATTGTCCGCCGTAACCGGCCATTGAAGCGGGGTGAGTACCTGTTCAAGGCCAATGAACCCATGGAGCACGTGTTTGCCTTGCGCTCTGGGGCGATCAAGAATTTTCTGCTCGATGCCGAGGGCACCGAGCGGGTGACCGGCTTCCTCCTGCCGGGTGAAATGCTCGGGCTGGACGCTATTGGTGCCAGTCATTACCGAAGCTTTGCCGTTGCCCTGGAACTCTCGCTGGTCTGCTCCATCAGGCTGGATCAGCTGGTGGACCTGTCCGGCCAGATTCCGGGGTTGCGTTATCAGTTGCTGCACATGCTCAGCCTGGGGATCCAGGGCAAGGACGAGCACCTGCGCTGCTGCCATGGGCGTGCCGAGCAGCGGCTGGCGATCTTCCTGCTGGGCATGTCGGCGCGTTACCAGGCGCGGGGGTTGCGGGCGGATGTGTTCAACCTGCCCATGTCCCGTGGTGATATCGCCAACTACCTGGACCTTACGCTGGAAACGGTCAGCCGACTGTTCAGCCGCTTCGTCCATGCAGGTCTCGTGCTGTGCGCCGGGCGTGAGGTCAGGCTCATCGACATGCAAGGCCTGGTCAACCTGACCCGCCTGGAGGAGCCCACTTGAGCGCGGCAAGCACCCGGTCATAGCGTTGCACAGGCCAGCTTTCGGCGGAGTGCCCCCCCCAGATCGGACGTGCCACATGATCCGTGCGTATCCAGATGCGCTGGGGTGCTACGCCTGTTTGCCAGCACAGCTGGGCTACCTGGCGCGCCACCTGTGACGGTGCGCAGCAGTACACCGTGTCCGGGTGAAAGGTGATCAGCAAGCGCCTGGTTTGCCACCAGCCACTGCTGCTGTCACGCGGCAGTAGCGACAGCCAGGTTCGACAATCGTCTGGCAGCAGTTCAGCTGCAATGCCGTCATGTGACAGCTGCAATTGTATCCAGGGCAGCCAACAGCGAATCTCATCCAGCGCACCCAGCAAGGGCAGCAGGCCATCGGCGCGACTGATGGCCAGCAACCTTGTACTTTGCATGGGCAACGGCCAAGCGCTGCCAAGCGGCCCGGAATAGTCGAACAGTTCCCCCGCCCGTCCCAAGGGCTGCGCACTCTGGGTGCTGACGATAAATTGCCCGGCCACGCCAGGCAGGGTCACGTAACTGCATGGCCAGCACTCGGTTCGACCGCTGAGCACACAGTACTGGCCAGCCATTGCCTCGCTGCATGACGGGCTGCAAAGGGCCAGGCGCACGAATTGCTGGATGCCCAGGCCGGGCAATGTCTGGAGCAAGCGGACGCTGGCACCCTCCCGGTCCATGACTGCCTCGCACGGTAATGATGACTTGCTGTAATCAGCCTAGACCGTGGCCAACCCGGCACTTTGACCAGGATCAAACCAGCGGGCGGCAGGGACTTCACCTTGTTGATAAAGATCAAATGGGGTGCTGCTCCACGGCGCATGATCGAGGCGTCTCCCTGGGAGGCATCACTCATTCACTCATTCGAGGAGGGCGCCATGTCAGACGTTGCCAAGAAAGTGCCTGTTACCCCCGTCGCCAGCCAGCCAACCGAAGGTTCGCCACCCAGCGTCGAACCTTCAGAGCTGTGGCGGCCCTTCCAGCAATTGCGCCGCCAGATCGACAGCCTGTTCGAGGATTTTGGACGGCGGCCGATGCGCATGCCGTTCAGCCACACACCGTTCGATGTCGAACCGTTCTGGCGGCGTGACCTGTTCACCCACGGCATGCCGGCCATGGACATCAGCGAGCTGGCCGAGGAATACCGCATCAGCGCCGAGTTGCCTGGCGTGGATGCCAAGGATATCGAGATCAAGCTCGTCAATGGCAACCTGTTGATCCGGGGCGAGAAAAAGGAGGAAGTGGACGAAAAACGCAAGGAATATCACCTGTCCGAGCGCCATTACGGCAGCTTCGAACGGGTTTTCCAGCTGCCCCGTGGGGTCGACGCCGAGAAAATCGACGCCCAGTTCGACAAGGGCGTGCTGCTGGTGCACCTGCCCAAGCGTGCCGAAGCCATCCATCCGGAAAAGGTGATTCCGATCAAGAGCGGTAAATGATCACCCACCCTCACTGCATCGAGGAGCAAGGAGGCTCCGCCCGTGGAGGTAGAACATGATGTCCATTGGCAAATACTGCAACCGGGACGTGGTCACCGCACCACCCGGTATCTCCATCTATGCCGCGGCGCGCATGATGAATCAGTACCATGTCGGCGATCTTGTGCTGGCCGAACATGTCGACGGCGAGCGTTGTCGGCCCATCGGCCTGATCACCGATCGCGACCTGGCGTTGCGGATCATTGCGCGCAACCCACCGGATCAGGAGGACCTGCAGGCGGTCGATGTACTGCCCCGGCCTCTGATCACCGCGAACCAGAACGAGGACCTGTTCGATGTCTTCCTCAATATGCGGCGCGCCAATATCCGTCGGCACATCGCTCGCACAGGCAAGCACCACCTCGGGCATCTCGTCATCATGGCAGGCCCAGCCCCAGCGCCCGATACCTGATTGGCAATGCAGGCTCCAGACGTGCGTGTGAGGGTGGTGAATGTCGTTGACCTCATGGTACTGCAACAGTCGCAACAGCATCCCCGATTGATAAAGGTCAACCCCGGTGAAAAGGCCGCTCGCGGTTGACAAATGTCAGGCTGCAGCGCACGCCGCCAGCGATACTCAGCGTGTCCTGGCATGCAAGAGGGTACGGACATGCGACGTTATGTGCTTTGCGGGTGGGCAAGCCTGTTGCTGGTTACCGCGTCAGGCTGCACGGCGTGGCGCGCCGAGGAATACGATGCGCGCCTGGAGTCGGCGGAGAACAACGCCGCCACCGCAAGGTTGCGCGCCGATCAAGTGTGTTACCGCATCGATCTGGTCGAGCAGACCGCCAACGAGGCCCTAAGGCGGGCAACCCAGGCTCAGGACGAGGTGCGGCAACTGCGCCAACAGGCCAGACATTGAGCCACGCTGCAGGCGTTCGCACGCTTGATAAAAACCAAGCGCCAAGGGCGGCATGAACTGGATGCTGGCAGCAGCAGTCAATCACTGCCCGCCGAAAGCCCCCTCTCGATGCAACCCGAGCGACCTGAGTGATCAGGCCGGCCCACCGTTGGAGGTAATCATGAGCCACTATCAACGCCTGTTGCTGATCATGCGCCCAATGCTGCACCAGGCGGTCGCCCTGGAGCAGGCCGGTGCACTGGCCCGATCAGCATCGGCCAGCTTGCACATTGTCGCCTTGCTCGAAGCACTGGACAAACTCTGGCTACTGGAGTCCGGTAAGCACCAAACGGAGCGGGAGGCTTACCGGCACACTCAGCAGCAACAGCTGGAAACCCAGGCGAACGCGCTGCGTGCCTCCGGCGTGCAGGTGACGACCGAGGTGGCGTGGAGCAATGACCTGCAGGATGACATCCTGGAACACGTCATGGAGATGCGACCGGACCTGCTGCTCAAGCAGGTCGAGCATGAGCCCGCGCTCAAGCGCGCCTTCTTCACCCCGCTTGACTGGAAACTGTTGCGCCACTGCCCGGTCCCGGTCTACCTGCTCGGGGCCAACCGGCCGACGTTGCCGCGCCAGGTCGTGGCGGCGGTGGACGTGGCCGACACCTCGGAAGAGGGGCAAGCCCGAAATGACAGCATCGTCCAGCAGGCCAGTGCCTTGGCCTTGCAGACAGGGGCGCAACTGGACCTGCTGCACGCCTGCGATCTGTCGATGGCCTACATGGGCGACATGGGCTATGCCGCCTGGGCCATCGGTGACATTGCCGAGCCCATGCGCCAAGCGCTGGAGGATGATTTCAGGAAACTGGCCGAACGCTTCGGCGCACCGCCGGAACGCTGCCACTTCGTGCTCGGCCGCCCGGTCCCGGTGCTCAGCGAATACGTTGAATCACAGCCGGTGGACGCACTGGTCATGGGGCGACCAATTGCACGGGGGCTGGACCGTCTGTTCGGCAGTACCACCGAGCATGTGTTGTACCAGGTGCCTTGCAATATTCTGGTGGTGTAGGGCTGTGCGGCTGACGACTGCAAGAACGACGAACGGGTGGCGACGGGTAGTCAGTGGCTCAGCACCACCCGGTGCAAGGTAGCGCCTGGAGGCCTTGATTCTCAATCCTGACGAGAAGGCCCCGCACCCGGCCGTTGAATCAGGCGGTATCGCCTGTTCGGCCGTGGCGCACCACCTCCACGCAGAATTGCCCTTCGTAGGGGGGCACATGGCATTCGACGATATCCTGCGCCGCGACCTGCAGATGAATGCCGACGATATCGGCATGCACCGGTTGGCGGCAGACGTGGCGGTCGACGAGCACCGCGCTGATGAGGTGGCGCGCACCCAGTTCGGCGAGGTAGGCGCAGGTGCGTAGCAGAGAGTGCCCTTCGTAGAGCACGTCATCGACCACCAGCAAGGTGGTTCCGGCAAGGTCGAGCTTGGCGAGTTCCGGGTTTTCGGTGAGTTGAGTATGCGCATGCAAGAGGCTCAGGTCGTCTGCATAGCGCTTGACCTTGATCGGGTAGAGCGGCAATGGCGCAGCACCGTTCAGTGCTTGCAGGTGCAGTTGCAGGCGCTGCGCCAGCGGCTCACCACGCCGCTGAATGCCTACCAGCGCGACTTCAGACGTAGGCAAGCAGGCCATGGCCTGGCGGGCCATCGAGCGCAGCACACTGTCCAGATCGTCTTCGTCATACAGGCGAACCCTCGATGGAGCGGGGCGATTCATGGTGTTTTTCCTTTATTGGATATCACTCTGTTCGGGAGCCTACCCGGGCACCTTGAGGTGGGCTTGATAAAAGCCAAGTGATCGAATCGAAAACAAGCCCGTTTTGTGCATTACATGCGATAAGCCGTGATTATTCCACCTGAGGAAATGTTTGCAGTAGGGGTTTGCTATCGTCATAATTGGTACGTAATTACATGTTACATAACACAGTACAAAATCGTAGGAGCAAGCATGGCCCGTGGCGGTATCAACAAGGTGGTAGTGCAGCAGGCGCGTCAGGCACTGATCGCCCGGGGTGAGAACCCCAGCATCGATGCCATACGTATCGAGTTGGGCAACACCGGCTCCAAAACCACGATTCACCGCTACCTGAAGGAACTGAACGGCCAGCAGCCGGTGGCGTCCGAAGGCGGGGTCGCGCTGAGCGATGTGCTGAGCCGCCTGGTCGGGCAACTGGCAACGCAGCTGCAGGACGAGGCCGACCTGAAGATCGAGCAGGCCGAGAGCACGTTCACTCAACAGCGCGAGCAGCTTGAGGCGCAGCTGGAAATTGCCCGGCAGGCACTGGCCGCAGCGCATCAGCAACACAAGATCGATGCAGCGGCATTGGCCGCGGAAACCGAAAAACTGCTGTCCACGCAAAGCACGCTGCAGGCCGAACAGCTGCGCAGTGCCAGCCTCAACCAGTCGCTGGGTGAGTTGCAGGTGCGCCTGGCTGACAAGGACGAGCAGGTCAAATCGTTGGAAGACAAGCACCGCCATGCCCGCGACGCCTTGGAGCACTACCGCAATGCCAGCCGTGAACAGCGCGAGCAGGAACAGCGCCGCCACGAAGCGCAGTTGCAGCAGATGCAGGTGGAATTACGTCAGTTGCAGCAGGGCATGATCGTCAAGCAGGACGAACTTACCCGTTTGCACCGTGACAATGAGCGTCTGCTGGGAGAGCATCGTCAGGCGGCCAGCGAATGCCGGGCGCAGGATGAGTTGCTGGAACAACGCGATGCGCAGATCCAGGGCCTGCGCACCATCCTGGCCCAGGCACAAGGCGCCAGCGAAGAGATGCGTCGGCAGCTGGATGTGCAAGCCCAGAGCCTTGAAGCCAGGCGCGACGTGTGCGCCGAGCAGGCGCGGCAGTTGCAGTGGCTTGAGGAGCAGTTGAAGGCGCGTGATGAGGCGCTGGCGCAGTGTCGGGCGCAATTGGCCTCGGTTGCAGATTAATCAAACTTTTCCTGGCGGGTGGTTTCTTCCTTAGACACTCACCGGAGACAACGCCATGCCTGGATCTCAACCACCACACAAAGAGGGGCCTCACTCGGCCGAGCAGGCCGATAAAAAGGCCGACCTTGGTTTCGACCCCGACTCCCCGGATGCCGAAGACCCTCAAGTCGACCCTCAGGGGCCGGCCAAGCCGCCTAGAGACATTGAGAAAAAGGAGTAGACCACGGCCTTGATTACTGGTCTCGTCGCCGGCAAACCATGTGCGATCCCTTGGGAACCAGCTTGCCGGCGACGGTCACCACAGACGACTGTCAGCCTTCAGCGCGCCTGGCGGCCTCTACGCCCGCCGCCGACAGCTTGATCGGGTAGTGCACGCTGATCTGGTGATCATTGCTTACCGCCACGCTACCGTCATGAATCAAACCGGCTTCCTGCAACGTCTTGAGCATGCCGGCCACCGCCTTTTCACCGCGGTAGTTGTCCAGCACTTCCTTGCCTAGGCCTTCGGGGTGGGCATGCAGCAGGCGGGTAAGTACTTCGGTCTTCAATGCATCGTTACTCATGTGCGGCCTCACTTGCCGTGCTTGGACTGAAGGGCTTTGGCCTGTTCCAGGTGCTGTTCGAGTTTGGGCAGCGTTTCGCTGGCAAAGGCCTTCAGCTCGGCCTTGTCGGACGATGCAGCCTCTTTCTTGAACAGCTCCACCGCTTTTTCGTGAGCGTCGACCTGGTTGTTGAGGTACGACTTGTCGAAGGACTCATCGCGCCACTCCAGGATCACTTTCTTGATCTTGTCGGTCATCGCGGCCTCATCCGGAACCGAAATGTCCAGTTTGCGGGCAATGTCGCCGAGTTTCTGGTTGGCCTGGGTGTGGTCAGTGACCATTTGCTGGGCGAATGACTTGATCTCGGCGTTCTGGCTTTTCTCCTGAGCCAGCTTGCCGGTCACCACTTCGGCAATGCCGGCCTCGGTGGCTGCATCGACGAAATCATCGGAAGTCGCGGCCATTGCGTGCACCGATGCCAGGCCCAACACCATGGAAAAACCAACGCGTCTGATGAAGAGACTATTCATGCTTCACTCCTTTAAACCGTGGCGCGACCTCAATGTCGCGTACGGTTGAGGGTGAAGGCGGGGAAAAGGTTTAATCTTTTTTGCCGCCGGTTCCGGCCGTGCGACGCTGAACTATAGTGAAGACGGCGAACGCCGTAGGGCCAGGGATTCCAATGTGCGCAGCCAGGAAACAGGACGACGATGGGCTTTTCGCCATCAGTGGCGAGGGCCGCGCCGTGGCGCTGTTCCGCCTGGTACTGGCATTCATGCTGGTGGTGATGCTGGCATTTGTACTGGTGGAAGGTTGGCGCATCTGGCGCGACTACCGCTTTGCCTATAACAATGCCGAGAACATGGTCAGCAACCTGGCCCGGGCCACGGCGCAGCACGCCGAGGACGCTATCCGCCAGGTCGACGCCATTACCGGTGCCTTGGCCGAGCGCCTGGAAGGCGATGGTTTCGATCACATCGACCGGCCCCGCCTGCATGCCTTGCTGGCCCAGCAAAAACGCATCATGCCGCAGTTGCACGGGCTTTTCGTTTACGGCCCGGACGGCAGCTGGATCGTCACTGATCAGGCGGCCATCCCGCCCAAGGCCAATAACGCCGACCGGGACTACTTCGCCTATCACCGCAGCCATAACGACCCTGGTGTACATATCGGTTCGGTGGTGCGCAGCCGTTCCACCGGCGACCTGATCATTCCTATTTCCAGGCGCCTGGAGCATGCCGACGGCAGCTTCGCCGGCGTATTGCTTGGCACCATCAAAGTGGCGTGGTTCGTGCGTTACTACGGCGACTTCAAGATCGACGAGCGCGGCGCGCTGGTGCTCGCCAAGCGCGACGGCACCCTCCTGGTACGGCGCCCGTTCGTGGAACAGGTGATAGGCCGAAGTCTTGCCAACAGTGAGATCTTCCGCAACCACTTGCCGTATGCCACAGAAGGGGTAGCCGAGGCGGTAGCGGTCGTCGACGGTACCCCTCGGCTGTATGGCTATCGCGCGTTGTCCAGCTACCCGTTGGTCGTGGAAGCGGGGCTGTCGCGTGAATCCATTGTCGCGCCCTGGCGGTACGATGCGATCAAGTCGGTGGCGGTCTTGCTGCTGTTGTTGGTGGGGCTGGCAGCGTTTGGCGGTGTGGTGCTGCGCCAACTGCGCGAGCGGATCGTGATCGAGCGGGCGCTGCTCCAGGCTCACCAGACGCTGAAAGCGTTGGCCTTGACCGACAGCCTTACAGGGCTGGGTAACCGTCGGCGGCTGGATGGCGTGTTCGAACCTGAACTGCGCCGTGCACGGCGCCAAGGCTATCCCCTGGCACTGGTGATGCTGGACCTGGACTACTTCAAGGCCTACAACGACCACTACGGTCACCCGGCTGGCGACCAGTGCTTGCGACGCTTTGCCGAGGTGCTGCAACAGGCCTTGAAACGGCCGGCCGATCTGGCGGTGCGCTATGGTGGGGAGGAATTCACGCTGTTGCTGCCAGATACCGATGGCCGTGGCGCGGAACTGCTGGTGCAGGAGTTACAGCAGCTCTTGCGCCGTCAGGCGCTGGAACATGCCGCCAGCCCATTGGGAAGGGTGTCGTTCAGTGCCGGGATCGCGGTGGTCGACCTGGCGCGGGAGGGAGGCACTGTCGAGGCGCTGGTCGCGGCGGCTGATGGGGCGTTGTACCAGGCCAAACAGCAGGGGCGAGATGGGTATTGCGTGGCCGGAAGTGTGGCGGCAGGGCAGAATTGCTGACCTGGCTGGAGATCGCGGGGGCGCCATGCGGCGCGATGAAAACTAGAGCCCCACGTTCAGACGCATTGCACAACGCCCGAGAAGACCGTGAGCATGCTCGCTGGCCAGGATGCCACGGAGTCGTTCGCAAAGCCGGCTTTCCTGAAGCATCTCAAACCCGAAACGGGCATAAAACGGCGCATTCCAAGGCACATCCACAAAGGTGGTCAGCGTCAGCTCGCGTACACCGGCGCAGCGCCCTGCATCGACCACTTGCTGCAGCAACCGGCGCCCGACACCTTGCCCTTGGGCCTCCTGGCGCACCGATATTTCATGAAGGTGCAATGCCTGATCCGCCAGCCGGGCGCAGGCAAAACCCACAATGCGCCCAGTCGCGTCCTGCGCCACCCAACTACCCCCTGCCTCGACGAAAGCCCTGTGCGCCGCGCAATCCATGACGTCGCCTTGCGCCAGCCAGGCCAGTGCCGGCCAACTGACAAAAGCCTGGGCTGCCGAGCGCTCGACGTCCGGCAGCCACGTGATGTCTGGTTCAAGGGTAGGGCGGATAAGCATGAATCACTCCTGTCGTTCTAATCCGTCGCCAGCACCTGCGGCTGTAATTGCCAGCGCACCGAGCTTACACCTTTCTCCAGGCTGACCCTGCTGACCAGGCGCTCCAGTTGCGCCGGCGCCTGCGCGGTGCCCAATAGCTCAGCGCGCACTTCCAGGCGCGCAGGGTTGTCCAGGTCTTGGCTCTGCAACGACTGCAGGCGCAGCTGTGGATCGCCCAGGCTGTGCAGCATCAGGCTACGCACCTGGATCTCGTCCTCGCCGCGGCAGACGATACGGACTTCGAAGTGCTGTTCCACCTCGCTGGCCGGCACCACGTCCTGACGGTCCAGGCGCTGGGCGATATCACGCAACAGGATGTTGGCGCAGAGCACCACCAGGCTACCCAGTGCCGCCTCCATCATCAGCCCAAGGCTGCACAGCACGCCGACCGCAGCCGTGCACCACAAGGTGGCCGCGGTGTTCAGGCCACGTACATTGAAACCATCGCGCATGATGACGCCACCGCCGAGAAAGCCGATGCCCGACACCACATAGGCTGCGACCCGCGACGCATCGGCAGGCGCCATGCCTGGCACCGCCTGGGTCATCAATACGAACAGGCAGGCACCGGTACTGACCAGCGCATTGGTGCGCAGCCCGGTCAGGCGTTGGCGCAATTGCCGTTCGGCACCGATCAGCGCCCCCAGCACCAGGGCAATGCTGACGCGCAGCAGAAATACTTTCCAATCCATAGCAAACCTCTTCCGCAGGCACACGCCCGCATGAACGCCATCAGTTGGCGCGGTTGAAATAACCAGAAATTGCGCAGTACCACGCGGAGGGAAGGAGAAGCGGGGGTTACAGGAAACCACCGTCTTGCCAGAGCGGCCAGACAGTGCAGAACACTGCCGGGCTAGCGCGCCACGCGGGCCTGTCGCAAGCGACTGGGGCTACTGTCCAAGGCAGGTCTCCTGTTGAGGAAGGCAAAATTGCGTCGCGGACCATACGCCGCAGGGCAGAGCAGGTCAAGGGCAAAAACATGACAATGGCTTCATCCGGGAACGGCCTGCTGCCGGTCACGCCCACATGGAAAAAACCCTGGGCAGCCGGTAACCTTGCGCCTTCCTTTGCCATCACCCGGACCGTTCCATGCTGTTCAATCTCGCCATATTGTTCGGCACCCTGGTGGCCATGGAGGGCGTTGGTACGCTGGCTCACAAGTACATCATGCATGGCTGGGGCTGGTGGCTGCACCGATCGCACCATGAGCCACACCTGGGCATGCTCGAAACCAACGACCTGTACCTGGTGGCCCTGGGGCTGATCGCCACGGCGCTGGTGGCGCTGGGCAAAAGTGGTTATGCGCCTTTGCAGTGGGTGGGCGGTGGTGTGGCAGGCTATGGAGCACTGTATGTACTGGCCCACGACGGTTTCTTTCACCGGCACTGGCCGCGCAAGCCGCGGCCGGTCAACCGCTACCTGAAACGCTTGCACCGCGCGCACCGCCTGCACCATGCGGTGAAGGGGCGCACGGGGAGCGTGTCGTTCGGGTTCTTCTATGCGCCGCCGCTGAAGGTGTTGAAGCAGCAATTGCGCAGCAGGCGCAGCCAATCGTGACGCATCCCTGGCCCGCCCGGCACCTGCCGGGCATTGGGTGACATCAGTTCACGGTTTCACCCTTGGGCTCAGCCGCCACATGCCCGCGGCTCACCCACCAGCCAAACCCGGCCGCGGTAAAGAACATGATCAAGCTGTACAACGCAGCCGGCACCGCCATGGTCGCGTTGTTCAGCAGCGAAGGGCTCAACGCCAGGGCAATCGCCAGGGTCCCGTTATGGATGCCAATTTCCATACCAATGGCAATCGCCTGGCGCTTGGGAATGTTCAACAGCCGCGGCACCCAATAGCCCACCGTCAGGCTCAGCAGGTTGAACAGCAGCGCCGCCAGGCCCACCACCGGTGCGTACTCGACCACTGTCTGCCAGTCCTTGGCCAATGCCAGGACGATGGTGAAGGCCAGGAACAGCGCAGCCACCAGCTTCATCGGTTTTTCCATGCGCGCAGCGAACGCCGGGGCGAAATGGCGAATCAGCATGCCCAGCGCCACCGGCAGCAAGACGATGGCGAACACCTGCATGACCTTGGCGAACTGCAGTGGAATAGCCTGGTCCGAGGCCATGAACCAGCTCAGCGACAGGTTCACCAGCAACGGCATGGTCAGGATCGCGATCAGTGAGTTGACCGCCGTCAGGGTGATGTTCAATGCCACGTCACCGTGGGCCAGATGGCTGAACAGGTTGGCCGTGGTACCGCCCGGCGAAGCAGCCAGCAGCATCAACCCCACTGCCAGGGCAGATTCCAGGCCAAAGCCGTTGGCGATCAGGAAGCACACCAGCGGCAACAGCAGGATCTGGCACACCAGGCCCACCACCACGGGCTTTGGATACTTCACCACGCGCGCGAAGTCAGCCAGGGTCAACGACAACCCAAGGCCAAGCATGATGATGCCCAGGGCAAGCGGCAGAAACGCAGTGAGCAGGGGCGAGGCGGTCATGAGGGGTCTCTCGGGCGAAGGATCTGAAGCAGTGTAGGTCGGCCTTGATTGATAGCTAATTGCAAAGGGCCAGCTCTTGGTAACCGTTTGTTACCACGTGCAGCGGCTGGCGAGGCTGCATGCCGCATTGCAGCAGGCATGCAGGCGAAGTAGCATTCCGTTTTTACCTTAGGATTAGCCTGATATGCCGTTCCAGCAAGGTCTGCTTGCCACCCCGGTGCCGGCCCACGCCCGTCACCTGTTCTTCACCCTGCAGTCGCCCGAGGCGTTGCCTGCCGCGCTGGATGCCTTGCTGCCGCAGGTCGATGGCAAACAGTTGCTGCTGGGCGTAGGCGCCCCCTTGGCCAAGGCCCTGGGCCGGGAAATACCAGGCCTGCGCCCGTTCCCGCTACTGGATGCCGCGGTTGAGAACCCCAGCACCCAACACGCCCTGTGGCTGTGGCTGCGTGGCGACGAACGTGGCGACCTGCTGCTGCGCACCCAGGCCCTGGAGCAGGCGCTGGCACCCGCCCTGAGCCTGGCCGACAGCGTTGATGGCTTCCTGCACCGGGGCGGCCATGACCTTACCGGTTATGAAGACGGCACCGAAAACCCGACAGACGAAGAGGCGGTGCAAGCGGCCATTGCCGCAGATGGCTCCAGCTTTGCCGCGTTCCAGCTGTGGAAGCACGACCTGCAATACTTCAAGTCGCTGCCCCAGGCAGACCAGGACAACATCATCGGCCGTCGCTTGAGCGATAACGAAGAACTCGACGACGCCCCCGCGTCCGCGCACGTCAAGCGCACCGCCCAGGAAAGCTTTGAACCCGAGGCGTTCATGGTCCGTCGCTCGGTATCCTGGGCCGACCAACGCGGCGCCGGCCTGGCTTTCGTCGCCCTGGGCAAGAGTTTCGAGGCATTCGAGGTGCAGCTGCGGCGCATGAGTGGCCTGGAAGACGGCATCATCGACGGACTTTACCGCTTCAGCCGCCCGCTGACGGGGGGCTACTACTGGTGCCCGCCAATGAGCGAGACGGGTGTCGATCTGAGCCCCTTGCTGCGGGCCTGATCTCTAAACATCCAGATACAGAAACACCCGCAGGCGAGGGACAGAGCGGCTAGCCTTGAAAGTTTCCGATTCATGACGGGAGATTTTCCATGTACGCACGTCGTGAAGTCCTACGCGCAGGTGCAACATTGGGATTGCTGGCCGCCGCCAGCCCTTGGCTGCACGCTGCCGCGCCGGCGGGTTTGCTTGCGCGCAAAGTCCCGTCCACCGGTGAAGCGTTGCCGGTGATCGGTGCCGGTACTTCGGGCAGTTTCGAGGTAGAAAACGGTTCGCCCCAGTACCTTCAGCTCAAAACGGTGCTCAAGGCATTTTTCGAAGGCGGCGGCCGGGTGATCGACACCTCGCCCAACTACGGGGGCGCCGACAGCATTCTCGGCCAGTTGCTGGAAGAGGGCGGCTGGCACCGCCAGTGCTTCCTTGCCACCAAGATCGCCGCCAATAGCCGGGCTGAAGCCCAAGCGCAGTGGGCCGGCAGCCTCAAGAGCCTGCGCACCGACAAGGTCGACTTGCTGCAGATTCACAACCTGCGTGACTGGCAGACGCAGCTGCCTTATGCCCGCGAGCTGAAGCAGCAGGGCGGGACACGTTATGTCGGCATCACCCATTACCTGAACAGTGGCCACGACGACGTCGCCCGTATCGTGCGCAGCGAGCCGCTGGACTTCATCCAGATCAACTACTCGGTCAACGCGCCGGACGCTGCCCGGGAACTGCTGCCGCTGTGCCAGGACAAGGGCGTTGCGGTGTTGATCAATCGGGCCTTCGACGATGGCCGGCTGTTCGCCCGGGTCAAAGGCCAGGCCTTGCCGGGCTGGGCCGCCGAAGCAGGCATCGGCAGCTGGGCACAGCTGTTTCTCAAGTTCGCCATCAGCCACCCGGCAGTGACCACGGTCATACCCGCTACCAGTCGGCCTGACCGCCAGCTCGATCAGCTCAAGGCCGGGCATGAGCCAATGCTCACCCAAGCGCAGCAACAGGCGCTGATCACACAGTTTGCCTGACATCATGCAAGCCTGGCGGCGGCGCCTGGACCAAGGGCTGAACATTCAGCCTGGTGAGGGGCCGGCGGTCATCGCCGGCTTGTTGCTGTTCTACCTGCTGTTCACTGGTTACTTCATGCTGCGCCCGGTACGCGAAACCATGGGCGTTGCCGGTGGCGTGGAAAACCTGCAGTGGCTGTTCACCGGCACCTTCCTTGCCACGTTGGCGTGCCTGCCGCTGTTTGGCTGCCTGGCCTCCAGGGTGCAGCGCAGGCATATCCTGCCTTGGACCTATGGTTTTTTCGCCAGCAACCTGTTGCTGTTCGCGGCACTGTTGGCCGGTAACCCTGACGATCTCTGGACCGCCCGGGCGTTCTATATCTGGCTGTCGGTGTTCAATTTGCTGACGATCTCGCTGGCCTGGAGCGTGCTCGCCGATCTGTTTTCCACCGCCCAGGGCAAGCGGCTGTTCGGTCTGCTGGCAGCCGGGGCCAGCCTGGGCGGCCTCAGTGGCCCCCTGCTTGGCACTCTGCTGGTGGCGCCGCTCGGCCATGCCGGGTTACTGGTGCTGGCGGCGGTATTTCTGCTGGGCAGTATCGGCGCAACCCTGTTCCTGCAACGCTGGCGAGCCCGTCAACCCATTGCGATTCAAACCAAACATCAGGACGCGCGGCCACTGGGTGGCAACCCGTTTACCGGCGCCAGCGCCGTACTGCGCTCGCCCTATCTGCTAGGCATCGCTTTGTTCGTGGTATTGCTGGCCAGCGTCAGCACGTTCCTGTACTTCGAGCAGGCGCGTATTGTCAGCGAAACCTTCACTGACCGCACCCGGCAGACACAGGTGTTCGGCCTGATCGACACGGTTGTGCAGGCCCTGGCCATCCTCACCCAGGTCTTTCTTACCGGGCGTCTGGCCCGTCGGCTGGGTGTCGGTGTGTTGCTGGTTGCAGTGCCGCTGATAATGGCTGCCGGCTTCTTGTGGCTGGCACTGGCCCCGGTGTTCGCCCTGTTTGTGGTGGTGATGGTGGTGCGGCGGGCAGGTGAATACGCATTGGTGCGGCCAGGGCGGGAGATGCTGTTCACTGTGCTGTCCGCCGAGGACAAGTACAAAGCCAAGAACTTCATCGACACCGTGGTCTACCGTGGCGGCGATGCGCTGAGCGGCTGGGTCAAGCGTGCGCTGGACGTGATGGGCGAACACCCGCAATTGGCGATGCTCATCGGCGCGTTGCTTGCCGTGGGCTGGGGCGCGACAGGCGCTTGGCTGGGCCGCCGGCAGGCGCGCATGGATAGCCCGCCGCACCACTGACACGCGCACCAAATATGGCGATGCCGCTTATTTAACGCCACCGGTCCGAACCTCTCGTAATAAAGCGAATCTGCCGATATCGCCGAACTCCGAATCTGTGTACGGCATCTTGCCGTGCATTCCGAAGTCATATGAGGTTTGAACACCATGGCCACTAAAGACAACAGCCGCACCGGCAATCAACAAGGCAGCCAAGGCGGTAACAAGAACCCGGGCAATTTCGCCAATGACCGTGAAAAAGCCTCCGAAGCCGGTCGCAAAGGCGGCCAGTCCTCGGGCGGCAACATGCCCCACGACCGCGAGTCGGGCCACAAGGGCGGCCGTTCGTAACTGACCGAGGCGCAGTGCCGGGGCGACCTGGCACTGCAATTATCCAAGGGGGTACTCCATGCGCCTGACTCCACTGATCATCCTGATGGGTTCGCTGAGCTTGGTCGGCGGCTGTTTCGACCGCGACAATGACCACCCTGGTAAAGATTCCGACCCCAGTAAACCTTCGCTGCAGATGCAGCAACCTGATGCCAAGCCTGCACCGCAGCCTGCGCCCGACCCCGAGCCGATGCCGGGGCAGAAGCCGAGCCAGTAAGAAGACAAGGAGCACGGTATGACGGTGATGAACCGCAATACTGCAAGCGCTGCGCAAGTGGTCACCGAATCGACCAGCCTGCGACAACGCTACCAAGCGCTGCTCGCAGGCCAGGATGCTGGCAGCGGCTCATGGCTGGAGGAACAACTGGCGGGTGCCGCGAGCATGCCGGACGACTTGCCCGACACACCGGCCGAGTTGCCGGCCTGGAGCAAGAAGCATACCGCCGAGGTCGCCAAGGCCTACACCGTTTACCGGGCACAACGCCGTCAAGGTATGCCCCGGCGTTACTTTTCCAACCGCGCCCACGCATTGTGGTTCCTGCAACAGGTTGCGCCTACCAAGGCCGTGGATGGCGCCTGGCTACAGGGCACCCTGCATCACTGGCGCGATCCGCGTTACCACGGGCTGATTCGCACCTATCTGGAAGAGCTCGGCAACGGTGATCCACGCTGCAACCATGTGCTGATCTATCAGCGCCTGCTTGCTCGCCTGGGTTGCGTAGAGGCCATGCCCCTGGATGACACGCGGTATCTGCAAGGGGCCCTGCAACTTGCCCTGGGGCAGCACTGCGACACTCACCTGCCAGAGGTGGTTGGCTACAACCTCGGTTATGAGCAGCCACCGCTGCATCTGCTGATCACCACGTACGAGCTGGCCGAACTGGGCATCGACGGGCAGTATTTTCAGCTGCATGTGACCATCGACAATGCCGCCAGCGGCCACGCCCGCCTGGCAATTCAGGCGCTGAACCAGCTAAGCCCCGCGCATGATCCGCAGGCGTTCTACGCCAGGGCGCGCTTAGGCTACCGCCTGAATGACCGGGGTATCGCCACGCCAGACCTCATCCGCCAGTTCGACCTGCAAGGCGAACTGTTTGCAGCCCTTGAACGCAAGCGGGTCTATGGCCAATTGATGCATGCCGACCATTGCCGCCTGCAGCAGCGCACGATCAATCAATGGCTGGCCGAACCCGGCGCCATGCCCGCATTCGTTGCCGCATTACAGTCTCATGGCTGGATCCGCAGAGGGCAGCCGCCAGCGAACAGCCGCTGGTGGACGCTGATCGACGGGCCGACGGCGGCGATGTTCGGAGTTTTCAACGCCTATGAAAAACAGCTATGGCATGACTGGATCGCCGACGATTGGCAGCCGTCCATCCGCCGCGTATCACCTGGCAGTTGGGGGCTGCCTGAGGAGCCTGAAGATATACCCTATGACGCCTTGAATATGGACCCCAAGGCCTTGATCCAGAGGATGGCCGGCAACCGCCACGCCACCCCAGACGGATTGTGTGCCACGCGCGCCTACATGCGCGTAACCGGGCTGCGCCAGGAGGAACCGCGTTGATGATGCTCACTCACAGGCAAATCGAGGCAGACCAGGCGTTGCTACAACTGGGACAGCGCCTGCGCGCCGATGGATACCGCTTTACCTGCGTGACACCCGCCACCCACGCGCGCGTCAATGCCCGCGAGGGCTGCGGGCAGGCCAGCACCCTGCGCGATATATTCGGCTGGAGCCGACCTTTCGAGCCAGGTTTGCTGTCGGCAGATCAGTTACTGTTGCTCGAACGTGCGCAGGCGTTGGGTGCCCAGGGTGAACGGCTGATCAGCACGGTACGCTGGTCCAGCCTGGATGAATTTCTGTTGCTGCATTCGGCGTTTCCAACCGACGCCAGCGATGCCGTGTTCTTCGGCCCGGACAGTTACCGCTTTGCCCAAGTCATTCACGAGCACCTTCAGCACTGCCCCGCGCGGGTCGAGCATGCAGTGGATATCGGCTGTGGCAGCGGGGTGGGCGCCTTGCTGATTGCTCGCGCCGCCCAGCACGCTCAGGTCAGCGCCGTTGACATCAACCCCCTGGCGTTGCGCTATACGGCAATCAATGCAGCCTTGGCGGGTGTGAGTAACCTGTCGGTCGAGCCCAGCGACTTGCTGGACGGTATCAGCGGTACGTTCGACCTGATCGTTGCCAACCCGCCCTACATGCTTGACCCCAACGCCCGCATCTACCGTCACGGTGGCGGCGCGCTAGGCGTCGACCTGTCGCTACGTATCGTGGAGCAGGCTCGCGATCGGCTGAGCCGCCACGGTACGTTGCTGCTATACACAGGGGTGGCCATTGTCGAAGGCCGCGATGCCTTGCTCGAAGCCATCCGCCTGCGTCTGGCCGGTCCGGATTGGGCTTGGGTGTATCGGGAAATCGACCCCGACGTATTTGGCGAGCAACTGGCTGAACCAGGCTACGAACAGGTCGAGCGCATCGCCGCCGTGGCGCTCACCGTTACCCGCAGCCGCTGAGGCAGCATGATCCGGCCCTGTACGTTCGGCATCGAGGAAGAGTACCTACTGGTGAACCTGGGCTCGGGTCAGGTTCCGGCCACACCGTCACCCGCGGTGATGGGGCGCTGCCGTGAAGCGCTGGGCCGCTATTTCGCCCAGGAAATGTTCCGCAGCCAGATCGAGCTGGCGTCGCCGGTGTTCACCAACCTGTATGAAGCACGTGAGTTTCTCCAGCGCAACCGTCAGCGGCTGCGCGTGGCATTGGCCGAAGAGGGGATGGGGCCATACGGTGCGGCAAGCCACCCCTGCGCCGCGTGGCTGCTGCAGAAGCCCGCGGCACAAGGGCACTATAAGCAGCTGTTCGACGACTACCGCCATGTGGCAAGGCGTAGCCTGCTCAATGGCCTGCATGTGCACGTTGGCGTGCCGCCAGCTTGTGACCGCATGCAACTGATCAACCGCCTTCTGCCCTGGTTACCGTTGTTACTGGCGTTGAGCACTTCGTCGCCCCTGTGGGCTGGCCAGCCTACCGGGTACTTGAGCTATCGCCGAGTGATCTGCGGTGAGTGGCCACACATGGGCTTGCCCGAAGCATTGCCCGACTGGGCCGCCTATGAGCGCTACCGTGCCCTGTTGCAGCGAACCGGTGCACTGGCTCCCGATGGCGACCTTTGGTGGGCACTCCGGCCTTCGCGGCGCTATCCGACAGTGGAGTTGCGCATCTGCGATGGCTGCCCGAATCTGGAAGACGTTCTGTGCATTGCAGCACTGTTTCGCCACCTGGTTGAACACAGCATTGCCTACCGCCATGACCCGCTACCCTGCAGCCGCGAATTGCGCTGGATCGCCCAGGAGAACTACTGGCGTGCCATGCGCCATGGGCGCCACGCACAATTCATAGGTTGTCACGAGCAGCAGCCGGTCACGGCGCAAGGCTGGCTCGCCCAACTGCAGGCCCAGCTACCCATAGACAGCGCGGACGCCGAGCGCGCCTGCCAGCACGCCCTGCACGTGCTGCGCCATGGTACCCATGCCGATCAGCAATTGCGCTGCCTGGCACAGGCTAGGGCAGACGGGCTTGGCAAAGGGCAGGCGCTACGCGCCGTGGTGGCTGCCGGGACTTGCATTTAGCCCGGGTTGACCGACAATGGCCGCGCCCTTTGCAGCCACTCGGAAACACCTGCTCCATGATGCTTATCAAGCAATTCCCCGACATTTCCCTGAATGACACGCTGTTCGTCTTTGCGCTTGAGGCCGAGGCTGGCGATGTCTTTACCGAGGTGAACACCGTGTTCACCGGCATTGGCAAGGTCAATGCCGCAATCGCCCTGACCAAGGCGATCGCCACGCGCAGGCCCAAGCTTATCGTCAACCTGGGCTCGGCTGGCAGCCAGCGTCATGGCAAGGGCGAAGTCGTGTGCTGTAACCGCTTCGTACAACGCGACATGGATGTGACCGCGCTGGGCTTTGCCCGTTATGAAACACCCTTGTCCGACACCCCGGTGGTACTCGAACACGGGGCGGCAATACCCGGCCTGGCTGTGGAAACCTGTGGCAGCGGTGACAGCTTCGAGATCAACCATGGCGACGCGCCTTACGACGTGGTCGACATGGAAGCCTACGTGCTGGCATTGATCGCGCGGGGTGAAGGTATCCCGTTCGTGTGCCTTAAATACATTTCCGATGATGCCGGCAGCGAAGCCGCGGGGGATTGGGCGGTACAAGTGCACCTGGCGGCCGAAGCGTTCAAGCGGGTGCTGTTCAGCCAGGCGTGACGGTTGCCGCAGGGCAGGGCAGCTAAACCTTTGTCGCCCGACGCAGTCACTTCTGGTATCAGCAGGCAACCCTGGGAGCACCCTCATGGCTCGGGCAATCTGGAAAGGCGCCATCAGTTTTGGCCTTGTGCACATCCCCGTGGCACTCAATACCGCCGTGCGCACCGAGCGCGTGGACTTCGACTGGCTGGACAAGCGCAGCATGGAGCCGGTCGGCTACAAGCGGGTGAACAAGGTGACCGGCAAGGAAATCGACAAGGACAATATCGTCAAGGGCGTAGAGTTCGAGAAGGGCCGCTATGTGGTGATCAGTGAGGAGGAAATCCGCAAGGCCCGGCCCGAAGCGACCCAGACGATCGACATCTTTTCCTTTGTGGAAGCGGGCGATATTCCGCTGCAGCATTTCGATACGCCGTACTACCTGACCCCGGACCGCCGTGGCGGCAAGGTGTATGCCTTGCTGCGCGAGACGCTGGAAAAGACCGGCAAGGTGGCACTGGCCACCGTGGTATTGCATACCCGGCAGCACTTGGCGCTGCTGCGGCCTCTGGACCATGCGCTGGTGATGATCACCTTGCGCTGGCCTGAAGAGGTGCGCGGGCTGGAAACGCTGGAGCTGGATGCCAGCGTGACCGACAGCAAGGTGGAGAAGCGTGAGCTGGAGATGGCCAAGCGCCTGGTAGAGGACATGAGCGGGCCCTGGAAGCCTGAGGATTATCATGACGCCTTCCGCCAGACGATCATGGACCTGGTGGAAGAGAAGGCCAGCAAGGGCAAGATCGAGGCGGTGGAGAAGGGCGACACAGGGGCGGCCGAGAAAGGTGCGGACATCCTCGACCTGACCGAACTGCTCAAGCGCAGCCTGGGTGGCAAGAAACCGGTGAAGAAGACGCGAAAGGCTTCATGAACACGGCCAATGCCATTGAGTTCAAGACTGCGCCTGCAACCCAGCCAGGTAATCACCAAACCCCTCGCGGGCGCGGCTGTCACGTCGACTGCTGGTGGCCACACTATGCCTGGCGGTCCAGACGATCTGGGCGCCGCTGGCCTGTAGGTCGCTGACCAGCTGCACATCTTCATGCGCCGCGAGGGGCTGAAAGCCACCCACACGCTCATAGGCATCGGCACAAACCCCCAGGTTTGCGCCGTGCACATGCCGATGCCCTTCACACGCCTGGTAGCGGCTCTGGTACAGCTTGCGCAGCGCGGCTGTCTGCCAGGGTTGCCAGTACTCGACATGCACGGTGCCGCAAACCACCTCGGCGCTACAGGCCAGCTGCGACAGCAGCCAGTGCGCCGGGACCCGGCTGTCCGCATCGGTGCACGCCAGCCATGTGGCGCCACGCTCGACCATGTGCGCGGCCCCCACACGACGTGCCATGCCGACATTACCGGCATCCACCTCCAGCGTGTGTACACCGAAACGCCGCGCCACGGCGGCGCTGCCGTCGCTGCAGCGGTCCAGTACCACCAGCACTTCTACGTGCAGTCCCGCTTGCTGCGCCTGCCGGGCAGCCACCAGCACCGCCCGCAGGCATCGCCCAAGGCGGCGGGCTTCGTTATGTGCAGGGATGACAACGGCAATCATGGGCACGTCTCGTCGAGATCGACGACGCTTGGCTGGCATGACCAGTATTCCAGCAAAAAGTCCGCCTCTTCATGCCGAAACTGCTGATGCAACGGCAAATGTCGGGTCAATAGGCGGTGCACTTCGCGACCGTCCTGCGGGCAACCCGCGATAGGGTGCTTCCAGTGGCAGGCCAGCAGCGCACCGTCGTAGCTGAGGCTGGCCACCGATTGTTCGATCACCTGCAGCCAGTCGGTGGGATCAAGGTAGTAACCCACCTCGCTGAGCACGATCAGGTCAAAGCGGCCGCCGGGCCAGTTCCCCGGTAACCGGGCCCGTTCGACCGAGGCATTGTGCACGTGAGCCAGGCGTTCACGGGCCAGGCCTACGGCCGTCGGGTCCAGGTCCTGGCACAGCAGTTCGGCACAACGCTCGGCCAGCAGCGCGCTGAGCTCGCCATTTGCGCAAGCAGGCTCGAACACGCGCTGATAGCACTGGCGTGGCAGGCTGGCCATCACCAGCTCGCGTTTGCGCCTCTCGTACCAGCGGGTGCGAAAGGCCCAAGGGTCTTCATTGGTGGCGTATAGCTCGGCAAAATACTGTGGATCGAGGCTCATGACAGCTCCATTCAAAGGAACACCAGTTCGAAAGGTTGCAGAAGGCAATCCAGCAGGTGCGGCGGTAGCACCGGCGGCTGCTCGCCGTCCGGCTGCAGCTGGCTGGCGTGGGCGGCCAAGGCCTTGCGCTTGCGTGCCAGACGGCTTTCATCAAGCTGCACGCGGTGCGCACGGGGCCATGGCAGGCGCGGGTCGTCAGGCTCAGCCCAGTGCCAGGCCCAGACCGGTACCTCAGCCAAGTGCACCCCACGGGTTGCCGCCGCCTGCGCAGCGGCGCGGCCGACGGCCTCGTGATCGCAATGGCCGTCACTGCGCCAGGTGGCCATCAGCAGGTCATCGGCGCGCAGTAACTGGGTGAGGTGACGGGTCAGAAACGCTTCTTCGCGCGGCAACTGGCCGTCCTTCAGGTGGAGCCTGCGCCAGTCCAGGCGTTCAAGGTCCAGGTCGAGCTGTTGCAGGGCCAGTCGGCTTTCCTGGGGGCGCTGGCGGCGCAATCGATGTTCGGTCCAGTGACTGGAGCCGGGGTGGCTGCCTTCGCCGTCGGTGGCGGAGATCAGCACCAGCTCATCCTCACGCCCCTTGAAGCCCGCCAGCAGGCCGCCAGCCATGAGAATTTCGTCATCCGGATGCGGCGCGATCAATACCAGCCGGCGCCCCGGCGGGCACAGTTGGCGTGAGTCGAGCCAGGTCGCACGCGCCAGGTGCGCGCTTTGCTGCCAGGCTGCCCAAGGCGTGCCGCCCGCGGACTGGATCAGGTTCTGGCTCATAGTTGCCACACCCCGGCTGGCAACTGGGCCAGTTGCTGGCCCAGCATCGCCAGATCACGCTCGGCGTGGCTCTGACGCAGGAACACCGGCAGGTCGGCGCTCAGCCGGGCAAAATGACTGCTGCGACAGAACGGCGTGGCCCCCAAGGCACGTCCGACGTGGCTTATGACCTGCTCTACGGCCTGTTCTACCTGGGCGCGGGTGCGGCGAACTTCGAAACTGGCATCCACACCGGGCTGTTGATCGATCCAGGCAGCACATTCACGCAGTGACGCACGGGCGCCATGCAACGCAGCGTCCACAGCGCCCAGATGCGCATCGGCATGCGGGTCTGGGCGAGGTTTGCGGCAATGTTCACGCAGGTAATCCGCCAGCGCCTCGGCTGCGCCGTACCAGCAGGCGGCGATACCCGCACCGCCTTGCCAGAAGCCAGGGCGCGAGAGGTATTGGCCTGGCGTGCCGATGAGCGTGCCTGGGGTATCGTTGAACGCCACCTCGACACTGGCGGTAGTGGCCATGCCAACAGCCTGCCAGTGCTCGATGTTCAGGCCCTGGCTTGGCTGTGACAGCTCGATTGCCACCAATTGCGGCTGCTCGGCCTCATCCCAGGCAGTAATCAGCGCGCGATCGATCTGCAAGGCACCGGAACACCAGGCCTTGGTGCCGTTGAGGCGCACCTGGTCGCCGTCGCGCGCTGTGATGTGGACCCGCGCATCGGGTGGCTCTGCCGCCCACACGCCCCAGATGCCGTCGTTGGCGTGGTGCGCTGCGCCGCATTCCGCCAGGATCGCCAAGGCATCGGTATGGCCCTCATAGAGCTTGGCCAGTGCCAGGTCACAGCCGGCCACCCGTGCCAAGGTCTGCCAGCGACGCAAGGTGTTGCCTTGCCCCGGCAACGGTAGCAGGTCGAGGTGATCAGCTTGCAGCGCCTGGATCAGTTGCGGCAATTGAGTATCGAGGTTGAGCGGTAGCTGGCGTTCGCCAAAGGCGCGTAAAAGGCGGTCAAGGGTGGTCAGGTTGAAGTCCTGAACGATGCTCATGGGCGGGCCTCCCGGGTCGTGTCCAATCGCTTTGGCGTCATCATTCGAGCCCTAGCTGCTTGCGCATGCGCGCGGTGATCGACTGGCGTACCTTGCCCATGTCGGCCCAAGGGTCGTCGACCTCCGCCAGACGCTCGTGCAGGTTTGTGATGTTCCATTGGTTGGCGGCCTTGATTTGCGCCAGTTCCTCACGCCAGATAGGTACCGATACTGGCAGCCCGTCACGAGCTCGCAGTGAATAGGCGCACGCCGTGGTAGCGCCCTTGCCGTTGCGCAGGTAGTCGATGAAAATGCGTCCCACGCGATTTTTCGGCCCCGACACCGCGCTCAGGCGCTCCGGAAACAGCTTGGCCAGGTAATTGACGATGGCGTGGCTGAAGTCCTTGACCTCGTCCCACCCGGCTCGCCGGGTCAAGGGCACAACCACGTGAATACCCTTGCCACCACTGGTTTTCAGGAACACCTTCAGGCCCAGTTCGTCCAGCAGGGTGAGGGTCAGTTGGGTCGCCTCCACCATGGCCTTCCAGGGCAGCGCAGGGTCAGGGTCCAGGTCGAGGACAAAACGGTCCGGTTTATCGAAATCCTTGTCTGTGGCGTTCCAGGTGTGCAGCTCCAGCATGTTCATCTGCACCGCACCCAGCAGCGTATCGGCGCGATTGATGACCATCGCTGCCTGGCCGGCCTCGGCCTTTTCGTAGCTGAGTACGTTGGGTATGTACAGTTGGCCCGCGTTTTTCTGGAAGAACAGCTCGCCGCCCAGGCCGTCCGGGGCGCGCACCAATGCCACCGGGCGGTGCTTGAGCTGTGGCAGGATCCACTGGCTGATGCCAGCGTAATACTCGGCGACTTCGCGCTTGGTCACACCCGTGGTGGGGTCGATGACCCGGTCGGGGTGGGTCAGCCGCAGTTCACCCAGGTTCTCAGACGCCTTGGCCTGCTTGTTGCGGTTGGATACAGTTTTTGCGGGCATGGCGCGCTCCAGGTCAATGGCGGTTGCCGCCTTATCATCGCGCAGGCCGTGGAACACCGAATGGCGCACGATGCCGTCACGGGTCATCTGGGCAAAGGCGACTTCCGCCAACAACTGCGGTCGCAGCCAGTGCACACCACGCGCTTCGGCTCCGGCAGGCGGCGAGGGCAGGGCTGGCCTGGCGATTTCCAGGGGCTTGAGCCGCGCGTGGATGCTGGCCAGTGTCGTGGCATTGAAGCCGGTACCGACCTTACCGGCATAGCGCAGCTCGCCACTGTCGTTGTCGTGCAGGGCCAGCAGCAGGGCACCGAAGCCGCTGCGGCTGCCTTTGGGGTCGGTGTAGCCGACGATCACGAATTCCTGGCGTTGCTTGCACTTGAGCTTGATCCAGTCCGGGCTACGGCGGCCGCTGTAGACACTGTCAACTCGCTTGCCGATCAGGCCTTCCAGCTTCAGCCGGCAGGCACTGTCGAGCAGTGACTGGACAGGTTCGTCGAAGTCGGCGGAATACTTGATGACGTCGCAATGGTTGTGCTCAAGCAGTTGGCGCAATGTATCGCGGCGGTTCTGCAGCGGTAGCTGTCGCATGTCCTGACCGCCCAGAAATGGCAGGTCGAACAGGTAATAGGTGATGCGTTCGTCGTGCTCGGTATCGAAGGCGTTCTGCAACGCCTGGAAGTCAGCCATGCCATTCTCATCAGCCACCACCATTTCGCCATCGAGCCAGGCCGAGTCGATGCCCAGCGCGCGCAGGGCGGCAACCTGCCGGGGCATCTTGCTGCTCCAGTCATGGCCGTTGCGGGTGAACAGGCGGATGTCCTGGCCCTCGATGCGGGCCAGAATACGGTAGCCATCGAACTTGACTTCGTAGCGCCAGTCGCCGCTGGGGGGAGAGTCCACCAACGTTGCCAGCTGTGGCTGTAACTGTGCTGGCAAGGGTGCAGCCTGAACTTTGTCGGCGCGTTTACGGCTGCTGCGCGGGGCAGTGGCTTTTTTTGCAGCGGATTTGCGTGGCACCAGCGTGCGCTCGCTGAGCACGCTGTCGGGCAGGGCCTCGACAATGCTGTACTCGGTTTCGCTGCACGCCTGGGCGTCGTGCGACTTGACCAGCATCCATTGTTCTTTCTTGCCGGCCAGGTGGGTGCGAAACAGGTTCCACACGCCGCCTAGCTTCTCACCCAGCAGGCGGAATCGCAGCTTGCCTTTGGCGTAGGCTTCATGCGCGTCGCCTTCAGGCTCCCAGATACCGCGGTCCCAGACGATCACGTCCCCTGCACCATAGTGGCCTTCCGGGATATGGCCCTCGAAATCGGCGTAGTCCAGCGGGTGATCCTCCACATGCACCGCCAGGCGGCGCACCTTGGGGTCCAACGACGGGCCTTTGGGGATCGCCCAGCTTTTCAGGGTGCCATCGAGCTCCAGGCGGAAGTCGTAGTGCAAATGACTGGCGTCGTGTTTCTGGATGCAGAACTGCAGCGCATGGGCCCGTTTGCCACGTTTGCGTTTGCCGCTGGGCTCGGGTGTGGCGTTGAAGTCGCGCTTGCGCGCGTATTCCTGCAGGGGCTTGGCCATGGCGGGCTCCGGGCAGATCAAGGTCTCTAAGGTGGGAGGCGCCGGCCGAGGCGGTAGTTCAAAAAACTCTGAATCTTCCGTGAGCTGGTGTAGTCGACCGAATGAAGCCACCTGATGGAGAACGCACATGACCCGACCCGATGCACCTAAGCCATACACTCCCACCGAAATCGATGACATCGAAGACCGCATGGGCAGCGTGCATGAGCTGGATTTCGATGAACGCCTGGAAGAGCGCGAAGGGCGTGTGGGCGACGAGCGACCGGCCGCCGAGGTCGACCGTGAGTTTCCCCCCCGGCGCGTGGCGCAAAGTGGCATGACCGGCGGCGAGGCGCTGAGTGACAGCCTGCATGAGGACAATGTCACCTACGACGATTTGAGCCCGGACACCCTGCTGGACGAAACCGGTGCCCGCGACCCCCACGAACCGGGCGGCAGTGGCGGCCCGGCAGACCAGCGTCTGCGCGAGGTGGATGCCGATGAGATCGGTGGCGGCATTGGCCTGGACGAGGCCGAACTGGCCCGATCCGCGCCGCTGGACGGGGTGCCCTGGACCGATGAAGTGATTGACGACGAGGAGAGCAAGCCATGAACGATCAACGCTGCGCGTGTACGCACTGTTCCTGCACTGTGGATGCCAATGCCTTGCAGCGCGACGGCAAGGCCTATTGCTGCGAGGCCTGCGCCAGCGGCCACCGCAAGGGTGAGCCCTGCCGGATGCAGGACTGCCATTGTGGTGAGAAGCCGGGCGAGAGCGCGGTGGACAATGCGTTGGATGAAACCTTCCCAGCGAGTGATCCGATCTCGCCCTGAAGCAGAATAGGCGGGCTGCCCTTGCAGGCGATCGCCCCGCCCTTTGATCTAATTCTGGGAGCGGGCTTGCGCTGGCTCCCAGCCTTTTGCCCTAGTGGGTCTGCCAGACCCCGTTATTTCGCTCACAGTCACTACGGGCCTGGCCGAGGCTCGGGGTATCGTAATAGTAAGTGATCACCCGCGCATCCTTGGGCAACGCCGGCTTCTCGCCACCTATTGCCTTGGGATTGGCCAATGCCTCGGGGGTCAGTGGAGCGATGCAGCTGCCGACACTCCCATCGGCGCACCGCGCTATTTTGCTCTTTTCGCTATTGAGCATGTCCTTGCTTTCGTTGCTGCATGACCAGTTGATCGCTTCGGCGGGTATGTTGCTGTAGCTGTAACAGGTGTGCCGCTCCACCGGCGTCACGGCGTCGCTGGAGGAGCGAGTCAGCACATTGCAAGCTTCGGCCCAGACCTGGCCGCTGGCCAGGCTGGCAACCATCATCATCAAGGCAGGAACACGCATTTTCCACCTCCAGGGCACAAGGCCCTCGTCAGGTCTGAGCAGGCTTGTCGCGCCGGCGCATGGCTTTGGCGCGTTTTTCCAGGATCAGGTAGGTCACCACTGCCAACAGCAGCGGAATCAGGTAGTACAACGTGCGGTAGCCGAGCAGGGCAGCCACCAGCGTGCCCTGGGCCATCTGACCATGCAGCAGGGCCAGAAACACCGCTTCCAGCACGCCCAGCCCCGCAGGGATATGCGCCACCACACCGGCCACACAACTGATCAGCAGGATGCCGAGAATCGACGGGTAGAACGCTTCGCCCGGCAGCAGCCAGAAGATCAGCAGCGCCATCAGTGCCCAGTTGCTGGCACCCAGCGCCACCTGGCACAGCGCCAGACGCAGCGAGGGCAGCGTCACTTCGTGGTCGCGCCAGCACCAGGTGCGCTTCTTGGCAAAACCACAGGCCAGCAGGTAGCCGCCCGCAATCGCCAGCAACAGCAGGCCGATCAGGCGCAGGCCTGTAGTGCCCACCGCCCAGTTGCCGGGCATCTCGACCAGGCCCAGGGCAAATACGGTGCCGGCCAGCAGCATATAGCCCATCCAGTTGGTCAACAGCCCCAAGGTGAGGATTCGTGTAATGGTCGCGGTATCCAGGCCCAGCCGCCCATAAAGGCGGTAGCGCAAGGCAACCCCGCCTACCCAGGTAGTGAAATTGAGGTTAAAGGCGTAGCACACGAACGCGACGGGCAATACCTGGCGGGCAGGTAGCGTATGGCCGGTGTAAGCCCGGGCCAACAGGTCGTAACTGGCAAACGTGAAGTAGCTGCACAACGCGATCGCCAAGCCGATGGCAAGGGTGCCAGGCTTGTAGGCGAGCAAAGACTGACGTACTTCGTTCCAGTCCAGATTGCGCGCCAGCAGGTACAGCAGCACAGGGATCAGGATCAGAAACGCGAGTGTGAACAGGCGTTTGCCCCACGTTTTCCAGCTTTTGCGCGCCATCAGGAGTTGCCCTCGTGCAAGTTGCCCTGGGGTTCGGCTTCCGGCTGCACCGAGCGCAAACGCTGCCGGTGCGCAGGGAACCAGCCCGCAATGCGCGGGAAGTGGCGGATCACGTGGAAGCACACGAAGATCAACGGTGCTCTCCACCAGTAGCCGCGAATCATGCGCTCCAGGGTGACCGGTTTGCATTGCTCGCTGGCCAGTGTCTGCAGATGCTGGTGCAGTTGCTGGTTGAAGGCCCGGTCACGAATGAACAGGTTGGCCTCCAGGTTGAACGACAGGCTCAGGGGGTCGAGGTTGCTGGAGCCGACGGTGGCCCATTGGTCGTCCACCAGTGCCACCTTGCCGTGCAACGGCCGCTGGCAGTACTCATGAATCTTCACGCCGTCGCGCAGCAGGTAGTTGTACAGCAGGCGCGACAGTGCGCGTACCCAGCGCATGTCGGGCTGGCCCTGCAAAATCAACCGAACCTCCACGCCACGCCGGGCCGCGTTGCGCAGCTCACGCATCAGCCGGTAGCCTGGAAAGAAATACGCATTGGCGACCACAATGCGTTGCCGGGCTTTACGAAACGCCTGAAGGTAGTGTGCCTCGATATCGGTGCTGCGCATGCCGTTGTCACGCTCGATCAACACAGCACTGCTGCTACCGGCGGGCTCGGTAACGGGGCGTACCGCACTGGGTGGCTGCAGCACGGGAGACATCAGGCGCTTACTGGCTGAATGTACCTGCGCCACTACCGGCCCAGTGACCTCCACGGCATAGTCCTGCTTGGCCATCGCACCAAAGTCGCCTAAATGGTCGGCGCTGTAGTTGATACCGCCGATGAAGGCCTGCTCACCATCGACCACCACGATCTTGCGGTGCAAACGGCGAAACAGGTTGGTGCGCATGCCCAACAAGCGGGGTTGTGGATCGAAGGCATGAAAGCTGACACCCGCGTCGGTCATCGCTGAAATGAATTCAGCCGGCAGCTCGGCTGTGCCGTAGCCATCCGCGACCACTTCCACGCGTACTCCGCGCCGGGCAGCCTCGATCAACACCTGCTGCAATTGCTTGCCCACTTTGTCGTCGAAGATGATGAAGGTTTCCAGCAATATTTCTTCCCGCGCCTGGGCCATGGCCTCGAACACGCGGGGGTAATACTGCTCGCCATTGATCAGCAACTGCACGCTGTTGCCGTCTACCCAAGGTCGGTTCACAGGTTGATCTCCGCAGCCAGTGGTACGTGGTCGGACAGATGCGACCACGGGTATTTGGACAGCACCTGGGCTGCGCCCGGCACCGCGTTTCGCAGGTAGATGCGGTCCAGGCGCAACAACGGCAGGCGCGCGGGGAAACTGCGCGCCGGGGTGCCGAAGGCCTCTGTCAGGTGTTCGCTCAGCACCGCGTCCGCCTTCAGCCGCCAGTCGTTGAAATCGCCGGCGATGATGACCGGCGCGTTGGGCGGCAGGCTGGCCAGCAGGTCGAGCATCAGCTTCACCTGGCGCTGCCGGTGGGCTTCCCGCAGGCCCAGGTGCACGCATACCGCATGCACCTCGTCATGGCCCGGCACCTCCAGCTGGCAATGCAGCAGGCCACGCTGTTCATTGCCCTGCACCGAAACATCCAGGTTGTTGAAGCATCTGATGGGGAATTTCGACAACAGCGCGTTGCCGTGGTCGCCATGGGGATACACCGCATTGCGGCCATAGGCGAACTGCGGCCACATGCTGTCGGCCAGAAACTCGTACTGCGGCGTTTCGGGCCAGGCAGGGTGGCGCAAGGCGTGCTGCTGGTGACTGCCGTGCACCTCTTGCAAGAACACCAGGTCGGCGCCGGTGGCCCGTACAGCCTCACGCAACTCGGGCAAGATGAAGCGCCGGTTGAAGAAGGTGAAGCCCTTGTGCACATTCAGCGTCAGCACATTGAGCCGGCGTACAGCGGTCACCTTGTCGATGATGCAGCGTGGGGCGGGCAGGGTCCGGTTCACAAGGCCACCTCCGGCACCACGCCTGGCTCGGTCATCAGCTCATGGTCCAACGACAGCTTTTGCAGCAAGCGCCTGGCGTCGTAGGGTGCGTGAACCTTCTGGTCGTTGTCGAAGTAGCAGTACACATCGCGTGTCGCACGCCGAGGCGGCGGCCCAGGCACGATCAGGCGAGCATCGTCGGCCTGGCGGCCTTCACTCCATTGCTGGATACGCTCCTTCCAGCGGCGCAGCGCGCGTGCGGTATAGCCGCTGCTGTACAGCTCTACATCGCCGTGCAGACGCATGTAGACGAAGTCGGCAGTAACGTCTTCGACATAGGGCCATTTGCCGGCGCTGTCGGCAACCACCAAGGCCACGCGGTGCTTGCGTAACAGCTTGACAAACGCTTCGCAAAGGAAGCTCTCGTGGCGGATTTCCACGGCGTGACGCAAGCGAGCATTGCCCTTGATGGCAAGGCTGCCATTACCCTTCAGGCGCTCGGCGCAGCCTTGGGCGCGTTCACGGGCCGCTTCGCGTGTGTGTGGCAGCAGCTCCAGGAACCGGGCAAAACGGTCTTCATCGAACTTCATGCTAGGGGGGAACTGCCACAGGAACGGCCCGAGTTTTTCGCCCAACAGCAGCGGGCCGGAAGCGAAAAATTGGCCACGGGCTCTTCGATTTCCTTCAACCGCCGGACATGGGTGATATAGCGCGGCCCCTTGACTGCGAACACGAAGCCTTCCGGCGTTGCTTCACGCCAGCCCAGATAGCGCTCGGGCGTCTGCAGGCTGTAGAACGAGCCATTGATCTCGATGCTGTTCACCGCCCGTGAAGCGAATGCCAGTTCATCGTCCTGTTTCAGGCCTTTGGGGTAGAAGTCCTTGCGCCAGGGGCCATAGCGCCACCCGGAGATACCGATGCGAATATCGCTCACGCTGCCGTCCTCACTGCCGGTTCCTTGTTCGGTCGCTCTGAAAGTGCGACCGGCAAAGGCCGGCGAGGGTTCACAACGCTTGACCAACGGAAATGCTGACGCCGAGTTGAACTTTGCGGCAGTTGGCGTCTCCACCGCATACCCGTTTCATGGAAGGGTGCCAGGATGACATTCGAGCGTTTCGCCCACCGCCAGAGGGCCGGGTTGGGCGACGATGGGCAAAAGATCAAGCAATGACCTGCCACCCGTGGAGGCAAGCATGGCCAGACATATCATCCACTTCACCGGACCGATCAATTCGTCAACCTGCGGCAACCTGATCACGACCTGCTCGCGGGCATTGCAACAGGGTGCCGAGCTTCTGCAACTGAACATCGCCACCATGGGCGGCGAATGCAGCTATGGGTTTACCCTGTACAACTTTCTGCGGGCATTACCCGTGGAGGTGCATACCCACAACCTGGGCACGGTGGAATCCATGGGCAATATCCTCTTCCTTGCCGGAGAGCGACGCACGGCTTGCAGTTTCAGCAAGTTTCTTTTCCACCCGTTTCATTGGACCTTGCATGGTTCGGTGGACCATTCGCGGATGTCCGAGTATGCGATGAGCCTGGATTACGACCTGCGCCTGTATGCGCAGATCGTGGCGGAGCGCACGAAAGGCGCGGCCGAGGTTTTGGATGTACCGCGTTATCTAATGGCCTATCCAAGGATACTGGCGCCGCGGGAGGCGCTGGAAAACGGGATGATCCATGAAATCGACGAGATGCCGATCGCGTCAGACGCAACGCAGTGGAGTGTGCACGCCTAGCTTACCGAACGGACGCCGCAGTGCTCGCGTCACAAGCCAGCAAGGAGCGGATCAGGGCCTTGATCTCGCCCTTCACCACAGCCACCTGGTCCAGGTGGGCAAAGCGGCAGTCGGAGATCTCATGCCGGGCCTTGGGCTGCGGTGCGTCGGCAAACTCCGCTGCGAACACGTAATGCATCCGCTCTGGCGTTTCGTGGCGCATCAACAAAATCAGCGATTCAGCCTTTAGCCCAGTCTCTTCAAGCAACTCCCGCTCGGCGGCCTGCATAGGTGTCTCGCCGGGCTCGATCTTGCCGCCTGGAAGGGTCCAGGGCGCGTTGGGCTTTCTTACCCACAACCATTTGTGGCGCTGCTTGCCATGCCGGCAAATGATTGTGGCGCGATGCTTGACTGGCTTCATTCAGGCTCCTGGGCAATTCCTTCATTGCATGAAGTTTCGGCCCTGGCTGGCAATAAACGTTGCGTTGAAGCTGACGAACGGTCACTTCCAGCACGCAAAGAGCCTGCCTGCCTGTTTTTAGTGCCACCGGTCAGCTGATTGTAAAACCATTGAGCACAGCGACCGATCGGGGGCTCGGAAGCTAGTGTGGTGTTTTGCAAATACGGCCAATAACTCGCGAGCGATTTTTGCGCTCAGCCAATCCATCGCAAGGAGAAACGACATGGCGCAGGACCAAGAGCGAACCCGCCAGCGCGGCGGCACCAAGGAAACCAACCCAGGTAATTTTGCCAATGACCGCGAGAGGGCATCGCGCGCTGGCCGCAAGGGTGGCCAGGCATCTGGCGGCAACTTTGCCAACGACCGCCAACGGGCATCGGAAGCCGGACGCAAGGGAGGGCGCAACAGCCACGGCGCAGGCCGCAGCCAGTGAGTGGGGGCTTTCGCTGAACGACAGCTGCCCATAGGTGCCCAGCAGCGATTTCGGGGTAGCCGCCCCGCAATCGCGCCATGAGATTTTGTTAGACAAAAATTTTGAATCTTCTGGCCACCGCCCGATCAATCAAAATGTCATCCATGGAGAAGAGGAGGCCCCCTGCGATGCCTAGCCCACAGCTGTACATAATCGATTACAAACTGCATGACCAACCGCGCAGTTTCATCATCCGCCTGGAACGCCTGGACAATGCCGAGGCCTGGCATTGGGCAAGTTGTGATGCGGGCATTGGCATCATTCCCAAGTTCGGTCGCGAGAAAATCAGGAAGGTCAGTCGGCCGATGGCCGAGCGTTACGGCATTACCGCCGTGAGCTGGCGGATTTCGGGGAGCAAGCCCAACCAGTCGGTGGGCGATCCGGCGGCGATGGTTTAACAGCTCGCCTGCAACCGGTAAAAGAAACTGCAGGAACGGACGTGCCCGCTCCTGCAGTGTACGCTGACACTCCTAGTGTCAGGCGCCAGACTCAGGGTCGCTGGCCGGGACGCCGGGACGATTTTCCTCATCATCAGTCACATTAGGGTCGGTATCCGGGTCGTCTGCCCGATCATTGCGTCGATCCGGCTCCAGCTCCGGCCAGTCATCTTCAACATTGCCGCCACCCATTCGCAGTAGGGAATTCATGGTGCAGTCCTCGTTCATGATCCTTATGAATTAAGAGCGACAGGTGCACGCCAGAGGTCCACTGAGCATTGGCAGTCGCTGACCAACGGTTTCAGATGCCTGAATTCTTCACTGCAGCCAGGTACGTGCATCGATCCCAAGTGCCTTGAGCACCTACCGGCCTCTTCGCGGGTGAACCCGCTCCTACGGGGGAGCTGTGCAGTGCCGGTCAGAGACGGCTTGCCCGAGAAGAGGCCAGTGGCTTCTACACATCATGCTGGTTTTTTCAGCACCAAGGTCAGGATGTCATAGCTGGCCACCAATTCACCCAGCTGATTGGTTACTTCCACATCCCACGCCACCACCCCCTGCGGCTGCCCCAGCGGGCTGGTCTTGCCCTGGTCGATCTTGCGCTTGCAGGTCAGGCGCGCCTGGATGGTATCGCCAATGCCCACCGGGTTGATGAAGCGCAGGGTGTCCAGCCCATAGTTGGCCAATACCGGTCCGGCGCCGGGCGACACGAACAGCCCGGCCGCTGCCGACAGTACGAAGTAACCGTGGGCAATGCGTTTACCGAACTGCGAGGCCTTGGCGGCGATTTCGTCGAAGTGCATGTAGAAATGGTCGCCTGACAGGCAGCCGAAATTGACCAAGTCAGCTTCTGTCACGGTGCGGCGATGGGTGAGCAGCGACTCGCCGACACGCAGCTGCTCGAAGTAGCGACGGAACGGGTGTACTTCGGTTTCGATCACTTCGCCGCCGCGCACGTACTCGCCGGTGACCGCCGTGAGCATGCTCGGCGAGCCTTGTACTGCAGCGCGCTGCAGGTAGTGCTTCACCGCACGCAGGCCTCCCAGCTCTTCACCACCGCCGGCGCGGCCCGGGCCACCGTGCTTGAGCTGCGGCAGCGGCGAGCCGTGACCGGTGGACTCCTTGGCAGCCTGGCTATCGAGCACCAGCAGCCGGCCATGCCAGGCAGCAGCCACCGGGATAGCCTTGGCGGCCACGCTGCGGTCGGCGGTGACCAGGGTCGCCACCAGGCTGCCTTTGCCACGGGCAGCCAGTGCCAAGGCTTCGTCGAGGTCGTCATAGGCCATCAGCGTACTGACCGGGCCGAACGCTTCGATATCGTGGGCGCCGCCCTCGGCATGCGGATCGCGGGCCTGCAACAAGGTTGGCGCAAAGAACGCGCCTTCAGCCACGCCTTCGCCCCGCGGGGCAAAGCCATCGCTGGCGCCGAACAGCTGGTCACAACTCTGCAGCAGGCTGCGCACCCGCTCGCCGACATCGCGCTGCTGGTCATGGGAGGCCAGGGCGCCCATGCGCACACCTTCAAGCGACGGGTCGCCAACCACGACCTTGCTCAGGCGCTCGCGCAGGCGGGTGGCAACGGCATCCAGGTGCCTGGCCGGGACGATCGCACGGCGTATGGCGGTGCACTTCTGCCCGGCTTTAGTGGTCATTTCACGCACCACTTCCTTGATGTACAGGTCAAACTCTTCGCTGTCCGGACTCACGTCCGGGCCGAGGATGGCGCAGTTGAGCGAGTCGGCCTCGGCGGTGAACGGCACCGAGTTGCGAATCAGGTTGGGCGTCACGCGCAGTTTCGCGGCAGTGTCGGCGGAGCCGGTGAAGGTCACCACGTCCTGCCCCTGCAGGCGGTCGAGCAGGTCGCCGGTGCTGCCGATAACCAGCTGCAGGCTGCCTTCGGGTAGCAGGCCAGAGGCATTCATCAGGCGTACCACGGCCTCGGTCAAATAGCTGGTCGAGGTCGCCGGCTTGACGATGCAGGGCATACCGGCGAGGAACGTCGGGGCAAACTTTTCCAGCATGCCCCAGATGGGGAAGTTGAACGCGTTGATGTGCACCGCAACGCCTGCCCGTGGCACCAGGATATGACTACCGGCGAAATGGCCTTGCTTGCCCAACGGTATGGCTGGGCCCTCGTGCACCAGGTTACCCGACGGCAGCTCGCGGCTGCCGATACCGGCATAGGAGAACAGCGTGGCGTTGCCGCCTTCGATGTCGATCCAGCTGTCAGCCCGGGTGGCGCCGCTGTGGTGCGACAGGGCGTAGAGCTGCTCCTTGCATTCGGCCAGGTACAGGGCCAGGGCTTTGAGGCGTTGGGCACGTTGTTGGAAATCCATGCCCATCAGCGAAGCAAGGCCGCGTGCACGCGCGTAGTCCACAGCTTCGGCGAAGTCCGGGCGCTCTTCATGGCTGTAGGCCAGTACGTGGCCGTCGAGGGCGCTGCGCAAGGCCTGGGCGCCGTGCTGGCCTAGCCAACGGCCGGCGATGAAACTTTGCAGAGTAGGGGCGGCAGACATGCTGTTCTCCATGCTGTTCAAAATGTGAGAGGCGCTGTTACCACAGCGCCAGGGTGTAGCCGATGATCAGGCGGTTTTCGTCCACGGCGTTGGTCAGGCCGTTGCCGGAGCGGAAGGTGACATTGCGCCAGCGCAGGCTGACGTCCTTGAACGGGCCACTCTGGATGACATACGTGATGTCGGTGTCGCGCTCGCGCTCGCGGCCATTGGTCACGGTGGCAGTTTCCGCGTGGCGACCGTCGGTATAGCGGGTCATGAAACTCAGGCCGGGGATGCCCATGGCAACGAAGTCGTAGTCGTAGCGCACTTGCCAAGAGTCCAGCCCGGCGCGGGTGAAGGTGTTGTAGGTGACCAGGTTGACGGTGAACGGGTCGCCGCCGTTGACGAACGGGAAGGCGCTGTCACCGGACATCTGCTGCCAGGTGGCGGTGAACTTGTGCGCCCGCACGCCCAGGGTGAACATGGCGTTGAAGTTACGGTTGTCGATGTTGCCGGCACGCTCGGCACCGTCATTGCGGCTGTCGAAGTAGCGCAGGTCACTGCGCAGGCTCACACCTTCTGCCAGTGGGCGGGTGTCGATCAGCCCGACGAACTGCTGACGGTAGATGTCCTGGAGCTTGGCGTAGTAATAGCTGACCGTGGTTTGCGGGGTGATGGCGTAGCTGCCACCACCAAAGTCCAGGTGGTCACTGCTGGCAGCGCCATAGCCGATGTCGTCGCGGCCAGAGGAGTCACGCAGGTTGGCCTTGGTCAGGCGTCCGGCATTGAAGGTGAGGCCATCGAGGTCCTGACTGGTGAGCAGGCCACCCTGGAAGGTGGACGCCAGCAGGCGGGTGTCGTTGTACACCACCACCGGCAGGATCGGCTGCAAGGTGCCCAGCCGCAAGGTGCTCTTGGACACACGTACCTTGCCGGTCAGGCCCAGCTCGCTGTAGTCGTCGACCGGTTCGTGACTGTTCGGGCCAAAAGGCAGCAGGCCGGTGTTGCGACGGTCGCGGCTGGAGTCGAGCTTGATGCCCAACTGGCCCAGGGCGTCCACGCCAAAGCCGACCGGGCCTTCGGTGAAGCCCGATTCCAGCTTGGCGGTAAAGCCCTGGCCCCATTCTTCGGCCTTGGCCTGCGGGGCGTTGCTCTGGCGAAAATCACGGTTGATGTAGTGATTGCGCAGCTCCAGGCGTGCATGGCTGTCGCCGATGAAGTCGGCCAGCGCGGGCATCGGCAGGGCGAGGGTGGCCAGCCAGGCGGCTGACAGGAAGTGTGTGCGGTTCATTGTTGTTGTTTTACCCGACATGTCTGTTCGTCCTTGCAGTCAGTGTTTGCTGGCGCCAGCCGCACCGATACCGGTCATGGAGCGGATGAACTGGCCCAGGTAGCGACCACGCTCTTCAACGGCACGTTCGGAGCTGTCGGTAACCGAGAACACCCAGGCACTGAGGAAGGCCAGGCTCATGGAGAACAGCGCAGGGTTGCTGTAGGGGAACAGCGCCGTTTCGTTGTGCAGCACGTTGACCCACACCGCCGGGCCCAGCACCACCAACAGCACCGCCGAGACCAGCCCGGCCATGCTGCCGCACACCGCGCCGCGGGTGGTCAGGCCTTTCCAGAACATGGAAAGGAGCAGCACCGGGAAGTTGACCGAAGCGGCCACCGCCAGCACCAGGCCGGAGAGGAAGGCAATGTTCTGCGACTCGAACATCAGGCCCAGGATCACCGCCAGCAGGCCGATGACCAGCGTGGCAATGCGTGACACGCGCATTTCCTCTTGCTCGGTAGCCTTGCCTTTGCGCATCACGCAGGCATACAGGTCGTGGGACACCGCCGATGCCCCGGACAGCGCAAGGCCAGCGACCACAGCCAGAATGGTGGCGAAGGCGACGGCTGAGATGAAGCCGAGGAACAGGTTGCCACCCACGGCCTGGGCCAGGTGCACGGCGACCATGTTGCCGCCACCGATGATGGCGCCAGTGGCGTCGCGGTAGGACGGCTCGGTGCCGACCATGACAATGGCGCCAAAGCCGACAACGATCAGCAACAGGTAGAAGTAACCAATGAAACCGGTGGCGTAGAACACGCTCTTGCGTGCTTCCTTGGCATCACTGACTGTGAAGAAGCGCATCAGGATATGCGGCAGGCCAGCGGTACCGAACATCATGCCCAAACCAAGGGAAATAGCGTCCACCGGGTTGGACAACAAGCCGCCTGGGGCCATGATCGCCTGGCCCTTGGCATGCACGGCCACGGCGCTGGCAAACATGGCCTCGGTGCTGAAGCCGAAGTGCTTGAGCACCATGAAGGCCATGAAACTGGTGCCCGACAGCAGCATTACCGCCTTGATGATCTGCACCCAGGTGGTGGCGAGCATGCCACCGAAGGTGACATAGGCAACCATCAGCACACCGACCAGCATCACGGCGTACAGGTAGCTGATGCCGAACAGCAGCTCGATCAGCTTGCCGGCGCCGACCATTTGCGCCACCAGGTACATCAGCGCCACCACCAGGGTGCCGAAAGCCGAGGTCAAGCGCACCGGGGTTTGCGCCAGCCGGTAGCTGACCACGTCGGCGAAGGTGTACTTGCCCAGGTTGCGCAGGCGCTCGGCAATCAGGAACAGGATGATCGGCCAGCCCGCCAGGACACCGAGGGCATACAACAGGCCGTCGTAGCCGTTCATGAACATCATCGCGGAAATGCCCAGGAACGAAGCGGCACTGATCATGTCGCCCGCGATCGCCAGGCCGTTCTGCATGCCGCTCAAGCCGCCGCCGGCGGTGTAGAAGTCGCTGGCCGAGCGGGTGCGCAGGGCAGCCCAGCGGGTGACCAGCAGGGTGAAGCAGACAAACACCATGAACATCGAAATGGCGGTCCAGTTCATTGTGCGCACTCCTGCTTGACCTTGTCGTTGAGCGGGTCGAGCACGTTGTTGGCGCGGTGTACGTAGATGCCGGTCAGGGCAAAGGACAGCAGCACCATCAGCACGCCCACCAGCATGCCGACCGTGGTCACGCCGCCGCTGAGGGACTGGCCGAGGGTGCTGGGCGAAAACGCAACCAGCAGGACGAAGCCGTAGTAGACCACCAGCATGGCCAGGGTCAGGCTGCCGTTAAGGCGGCGTTTGCGCCGCACCAGGTGCTGGAAGTCGGGGTGGTTGGCGATGCTTTCTATGCGTTCGGGTGTCATGGCAAGCGATCTCTTGGTTTTGTAATTGTTGTGTTGAGGTCACGCGGGGTATTGCGTTGCTGCTCAGGCCCTCTTCGCAGGTAAGGATGCCGCCCTAAGGCCCTGCGCAGGCCCTGTAGGAGCGGGTTTACCCGCGAAGCAGTCGCCTCGGTCTACAGCTGGTCGAAATCAAGCACCACCTTGTCACTCACCGGGTAGGTCTGGCACGACAGCACATACCCGGCCGCCACTTCGTAGTCTTCGAGGGCATGGTTGCTGTCCATCTCCACTTCGCCCTCGATCACTCGGCACTTGCAGGTGGAGCACACGCCGGCCTTGCACGAGTAGGGCAGCTCGGCGCCGATGGCATTGCCGGCGTCCAGCACGTTCTGGGTGTTGCGCGGCAGGTCGAAGCTCAGTGCCCGGCCGTCGCTGATCACGGTGATATGGCTAAGCGCCGAATCCACCTGGCGTGCCGCCTCACGGGCTTCGCGGCGGGCCTCGCTGCCGGCGGCGGCGAACAGCTCGAAGTGAATGCGTTCCTTGGCCATGCCGTTGGCCTGCAGGCTGTCACGCACGGTCTCGGTCATCGCCTGCGGGCCGCAGATGAACGCCGCGTCCAGGCCGGCAACGTCCAGCCAGCGCGAAAACAGCTGGCCGCATTTGTCGGCGTCGATGCGGCCGTTGTACAGGTCGACATCCTGCTGTTCGCGGCTGAACACGAAAATCAGGTTCAAGCGGTCGAGGTAACGGTTTTTCAGGTCTTCGAGCTTGTCGCGGAACAGCGCCCCCGAACTGGAGCGGTTGCCGTACAGCAAGGTGAAACGGCTGTGCGGCTCGCTGGCCAGCGTAGTGGCGATGATCGACAGTATCGGGGTGATGCCGCTGCCGGCAGCTACCCCCAGATAGTTGCCCTGGCGAGCCGGGTCCAAAGGCACGAAGAAGCTACCCGATGGCGGCATCACTTCCAGCTGCTGACCGGCCTTGAGCACTTCATTGGCAAACGCCGAGAAGCGCCCGCCCGGCACGCGCTTGACGGCCACGCGCAGCTCGCCGTCCTGCACGGCGCTGCAGATGGAGTAGGAGCGGCGGACTTCTTCGTTGTCCAGCTGGGTACGCATGACCAGGTACTGGCCCTGAGTGAAGCGGAACTGGCCCTGCAGGTGCTCGGGCACATCGAAGGCAATCGATACCGCATCACGGGTCTCATTGCGCACTTGCTTGATGGTCAGGCTGTGAAACTGGCTCATGGTGGTCTCCACGGCTCAAATGCATTTGAAATAGTCGAATGGCTCCAGGCACTCGCGGCAGCGGTACAGCGCCTTGCAGGCCGTGGAGCCGAACTGGCTGAGCAATTCGGTATGGGCGTTGCCGCATTGCGGGCAGCACACCTGGGGGGCTTCGCCGAGCAGGCTGCGCTTGCTGGCGCTGCCTTGCGGCGGCGCAATGCCATAAGCGCGCAGGCGCTCGCGGCCCAGTTCGGTGATCCAGTCGGTGCTCCAGGCCGGGGTCAGCCGGCGCTCCAGCTCTGGCGCGCTGAAGCCGGCCTGTTCCAGCGCCTGGCGGATATCCCCTTCGATGACTTCGGTGGCCGGGCAGCCAGAGTAGGTCGGGGTAACCACCAGGTGCAGGTGGCCGGCGCGCCAATCGACATCGCGCACGATCCCCAGGTCGACCACGCTGACCACCGGCACTTCAGGGTCCATGACCTGGCCCAATACCGCCCAGGCACGGGCCACGTCGTCGCCTTGCTGTGCCCGTGCGCCGCGGTCGCCGGCAATCAGTTCACCAGGTTGCATCGGGGTAGGCCCTTGGCAGGAACTGCATTTCGGCCAGCAGCAGGCCCAGATGCTCGGTGTGCAGGCCTTTGCGGCCATCCAGGTAGAAGTGGCTGGCGGCCTTGGGCAGCGGCAGTTCGACCGAAGCAAACGTCGCGGCGACCTGCTTCAGCCAGGTGGCGCCGACGGTCGCTGGGTCGGCGGCGATACCGCATTCCGCCAGACGGACTTCGTTGTCGCTGCCAGCAGCGAGTTCGACGGTGAAGCGCCACAGTGCCGGGACGGCGGCGAGCATGCGCTGGCGGCTGGCATCGGTACCACCGCCCAGCCGTTGTACCCACTCGCTGGACCGGCGCAGGTGGTAGGTGACTTCCTTCAGGGCCTTGGCGGCAATCCCCGCGATTCGCGCATCGCTGGACTCGACCAACCCCTGCAGCACGGCGAAGTGCCACGCGTCGTAGAGGAACTGCTTGGTCATGGTCACGGCAAAATCACCGTTGGGTTGCTCGACCAGCAGCAGGTTGCGGTAGGCGCGCTCGTCACGGCGGAACGCCAGGGCATCGGCATCTCGGCCATCGTCGAGCAGCTCGGCGGCATACTCCAGCCAGTTGCGGGCCTGGCCGACCAGATCGAGGCCGACGTTCATCAGGGCCAGCTCTTCCTCGATGGCCGGGGCACGGCCACACCATTCGCAGAGGCGCTGGCCCTGGACCAGGGCGCTGTCGCCGAGCAACAGCAGGTAGGGGATAAGGGCTTCTTTATGCATGGCCCACCTCACATGTGTCCGACTTCGTCGGGCAGCTCGTAGAAGCTGGCATGGCGATAGACCTTGTCGTCCGAGGGGGCGAACAGCGGGTCTTTCTCGTCGGGAGAGGAGGCGGTGATCAGCGCCGAAGGCACCACCCACAGACTCACACCTTCGCTACGGCGGGTGTAGAGCTCGCGGGCGTTCTCGATGGCCATGGCGGCATCGGCGGCGTGCACGCTGCCGACATGTTTGTGGTTAAGGCCGTGCTTGCTGCGCACGAACACTTCGTAGAGGGTCCAGACAGACATTTTCGATCTCCGCATCTATCGCCGCTCAGGCGGCGTTCTTGTTCTGTTGCTTGCGCGCATAGGCCACTGCGGCCTCGCGTACCCAGGCGCCGTCCTCGATGGCCTTGCGCCGGGTGGCGACACGCTCCAGGTTGCATGGGCCATTGCCCTTGATCACTTCGTAGAACTCGTCCCACTGGATTTCGCCAAAGTCGTAGTGGCCGCGCTCGGCGTTCCACTTCAGCTCAGGGTCAGGCGCAGTGCAGCCAAGCAGTTCCAGCTGCGGCACGGTCTGGTCGATGAAGCGCTGGCGCAGTTCGTCGTTGGTCTGGCGTTTGATCTTCCAGGCCATCGACTGGGCGCTGTTGGGCGAGTGTTCATCGCTCGGGCCGAACATCATCAGCGCCGGCCACCACAGGCGGTTGATGGCGTCCTGAACCATGTCGCGCTGGGCTTGGGTGCCCTGGCGCATCATGGTCAGGAGCATTTCGTAGCCCTGGCGCTGGTGGAAGCTCTCTTCCTTGCAGATACGGATCATCGCGCGGGAGTAGGGGCCGTAAGAGGTGCGCTGCAGTACCACCTGGTTGACGATGGCGGCGCCGTCCACCAGCCAGCCCACAGCGCCCATGTCGGCCCAGCTGAGGGTGGGGTAGTTGAAGATGCTCGAGTACTTGGCCTTGCCGCTGTGCAGTTTGGCGATTTCTTCGTCGCGGTCAGCCCCCAGGGTTTCCATGGCGCTGTACAGGTAAAGGCCGTGGCCGGCTTCGTCCTGAATCTTGGCCATCAGCTGCAGTTTGCGCTTGAGGCTGGGGGCACGGGTGACCCAGTTGCCTTCGGGCAGCATGCCGACGATTTCAGAGTGGGCGTGCTGGGAGATCTGCCGGATGAGGGTCTGGCGGTAGGCCTCGGGCATCCAGTTCTTGGCTTCGATCTTGATTTCGGCGTCGATCTTTTCCTGGAAGTTGCGTTCCTCGGGGGACATCTCTTCCAGCGACTTGATGCGCTTGACTCCGGTTTCCACTAGCTGTGCGTACATGTGCTGCGACTCCTGCTAAGGCATGAGTCATTTGTAAGCGATACAAAACATAACGTCAAACACATTTATGTGTATCAAGTAAGATTTGTGTATCACGTTTACAGCCAAGAGGGCTGTCGGGCTGCAGCGTATGCCCGGCAGAACGCAGGCAAAAAAAAGCCCCGGACAATGCCGGGGCCGAAATGGCAGCCGAATGGGTCAGCTGGCCAACCGTCTGTCGAACACGTGGCACGCCTTGCCCTCGGAGCGCTTGAGCGTGCCGCAGGGCTGCAGGTGCACCTGGGTGCTGATACCGATGTAAGTCTTGATCTGCTTGCTCAACTCCCCGACAACCAGCTTGCGCTGGCCCTCGTCAAGGTGCTGGCACTCTGCACGCAGCTCCACGTGCACCTGGACACTGTCCAGATTTCCATTGCGATACAGATGAATCTCATAAAGCTCAGAAAGCTGTTTTATTTTTAGCACCTGTTCCTCGATCTGAGTCGGGAACACATTGACCCCGCGAATGATCAGCATGTCGTCACTGCGGCCGGTGATCTTGCCGATCCGCCGCATCGGCCGAGCGGTGCCTGGCAGCAGCCGGGTGAGGTCGCGGGTGCGGTAGCGCACCATCGGCAATGCCTCCTTGCTCAGCGAGGTGAATACCAGCTCGCCCAGTTGGCCATCCGGCAGCACTTCGCCGGTGGCAGGGTCGATGATTTCGGGATAGAAGTGGTCTTCCCAGATGGTCGGGCCGTCCTTGGTCTCTATGCACTCCATTGCCACCCCGGGCCCCATGATTTCCGAAAGGCCGTAGATATCGAGGGCATTGATGCCCATACGCTGCTCAATCGAGCGGCGCAGCTCATCGGTCCACGGCTCGGCACCAAAAATGCCCAGGCGCAGCTTGAGGTCGTGCGGGTCGATGCCCTGGCGCTCGATTTCATCAGCCAGGTTGAGCATGTAGGATGGGGTGACCATGATGATGTCGGGGTGGAAGTCGCGAATCAGCTGCACCTGCTTTTCGGTCTGGCCACCGGACATGGGGATCACGGTGCAGCCCAGGCGTTCGGCACCGTAGTGCGCGCCGAGCCCGCCGGTGAACAGCCCGTAGCCGTAGGACACATGCACCTTGTCACCTTTGCGCCCGCCGGCCGCACGAATCGAACGGGCAACCACATTGGCCCAGGTGTCGATATCGTTCTGGGTGTAGCCGACCACCGTCGGCTTTCCGGTGGTGCCACTGGAGGCATGCAGGCGCACCACTTCTTCCTGGGGCACGGCAAACATGCCGTAGGGGTAGTTGTCGCGCAGGTCGTTCTTGCCGGTGAAGGGGAACTTCGCCAGGTCTTCCAGGCACTTGAGGTCATCAGGGTGGATGCCGTACTCGGCAAAGCGCTGGCGGTACAATGGCACATTGTCGTAGGCGTGCTTCAGGCTCCAGCGCAGACGCTCCAGCTGGTGCTGGCGCAGGGCATCGACGCTGGCGGTTTCCATCGGGTCCAGCAGGGCACGATCGGCATCATGGTACATGTTCATGGCTTCACTCGAATTGTTCTTGTACGCCGCGCGCCAGCGGTTGCAGGCCACGCGGTGAGTGTCATGGAGGCAGCATATACGGCTGCGTTCAGTTCGGTAACAAGCGCAGGGTCTGAACCGCTCAGAGGCGCTCGATGATCATGGCAATGCCTTGGCCTACGCCGATGCACATGGTGCACAGGGCGTAGCGGCCGGCCGTTTCTTCAAGCTCGTGCAAGGCAGTGGTCACCAACCGGGCACCGCTCATGCCCAGGGGATGGCCCAGGGCGATGGCGCCGCCGTTGCGGTTGACTCGCGGGTCGTCGTCGGCCAGGCCCAGCTCGCGCAACACGGCCAGCCCCTGGGCGGCAAAGGCCTCGTTGAGTTCGATGACATCCATGTCAGCCAGTGCCAGGCCGGTGAGCGCCAGCACCTTACGGGTCGCAGGCACCGGTCCGATGCCCATCAGCCTGGGCTCAACCCCGGCCACAGCCATGCCGACGATGCGCCCGCGCGCCTTCAGGCCGTGGCGGCGGGCCGCGGCGCTGCTGGCCAGCAGCAGGGCGCAAGCGCCGTCATTCACGCCGGAGGCATTACCGGCCGTTACGCTGCCGCCTTCACGAAACGGCGTGCCGAGCCGAGCCAACTGCTCCAGCGTGGTGTCGCCGCGCGGGTGCTCGTCATGCTCGACCACTTTGGACGGACCTTTACGCTGCGGGATTTCGACCGGCACGATTTCCCGCGCCAGGCGGCCGCGGGCCTGAGCGGCTGCAGCCTTGTGCTGGCTGCGCAGGGCAAAGGCATCCTGATCGGCGCGCGAGATGCCGAACTGTTCAGCCACGTTTTCGGCCGTTTCCGGCATCGAATCAATGCCGTAGGCGGCCATCATCAGCGGGTTGACGAAACGCCAGCCGATCGTGGTGTCGAACAGCTCGGCCGCACGCCCGAATGCCTGCTCCGACTTACCCATCACAAACGGCGCACGCGACATGGATTCCACACCGCCGGCCAGCATGAGCCCCGCTTCACCACAGCGCAGGGCACGTGCCGCATTGCCGATGGCATCCAGGCCGGAACCGCACAGGCGGTTGATCGTGGTCCCTGGTACTTCGAGTGGCAGCCCGGCCAGCAGGCTCGCCATGTGGGCCACGTTGCGGTTGTCTTCGCCGGCCTGGTTGGCACAGCCGAAGATAACGTCATCAATGGCTTTCCAGTCCAGTTCGGGGTGACGCTGGATCAAGGCTTTGAGCGGGATGGCCGCCAGGTCGTCGGCGCGCACGCTGCTCAGGGCCCCGGCATAGCGGCCAATGGGGGTGCGCACGGCGTCGATGATCAAGGCATCGGCGTGGGTCGGTTCATTCATCTTGCGTCTCCTGCGCCAGCACGGTGCCGCGCACTTTGTAGGATTTGCCATGGAACATCGCCACCAGCTCACCGCGCTGGTTGTCGATGCGCACGTCGTACAGGCCGGTGCGGCCTTTGCGGCTGACTTCGCTGGCGTGGGCGGTGAGCACGTCATCGCGCAGCGCCGGGGCCAGGTAGTCGATGGTGCAGCCCAGCGCCACCGTGGCCTGGTCGTAGCTATTGCAGGCGAAGGCGAACGCCGAATCGGCCAACGCGAACAGGAAACCGCCATGGCAGGTGCCATGCCCCTGGATCATGTCGGCACGTACCGCCATGCGCAGGCTGGCCCGGCCCGGGCCGGCATCCAGCAGGCTGATACCCAGGCCCTGGGTGGCCGGGTCGCGGGCGTACATGGCGTCGGCACAGGCTTGTGCCAGTTGCTCTTCAGTCATGTAGGGTGCCTCCTTTGGCTTCACAGCGGCGTAACAACAGGGAAGGGCGGTAGCGGCTCTCGCCATAGCTGCACTGCAGGTTGTCGAGCACGCGCAGGGTATGGGCAATACCGATGTTCGCCGCCCAGGCCAGCGGGCCGCAGGGGTAATTGACGCCGGCGCGCATGGCCAGGTCGATGTCGGCGGCGCTGCCGACGCCCTGAAGCACCGCATCGGCGGCCTCGTTGGCAAGCATTGCCACGGTGCGCAGTACCACCAGGCCGGGCAGGTCGGCGACACCGGTCACTTTCAGGCCGGCACGCTGCAGCAGGGCTACGGCCTGGTCACGGGCGCTGTCGCTGGTATCCGCTGACCAGCTGATGGCAATGCGCGTGGCGCTGCTGTAGTCCAGCGCAAGGTCGAGCAGCACCAGGTTGCGCAGCCCGTCCTCACGGGCACGTTGGCTGGCCAGGCGGCCGTCGGACAGGGCCAGGGTGGCGTCGCCCACCTGGATCAGGCCACTACCGGCGCGCTGGGTCACGGCAATGCCGCTTTGGCAAAGGCGCTCGACCAGCGGCTGCATCACCCCCAGGTTGCCCTCGACAACGCAGGCCTCTGCGCAGGCGGAGCTGTGCAGTTCGGCCGGCTGCGGGCGCTCGACGCCTTCGGCATAGCGATAGAAGCCTTGGCCGGTCTTGCGCCCCAGGTGACCGGCGTCTACCAGTTCCTTCTGCACCAGCGAAGGCTGGAAGCGGAAATCGCCATAGAAAGCATCGAATACGGAACAGGTGACAGCGTAATTGACGTCATGGCCAATCAGGTCGGTCAGCTCGAACGCCCCCATGCGGAAGCCACCCGAGTCACGCATCAGCGCATCCAGGCTGGCGCAATCGGCGGCACCTTCCTGCAGCAGGCGCAGGCTTTCGGCATAGAACGGCCGCGCTACCCGGTTGACGATGAAGCCCGGTGTAGAGCGCGCATGGACCGGCTGCTTGCCCCAGGCCTGGGCAGTGGCGTAGATGCATGCGGCGACTGCAGGGTCGGTTGCCAGGCCCGACACCACCTCGACAAGCGCCATCAGCGGTGCCGGGTTGAAGAAGTGCATACCGACCACGTGCTGCGGGCGTTCAAGGCCAGCGGCGAGGCTGGTGATGGACAGTGACGAAGTATTGCTGGCAAGGATACAGTCGGCCGCGCACAGGGTTTCGAGCTGACTGAACAGCGCCTGCTTCACCTGCAGGTTTTCGACGATGGCTTCAATCACCAGGCCGGCATCTGCCAAGGCTTCGAGTGTATCGACCGGGCACAGGCGGGCATTGATCGTTTCGCGTTCAGCGGCCAGTAACTTTCCTTTGTCCACCAGCCGGGCGAGTTGGCGATCGATACCCGTCACCGCCTGGGCGGCAGCACCCGGGCGGTTGTCGTAGAGCTTGACGGAGTGGCCGGCCTGGGCCGCGACCTGGGCGATACCGGCGCCCATGGCGCCGGCACCGATCACCGCCACCTGCACATTGCTTGCGAGTGCGCCCATGTTCAGCGCCCCTTGAAGGCTGGCGTGCGTTTGTTCATGAAGGCGTTCACGCCTTCGCGGTAGTCCTCGCTGCGCCCTGCCAGGCGCTGCAGGTCGCGCTCCAGCTCCAGCTGCGCCTCAAAACCGTTGTCGAAACTGGCATTGAGGCTGCGCTTGATCAGTGTCAGACCGTAGGTGGGCTGGGCGGCGAGGTGGCGGGCGAGGGTGAGGGCTTCATCACGCAGCGCGGTATCATCCACCACGCGGTAGATCAGCCCCCATTGCTCGGCCTGTTCGGCGCCAAGGCGCTCGCCCAGCATGGCCAGCGCCTTGGCCCGGGCCATGCCGACCAAGCGCGGCAGCAGCCAGGTACCGCCGGAGTCCGGCACCAGGCCGATCTTGCAGAAGGCCTGGATGAAACTGGCCGAGCGGGCGGCCAGCACCAGGTCGCAGGCCAAGGGAATGTTGGCACCGGCACCGGCCGCCACGCCGTTGACCGCACAGATCACCGGCAAAGGCAGGTCGCGCAGGGTGCGCACCAGCGGGTTGTAGAACTTGTCGATCGACTGGCCCAGGTCTGGCATCTCGGCGCCTGGGGCAACGTTGCGGTCAGACAGGTCCTGGCCGGCGCAGAAGCCGCGGCCTTCAGCCGTCAGCAGCAGCACCCGCGCGACACTGCTCTGGCGCACTTGTCTGAGCGCTTCGCGCACCTCCAGGTGCATGGCCGTATTGAAGCTGTTCAGCTGCTCGGGGCGGTTCAATGAAAGGAAGGCAACGCCGTCCTCGATGGAAAACAGGATGTGCTGGAAAGTCATGACAGACTCGCTCCGTCAGTCGAGAGAATGAAGTTCAGCGCCCTTGGAAGCGGGCCTGGCGCTTTTCCTGGAAGGCGCGGATGCCTTCATCGCGGTCGGCGGTGCCCGCCAGCAGGGTGAAGGCATGGCGCTCGAAGCGCAGGCCGCTGGCCAGGTCGGTATCACCGGCCTTCAGTAACGCCTCCTTGGCCAGGCGCACAGCCAGCGGCGCTTTGGCGGCGATGCTGCGGGCAACCTGCATGGCGCGTTCTACGGTGAGTTCGGGCTGGGTGATTTCGCTGACCAGGCCGGCCTGCTGGGCGCGGAGGGCAGTGATGGCTTCCCCCGTCAGCACCATCTGCATGGCCAACGGCTTACCGACGGCACGTAACAGGCGCTGGGTGCCGCCAGCACCGGGGATGATGCCAAGGTTGATTTCCGGCTGGCCGAAACGGGCGTCGGTACTGGCGATGACGATGTCGGCGCACATTGCCAGTTCGCAACCGCCACCCAGGGCATAGCCGTTGACTGCAGCAATCAGCGGTTTGGCGAATGCGGCGATGCTTTGCCAATGCGCTACGCGCGGGTCATTGAGGATGCCGACCAGGTCGCGATCGGCCATCTCGCGGATGTCGGCGCCTGCGGCGAATGCCTTGGCGCTGCCGGTAATCACTGTGGCACGGACATGCTCGTCGTTCCCGGCAGCCTGCAGCGCAGCGGCCAGTTCTGCCAGTAGCTCGGTGCACAGGGCATTCAAGGCCTCGGGCCGTTGCAGGGTAATGAGCTGAACGCCATGTTCGGGCGCCTGCACATCGATATATCGCGGCATCTCGGGTTCCTCTGGCTGCACGCACGGCACATCGCTTGGCCGGCATTTTTTGGAATTGTTTGCAGGGACGTAATGCGGGATCACGACCAGGTGTGGTCAGTATATGCTCTATGCGATACAACAATGCAAGGCGCAAAATGTTTTCGCGTATCTCTTTTTTACTTTTCTATGATCACAGCTCCAGTGCAATGCTTGCTGAAGAATCGTTTAACCTTTGCATTTTCTAGTACTTACAGCGGGTTTTTGCCTTGCAGCATTAATTCAACACAAGTGATACACGATTGACGACCAAACAGCATCTGATACAAGATCGACTGACATTCCAAATCATTTCGAGAGTGTTGCCATGCCTTGCTATCGACTGGACGGCCTGACGCCTGTGGTTCACCCGACAGCCTACGTGCACCCCAGCGCAGTCCTGATCGGTGACGTCATCGTCGGCCCCCGCTGCTACATTGGCCCGCTGGCATCGCTCAGGGGCGATTTCGGCCGCATCGTGCTGGAGGAGGGCGCCAACGTGCAGGACACCTGCGTAATGCATGGTTTCCCGGGGGGCGACACCGTAGTGGAACGTAACGGGCATGTCGGCCATGGCGCCGTGCTGCACGGCTGTCGCGTCGGCGAAGATTCATTGATCGGCATGAACGCCGTGGTGATGGATGGCGCCCATGTAGCACCTCGCTGCATCGTCGCGGCCACCGCCTTCGTCAAAGCTGGCTTCGAATGTGCGGCGCAGAGCCTGGTGATGGGGTCGCCAGCCCAGGTCAAACGCCCACTGAGCGAGCAGGAGCTGGCCTGGAAACAGCGCGGGACGGCGGAGTACCAGCACCTGGCGCAGCGCTGCATGAACAGCATGGTCGAATGCCCACCGCTGGCCGAGGCAGAGCCGGGGCGCCCGCGCATGGAAGACACCGGGGTCAGGCCCAAGGGCCAGGCAAGCGCATGAGCCTGGCAGCGACACGCAATGGCCAGGCGGCCCGCCGCACAGGTATAGTCGGTGCTTTATCCGCGCACAGTTCGCCCATGAGCAATCTCGCACCACTGAACCACTTGATCACCCGCTTTCAGGAGCAGACGCCAATCCGCGCCAGTTCCCTGATCATCACGTTGTACGGCGATGCCATCGAGCCGCACGGCGGTACAGTCTGGCTCGGTAGCCTGATCAACCTGCTGGAGCCGATCGGCATCAATGAACGGCTGATACGCACGTCGATCTTTCGCCTGACCAAAGAAGGTTGGCTCACTGCAGAAAAGGTGGGCCGACGCAGTTATTACAGCCTGACAGGCACTGGCCGTCGGCGTTTCGAAAAAGCCTTCAAGCGCGTCTATAGCCCGAGCCAGCCAGCCTGGGACGGGGCCTGGACACTGGTGTTGCTGTCGCAACTCGAGGCGGGTAAACGCAAGGCCGTGCGTGAAGAGCTGGAGTGGCAGGGGTTTGGTGTCATGGCGCCGAACCTGCTGGGTTGCCCACGGGCAGACCGTGCCGACCTGGTGGCCACGTTGCGTGATCTTGAGGCGGGCGACGACAGTATCGTCTTCGAAACCCACACCCAAGAGGTACTCGCGTCCAAGGCGATGCGCGCCCAGGTGCGGGAAAGCTGGCGTATCGACGAACTGGGGCAGCAATACAGCGAGTTTATCCAGCTGTTCAGGCCGCTGTGGCAAGGTTTGAAAGAGCAGCCGTTGCTGGATGCCCAAGATTGCTTCCTGGCGCGCACGCTGCTGATTCACGAGTACCGCCGCCTGCTGCTGCGCGACCCGCAACTACCCGATGAGCTGCTGCCAGGGGACTGGGAGGGAAGGGCTGCGCGACAGTTGTGCCGTAACCTCTACCGACTGGTGTTTGCCAAAGCCGAAGAATGGTTGAATGCAGCGCTGGAAACAGCAGATGGCCCATTGCCGGACGTGAGCGAGAGTTTTTACAAGCGTTTTGGCGGGTTGGCTTGAGGGGAGTGCTCGCCTCACAGCGCCGCGGCCAACATTCACGGCGTCGAGCAGGGTGCCTTCAGGGGCCCTTGGCCTCACATTCACCGCCACCTTGTTCGAGCGCCATGAGTGCAGGCATATCAAGAATTTCTACCAACCTGCCATGCAGGTCGACGATACCCAGCGCGCGCAGACGGGCGACGGATCGGCACACGGTTTCCAGGCGTAAACCCAGGTACGAAGCCATGTCTTCACGAGACATCCGCAACATGAAGCCATGGGCAGAGTAACCGCGGCTGACGAAGCGCCTGGAGAGCCCCACCAGGAAGCTGGCCAGCCGCTGTTCTGCAGTCAGGTTGCACAGCATCAGCACACGCCCGTGCTCACGCACGATCTCCCGGCTCATCAGGCGATTCAGGCTTTGCTGCAGGTCCGGAAACTCACGCGCCAGGGTTTGCAAGCGGCGATAGGGGACAGGGCAGACTTCGCTGTCTTCCAGGGCAATGGCGTCACAGACATGGTGCTCTGTGGCGATGGCATCGAGGCCGATTACATCGCCCGGCATCCAGAAGTTGATCACCACGCCTTGCCCCTCGGCGGTGTTCAGGCTGGTCTTGAAACTGCCGCAGCGTAAGGCATAGAGCATGGTCAGCGGATCGTTGGCATTGAACAGCGCGGCGCCCTTGCGAATGCGCATGCGTGGGCCTATCAACGCGCCCAGGCAGCTGTTTTCGTCAACCGGCAGGCCAGTGGGGAGGCACAGGCCGCTTACCCGGCAATCCATGCAGTGGTTCACCAGCGGTTTCAGGTGAATAGGGTTTGCCTTGGACAAAGGGTTGGGGGAGTCGAGCAGGGTGACCTTCAGCTGGCCAGGCATTTTCAGGCCTCCTTCGCATTTTGGAGGCCGCTTTGGGCCCCCGCCCCATTACGCGCACCGAGCCCGACGGGCGACCAATCAGCAAGCATGTCCCGCGAGTGGGGGGCATTGAGGCGGCTTGTAAGCCGTTCGACAAACCGCTCGGCTTCGGCAGCCGTACTGAAACCCACCCGCCAGTCATCCATGCGCACCCAACAGCGTCCCTGCTCAGTATTCTTCTCGACGTAAACGTTCATCAGGGCCTCCAAAGCATGTATCGGTAGACAATGCAGAATGAAGGCGTCCCTGCCGGCAGCGCAGGTGAAGCTCAGGGCGTTAACGCCATGGCACGCCTGCGGCGCCTGAGGTGAATGTTGATATGGCTACAGGGTGCGCCAGCGCAGTGTCGAGACATTGATCGGCGTCAAGTTCTTGCGCCATGGGCAATGCCATTGGTCGGTAGGTGCCTTGAGTTGATAAACATCAAGTTCGCAACGTGTAGCTGGCAGATGCTCTACCTACGTATCGCAACCTCAGAGGTGTGCCATGGAAACTCCGCAAAGACTGCTGCTGATCGCCTCCCCCCTGATGCGCCGAACCCCGGTCTATGACCGGGCTGCTGCGCTGGCCAAGGCCAAGGGAATGGCGCTGCACATCGTCGCTTTCGACTACGTGGAAGGGCTTGCCACGGCGGGCCTGGTGAATGACCAGGCGCTGGCAGTCATGCGCGAGGGTTACGTGCAGCAGCACCGTGAATGGCTGGAAACCCAGGCGTTGCCGATGCGGCGCAATGGTGTCACCGTCACAACCGAGGTGGTGTGGGTGCAGCAGCCCTTGAATGAGATCCTGATACACTTGCGTGAGCAACCGTTTGCCATGCTGATCAAAGAGCTCGAGCATGAGCCTTGGTGGATGCGCGCAATGTTCACCTCGCTGGATATCCAGTTGCTGCGCGAAACGCGAATACCCTTGCACCTGGTACACAAGGCCAGCCATGCGTTGCCACGCAGGGTTCTGGCGGCGGTGGACCTGTCCAGGCCGGAGGATCAGTTTGAAGGCTTCAACGACCAGATCATCAGCGAAGCGCTGAAGCTGACATTGCAGTGCAATGCCCAGATCGAGTTGCTGTACGCCTACGATTTGGGTTCCATGTACCTGGACGCCGGCGGCAGCCGGGAACATTCGTTCCTGTTCGATTCAAACGATGCCCAGACCTTGCATGACGCTCAAAGCGCTGCCTTCCAGGAGCTTGCCGAACGCAACGGCATCGCCGTCGAACACCGCCATATGCGCATAGGCGACCCGGCAAAGGCCCTGGCGATGTTCATGGATAACAATGATATCGACGTACTGGTCATGGGCAGTTATAACCACCGTGGCATCGGCTGGTTCATCGGCAGTACTGCCGAGCGCGTTATGCATCGGTTGTCCAGCAGTGTGCTGGTGATTTCTCCAGAGCGCTCCCAAGGCTGAAGCACAAGGCCCGCAAGGGCCTTGTCTTTTCAAGGCCGCAGGTCAAGTTCGTGCAGAATCTCGCTCACATCGCCGCCGGGGTAGCGGGAGGTGAAGCCCAGTGCCTTGACCAGCCGGTGCATCGCGTAGTTGCTGGCCAGGTCCCTGGAGACCATGCACTGAAAGCCATTGCGTCGTGCGGCTGCAATCAGGTGTTGCATCAGGCGCTTGCCCAACCCCTTGCGCTGCCAGTCTTCGCTGACCGCCACTGCACATTCGCAACGTTGACTGCCTGGTATGCCCGCATAGCGGCTGACGCCGATCTGTTGCAATTGACCGTCTACATGAACCAAGGCGACATAGGCCATGCGTTGGTGGTAGTCCACGGGCATGTCTTGCGTGTCCAAGCTAGGCAAGCCGCCGCTGAGTCCGGCAATGAAGCGAAAGCGCCGTGATTCATATGCGATTGTGCTCAGAAAACGCTTGTCCCGTTCGCGGTCCTCCTCGCGCAGTGGGCGGATCAGCACCGCCGAACCGTCCTTTAGGTTTTCGACCCAGTGTTCGCAGGTCTGTGGCTGTGCTGTCTGCTGCCCGTTCATGACGCCTCCCGTTGCCTGATCAGTGTCTGGTGCAGCTGTTTTAACGTGGCGGGCCGGTTCGGTTCTGACAATCATCAAGTTCAGGCTGGGTAGCGGTTTTCTGATCTGCATCAAGCAGCAGCGATCCTGCGCGCGGAATATCGTCAGCATCACACCCACTGACGAAAGCGCGGAGGTTCACCATGGGGCAATATCGACAATTGCTGGTGCTGCTGACCGAGGTCGATCCGCATTCCGCCGCTTTGCGCCGAGCCCTTGCCTTGGCGCAAGTCAGCGGCGCCAGCGTGCATGTGCTGGGCTTGTTCGAGCCAAGCGAGGAGCACCTTCTGCGCGAAGAGCGGCTGAACGAGGCCGATATCAAGCGCCAGTACCAGCATTATCGCGCTCAGTTGACGGGACTGGTCGAGCGGCATCGCGGCAGCGGTACAACGCTGACGGTCGACAGCCTGAATGCGGAGGATATCCGCAGCCAGGCGATCGATTACATCAGCGAACTGCAGCCCGATATGGTCATCAAGGACAGCGAAGCTGCGTCGGCCCTGGTGCGCATGTTCGGCACCCCACTGGATTGTGCGCTGATGCGAGGTTTCAAAGGCGTCAGCCATTTCGTGCCGGCGGCGGCCGTTTCATTGCCGCGGCGTGTGCTGGTCGCCGTGGATACTGCGTTCAGCGAGACCCCTGCCGTCCAGGCGTGCTTCAATCGTGGACTGATTCGTGCTGGCCAGGCGCTGGCGTTACAGTGTGACGCGCACCTGCATCTGCTATCGGCCTACAACCTGGCAGGGGTATTTGCCTCGGACATGAATGTCACCCAGGCGTGGATCGACGAGATGCGCGAGGCACTGCAGGAGCCTTTCGAAGCGCTGGCCGATGCCGAAGGCGTCGCGCCGGACCGCCGACATTTCATGGAAGGAGGCCCGGTACAGGTGATCCGGGAACAGGTCGCGTCCCTGGACATCGACGCGGTGGTGATGGGCGTGGTGCAGCCCAAAGGCCTGGACAAACTATTGGGAGACACCACCGAGCGTATCGTCAGCCGCCCACCGTGCAGCGTGCTCGCCGTTCATCCCCAAATAGCCGAAAGTTGGGAGCCTTGGCCATGCAACTGACATTTCTTGGCGGCACCGGCACCGTGACCGGCAGCAAATTCCTGTTGACCCGTGACAGCACGCGGGTATTGGTCGACTGCGGGCTCTTCCAGGGTTTCAAGCAACTGCGCCTGCGCAACTGGCAGCCGCTGCCCCCGGCGTTGCGGGCGCTTGATGCGGTGGTGCTGACCCACGCCCACCTTGACCACAGTGGTTATTTACCTGTGCTGGTTCGGGAAGGCTACCGCGGGCCGATCTACGCCACGCCGGCGACTTGCGCCTTGGCGGAAATCCTCTTGCTCGACAGTGCGCGGCTGCAGGAAGAGCAGGCCGAACATGCCAATCGCCACGGTTACTCCAAGCATGCGCCGGCGCAACCGCTCTATACCGAGCAGGATGCCAAACGTGCCCTGGCACTGTTTCGGCCCGTAGCGTTACACCAGGTGACCATGATCGCCGAGGGCATGGAGTTGCTGTTGCGTACCGCCGGACATATTCTGGGGGCGGCCACGGTCCAGATCAGCGCCGAAGGGCAGACCGTGCTGTTTTCGGGTGACCTCGGCCGCCCTCAGGATCCGATCATGCGTGCGCCTGAGCTGGTCAGGACGGCGGACGTGCTGTTGATCGAATCTACCTATGGCGATCGCCAGCATCCCGCCGAATCGACCGAGCAGTACCTTGCCAAGGTCATCAACGAAACGCTCCTGCGTCATGGCATTACCCTCGTACCCTCGTTCGCCGTTGGCCGCGCCCAACTGCTCATGTATTACCTGTACACGCTCAAGCGCGACCGGCTGATCCCTGATATCCCGATCTACCTGAACAGTCCGATGGCCACCGACGCCACCGCCCTGTACCAGCAGTACCGCAGTGAGCATCGGCTGACCGCAGCCGAGTGCGCCGCCATGTGCAGAGGCACGCACATCGTCCGGACGGTCGATGAGTCCAGGCACCTGGACCAGCTGCGCGAGCCCGCAGTGATCATCGCCGCCAGCGGCATGGCGACCGGCGGACGGGTGCTTCACCACCTGAAGGCACTGGCCCCAAACCCGCGCAACAGCATTCTGTTCTCCGGCTTTCAAGCCGGGGGGACGCGGGGTGCCGATATCGTCGCGGGCGCCCACAGTGTGCGGTTGCACGGCGAGGATGTGCCTATCCGTGCACAGGTGCATGCGATGGAGAATCTTTCTGCGCACGCCGATGCTGATGAAATCATGGAATGGTTGCGCGGGTTCACCCGGCCACCCCGTCAGACCTATGTGATTCATGGCGAGCCACACGCTGCCGACACCTTGCGGCGGCGGATCAGCCTCGAACTCGGCTGGCAAGTGTGCGTGCCTGAATATCAGGAAACGGTTGCCATTGACCCTGTTCGCTAGAGGCTGTTTTCCACGCAACATCACCGAGTATCAAGGCTTTTCATACAGCCCAGGCTGGCACGGGAGGTATTCATGAACACACAAGCTAGGGCGAAACTCAGAGCGTGGTTGCATCGCCCCAAGGGCAGCCTGGGTTGGATCGTAGCGATCCTTGTGTTACTGCTCGCCGCATCGGCCTACCGCGGGCTGAGCCCGACCTGGCGCCTGCCCCTGCACAATCCGGTCGTGATGCTGGCCTTGCTGACCTTGAGCGTGGCGCTAGGCTGGGCGGTGCAGCGGGGCGTGAAGCGCACCGTTGGCAAAGCCATTTTCAACGGCCAGGAGACAGGCTGGCAGGCCAGACTGGCGTTCCTTCGCTCAGTGGCTCGGGAATCGAACATCCTGCTGGTGGTGCTGTTGTGCCTGGCCCTGCTGGGCACAGGCACCTTGTGGCTGGCAGGGCGCTCAGTGACGCAGATCGTGGCGAACTGCGAGGCCAACCTGCAGGCTCAAGTGGATATACCCGAAGATGAAAAACTCACCGCGCTTCTCGGCAAACCGGTGTGCACGTGCCTGGCGCAGACCTTCATGGAGCGCAACGGGGTGCTGCGCATGGCCTTGTTCGAAACCCCCATGCAGGAAGTGAGCGGCTTGAAGGTGCTCACCGCGGATGATGAGCAGCGCTGTCTTGAACAGTTCGACCTGCTGCCCGAGGAGCCCCAGGCAACCGCGCCTTGAGCCGGCCCGCCTGTGGGTGCCCTGGTGCTGGACGCCGCAGCCGGACGACTGAACCGCCGCTATTTGGCTTTCCAGTACTTCTGCATTTCCAGGAAGAGAAACGAAGCGGTCCAGGTGATCAGCACCAGGCCGGTCAATGCCTGCAGGCCGGTCAGGTATTTCAGGTGCCCGCTCGGGGTGATGTCGCCGAAACCGATGGTGGTATAGGTGGTGAAGGAAAAGTACACGCAGTCCAGGAAACTCCCGTCGAAATTGCCGCTGAGTGTGCCCCAGCCGTCGGCATGGGCCATCAGGTAATACACCAGGGCAAAGCACCAGACCTCAATGGCATGGGCCAGCAGTGCGCCGAACACACCCGCCACGATGCGAAACCGGCTCCAGAGCTTCAGGCGGGGTAGCCAGTCATTCAGGCGCAACAAGCATTCGTAGTGAATGATCACCACCAGGATCACGACCAGCATGTTGATCAGCGTGACAGTGAGCATCGCCTGCACTCTTGCCCTGATGGGCGGTTCATTTCAAGTTGTCGACCAACGCATGGATGGTAGCTCATTGGCCTGCGGCAGCAACGGTAGGATTTCTTCACTAGCAGGTGCAAAGTGGCACCTGGGGGGCATTGATATTTATCAAGAACGAACCAGCACCTGCTTCGATAATGACATCGCATGCAACCCAGGCAACGCGCCGGGAGGTACCCATGACGCCGTATCGCCGGATTCTGCTTATCATGACCGAGGCCCAAGCCAATGCCGCGCTGTCCCGGGCCATGGCCTTGTCTGCGGCGTCCGGTGCGAGTTTGCATGTACTGGGCATCCATGAATCTGGTGTACTGCGCCTGCCTCACGAATTGCAGGAAGCCCCACTTCATTCGGCCTCGTTCATGCATTTCAGTACCGAACTCAAAGCACTGCTGGATGAGCAGTCATTCGTTGGGGCTCGGCCAGGTTTCGAGGCAGTTGAAACCTCCAATCCGCGTGATCAGCTGCCAGCGTGCATTGCCCGCTACGCACCTGATTTGGTGATCAAGGGCTGCCCGGGTCACTCCCTGCTCGAGCAGATCGCTCGGACCTCGCTCGACCAGGCGCTGCTGCATGGGAGTGAGACGCCATTGTTGTTCGTACCGGCGGATGCCCCAGCCATCCCCCAGAACATTCTGGTCGCAGTGGATGTCGCCAACCCGTCGCCACACAACGACGCCCTCAACCATGCCCTGGTCGCGGCAGGTCAGCAACTGGCGACTCAATGCAAGGGGCAGTTGCACCTGCTCTCGGCTTACGACCTGCCCATCGCCATGCTGGCCAACCCTGACCTTGCCGGCCCTTGGGTAAACCAATTACGCGAGTCACTGCAGCTGCCTTTCGATGCGTTGGCCGATGCACATGGCATCGCCCACACGCACCGGCATTTCAGCGAAGGTGCGCCCCTGCGCGTGATCAAGTCCTACATCGCCACGCTGAAAATTGATGCAGTGGTGGTCGGCACCGTGCAGCCCAGGCATTGGGCCAAGGTGATCGGCGATACCACCGAGCGGCTTGTCAGCCATGCACCGTGCAGCATCCTGACGATCAGGTCTGCGCCCGCCAGCTGACTTCATTAAGATGGCATCTTTTTTGTCTCTGATTCGACAATGGAGCGCTGAGATGTTTGTTGATATGGCTGCCTTCACGCCGTGGTCGGCATTGGCAGGCGGGGCATTGATCGGTTTGGCCGCTGGGCTGTTCGCCGTTGCGAACGGGCGCATCGCGGGCATCAGCGGTTTGCTCGGTTCGATGCTGCAAAGTGGCGGGGAAGGGCGGGGCGAAAAAGTGTGCTTTTTGCTGGGACTCCTTGCCGCGCCACTTTCCTGGCAACTGTTCTCAGAAATGCCTCCCGTTCATTTCAGTGTGGCGCCTTGGCTGCTTATGGTCTCGGGAATTCTGGTAGGCCTCGGTACCCGCTATGGCAGTGGCTGCACCAGTGGCCATGGCGTTTGTGGCTTGTCACGCCTGTCGCCTCGCTCTGCAGTGGCGACGCTGTGCTTCATGGCAGCAGGTTTTGCCACGGTCTTCGTGGTCAGGCATATACTTTCAGGAGCATGAAATGAAGCGGATCAGTGGCTTTATCGCAGGGTTGCTGTTCGGCATGGGAATATTGCTATCCGGCATGGCAAACCCCGCCAAGGTGCTGGGGTTTCTCGACATTGCCGGGCAGTGGGACCCGTCGCTGGGACTGGTCATGGTGGGTGCGATAGGTGCCGCACTGTTGCCGATGACTTGGGCGCGACGTCATACCACGGCCTTGCTGGGAGGTAAGATACAGCTGCCTGCCAGGCGCGACATCGACCGTCGACTCGTCGGGGGGAGCCTGGTTTTCGGCATAGGCTGGGGGCTTGCCGGCGTATGTCCGGGGCCGGTGCTGGTGTTACTCGCCGGGGGGTACTGGCAAGCCTGGCTATTCGTGCTCGCGATGCTTGCCGGTATGGGAGTGTTTAATGTTGCGGAAGCGTTTCGCAGCCGTCATCAGGGCAGGGTTTGACGGTACACAACTTAGTTCTGGTCGACATCAGAATAAGGCACTTATTGAGTGTAACTCTACTAAATGAATATTTAGCGTAGTTATTTCTTGTGTTCATATTATAAGGGCAGGGTAGCTCATGCGTTATCGCTAACGCCACGTTTGCACGCTAGCGTTCAAGAATGAGCTACCTCCGGCGGCAGTCACCACCAACGACCACCATTTAATGACTTACTTTCCGGGCTGGATGCTTGAAAGCGCCCGTTACTACCTCAACGCCGCTGAGCTTTTAGACGCCCAAAACCTCCTGCATGTCGCCATGGTCAATGCAGCGATCGGTATGGAAATCCTGCTGAAAAGCTTTATTTCCGTGCCAAATCAGCACGAAGGTACGTCCGGCGAAACCTATAAGCTTGATGTCGAAGCACTCAAAACGGCTCACCAATACCTGCAGTCAATCGGCAAGATTCCACCCAAACAAAAGCGTGACGCTCACGATCTGCTGACACTGTTTCACGCGATGCCTGCAGCTATTCGCGAGAGCCTGGCCCTGAACAGCCAGGAACACTCATTCGAGCGGTATCGCGATGTGTTCACCAACAGCCGGTATCAGTACGAGTCGGCCAGCTGGAAATTTGCCGATCCAGTGCTGATGGGGTTGCTGCGGTGGACGTTGGCCAACGTGGTTGGTTACTACAAGGAACGAGGCTCGCAGGATCCGTTCGTGCTGTGTTACATCGCTGAGGTCCAAGCTTGATCTGCGGCCCAGTAATCGAGGCCCGTGGCCTGGCTTTAAATCTGCCCACCCACGGCCCCGGTAGCTCCATACCAAGGTGCTCATAATGCATATTATGTTAAATATCGTGCTATGTCATAGATGTTCGTGTGTTCATTTTCACGATCCTGTGAGCTTTCTTCCAAAAACCTGTGTTCCCTTCAGATTCATAGGCCTGCGGTGCACCTCTCTCGTATAGTCTAGATCCACAAATCGCAAACCTGTGTGGGCTAAGGAGACGCGTCTTACCGGCTACAATCTCTAGTAACTGCACAATTTTACGATGCTGGTGCCCCGCATGGTGTCGCCGTTTGTCCCTTTTCCCATCTTCTGCCCGTACGACCAATGGCGTCCAATTGGGCTCAGTCAATTTCCTGAAAATGCCGATGTGACGGCCAAGCTCGAGGATGTGGTGTCATCTAGCCTCCCATTCATCAGCGTCTGGTACTGTCAGCGTTACCTTGCCTGGCTTGCACATAGCTGGAGACCAGAGCAAGCTACTGAGGCGTATTACTTTGAAACCATTCACCTTGAGCGCCTGTTGAACTGGTGCTTCTCTCAAGGGCTATCGCTGCTGGATCTGAAGCCTCTCGAGATCGAGCGTTATGTGGCATTTTTTTGCAATCCACCTGCTAGCTGGTGTTTGCCGAGTTCCAGTTTAAAGTTCGTACCAAATCCACTGCTGAATTACGGAGCCTGGCCAATAAACCAATACTGGCGCCCATTCTTATCAGCGTCTCGTGATGTTTCACGCCAACTGGGCTTCGCTCAGATCGTGATCAACCGGTTTTATAAATTCTACTATCAAGACGTTTCAGTTCTTGAATTTGAGCCTGCGCTTGCAGGCTTGTTTGCTAAGCATAAGCCGAATTTCATAAAAATGACTGAGTTTGAAATGGATTGGTATATGAATAGCCTCGCGCATCTCCCATATGGTGAAAAATACAAGCTAATCACTATGGTGTATTTCGCACTTGCTAGGTATTCACGAAATTCAAGAAGGCGCTTAATGGGAAGCACTAGAAGCCCTGGGCTACTAAACCAATTTTATAGAAATTCCGCAGGCGAATGGATCGAGACACTGCCTGGCGGCTCATCTCGAGCTTTAGGAGGTCAATTTAAGCAAATTTTTGAGCAGTATCTCATGCATTTGGAGCTGGATCCCGAAAAACCCTTACCTCCTGCCAGGCTTTTCGCAACCTCTCCAGAAGGGAAATTTGCAAGAAAATGCCGCGTAAATTTAGTAGAGTTTGCTATGGGAACTGGCGACCCAAGGGTTAGAAAAGCAGTCGAAAAATACCAGAGTCTTTCTTTTTCGACTTTGCGTAAGTCGTCAATAACAACTCCAAGGGGGTGACCCCGGAGGGTGGCTATACTGAATGGCGTCAGACGAGCTCTGCGCTTTTCATATTCAACAGGCACAAAGAGGAAGGCGTGCGCCCTCCTCTTTGCTAAGGTCGTGAGCCTTCAGCTCTTTTTGAAGAGCTGCTCGAACTCTTCAGTCGACATTATTTCCTCATCCGAAATAGGTTTCAGGGCGTGTAGGCTTGGCTGCTTCATGATCATTGACTCCGAGATCTTGTGAAAAATAGCTTCTATTGTTCCGCCCATTTGCTTAGGGCGATTGGAGCGGTGAATGATCTCAATCCCCGCCTCTAGGGCCATTTGCTTAAGCCGTGCAGACGTAAAGGCGTGATCCACATCAAGCTGGAAGATGTGGTAACCGTTGGTTTGATTTGCTCCATCATTATCACCATGCACAGCCGAATCGAGCGCGTCGGTCAAAGCGTCGACCTCTGCATCTTCTGGATTATCAGCGAATGAAACAGCGCTTCCAAGGACGGCACCAGAGGTGGTACGGACAACAACAGCTACCCAAGGACGCCCAATTGAACCGTCATCCCTTCGAACCAACTGATCCACTTGCGTACTGTCAAGAACTGCAGTGATGTCCTCGACCGGATTGACTCCCTTCAAGACCAGTCCAGAGCGGCCCGCTTTCGCATGAGTGAGCAGCACATTGATTTTCCGCTGCTTCGCGTCAGATGCAATGCTTTGCAAAGAGATTTCTGCATGCACGTGCCATGAGCGACGCGCTTCCCAGATTGGCTCATGAAATGAAAAGCGTTGGTCAGCGCTCAGCTTGTACCCCGAGCTCCAATCCGGCCCAAGGTGCAATCTCTGTGGCGGATTGTTTGTCAAAGCTGCGATTACCGCGCTCACTCCATGACGCTCAAGGTACGCGTCCACGCTTGGGAGAATCTGAGCTGGCAGGCATTCCTCCAGCGCCGCTATGCACTTGAGCAACACCTCGCCTGGGAGCTCGAACAGCTCAGCAGCACGGCATTCTCCAAGCTCCTGGTTGAGAACGATGAACTCTGCATCGGACAGATGATGCTCAAGCTCTTGGTCATCCTCTTCATGCTTGAGTGCGCGATAGGTGTGGTAGCCAAGGAGCGCAGCCAAGACTTCCTGAAGGTTCGCGTGTCCCACTTCAATGCCGGCAGCGTGGAGTTCCGCTTTAGCATGTCGAGCAGCATGGGTGAGTATGTTGGCCATCTCATGATCCTCAATCGCTGTCTTTGCTGCTGGTCGCTTTATCTGTCGCAAGACAGCTGAGTCACAAGATGCAGGAAGGAAGTGATGGGTGAAGAACCTCTTTGAGTCGACCAGAGCTGAGGTGAGGCAACCTTGATTAACCGTAGTACACAGGTTGGTCTAAGTACACAGTCGCCGACGGGCGGAATGAGGTTTAGCAGTTTACTCAACAGTTGGCTTCAGGCTTTTTCATAATCTAAGATCAGTCACCGCTCAACTCAGCCACGAGGCAACCTGCGTCATGAATTTCATGTTTCGTATCTGGGACTTCTTCTTTCCGGATCGTAGGCCAGAAGTCGAGATGAGGCGTGAGCGAGAGTTCATCGAAGCACTCAATCAGCTCAAAACCTTGAGGGCCACTGACCGTGGTGGGATGTCGATTGATCCCGAGGAAATCCGTGAGCAGGTTTTACGCAGCCGTGAAGCTGTGAAAGATCTGGTGGATCCGGCTCACAGAAAACGCTCTAACACAGGGGCTGATGATTGATTTGGCTCTGACTGTCATCTGCCCTGCCCTTCATTTCCAAGCACATTTTCTAGCGTGCCCCTGCGGGTACGGCTGTTGTGAACCAAGCCACCGCTATGCGGCTGTCTTGGCCCTACGGGCTGCCATCCTCACGCCTTCGGCCAGAGGCCTGCGCGCTCCGCTTTCGAGTGTTGCAAATACCAACCTATCACTGACTTCTCTTTGATATATGGTTAGTAATTTTTGGGCTCGAAAATAAATTTTGATCTTATGCCCGCATGCTTAATGTTCTTTATGCGGTACGTGAAGGGTGGTCGCGTACCGTATAAAGAACATTTTTATCAATGCACCTCTTTGGGGAGGATTCAAACTAGCTGCCTTTGGGTTTTCCTCTGCTGGAACCATGCTATCTTGTTTGGCCTTAATAAAAGCGCGTCAGTGTCAAGAGGCACGCTACACGCGATCCTATATTCATTTAAGGTTTTTTGAGATCAAATGTCTTCTCATTACGTAGCATTCCAAATTTTCAGCAGCGTCGACGATCCCACCTGCATTCGTATGCCGCAAAAGCAGCTCGAAACCACGATCTACATGCACCAAGTGCACACACTCGCTTCCAACCTCGAGAAATTCTCTGCTGACCCGTCAGGTGCGCGCGCTCAATACCCATGGGCCACAAGATTCGCTATGGGCCATCCCCTCGCCCCCTGGCAGCGACCGGCTGTATGGACGGACGAGCAGAAGGTCAGGTTCATTACGTCGATTTGGATGGGGGCAGACCTTGGGTCGTACCTGATCAATGACTGGTACGAATACGCCGATCAAGGTGGAGCGTTTGCGATCAATAGCGAGGTGTTGCTGGACGGCCAGCAGCGTCTGACAGCCCTGGAGGGCTTCCTACTTGGCGCATTTGGTGTTCCAGATGAGTCGGGCCAGGTGAGGTATTGGTCAGAGCTCGGAAACGACGAACGCCGGCGTTTTCTGAACATGCCTTTCGCTCAGGCTCGGGTGCACTCGAGCGATGAAACTGCTCTGCGACAGGCCTACGATCTTAGAGCGTTTGGCGGCACGCCACATACTGAGGATCAGCGGGCTTCAAGGTAGCCCGTCTATAAAGGATGGCGCCGATATGGGCGTCACCCTTTCCATTTGTCTCTTGAAGTAGTCAGGGCTCCCAGACTGGCAGCGTCGACTTGCCCGGCTTATCGATCACGATCGCCAAGCTCTGTTTTGCACGCGTTGCTGCTACATAGAACGCGGCCGCGGACGTAGCTTCAAGACAGGTCTCCTTCTGGATAAACGCCTCTATCGGCCCAGTAGGTACGACTAGCACACGCTCGAACGTCGCACCTTTGGAGACCTTGAAGTTCATGTAGTCGAGGGAGAACTGTTTGCCTGAACCAGCCATCGCGCGAAGGCACTGAGGGCGATACCGCTCAACGTACTGGACAATGTGCTTCGAGTGCACCAAGAACACACCGTCATGGTCTGAGACCTCGTGATTTTCTGAGGTGGTTCCAGGAAAACCCCAAGACTCATCAAAAATGGTGTCAGAGAACGTTGCGATCTCCGTCCGACACCGATAGGTAACCGTCGCGTAGTTGATACTCAACAGCCCACCCTGCTCTCGCTCCTGAAACCATTCGAGAGCGCCGGCATAGCCATACTGCTTATTCTTCTGCCCCCTCGGGTTGGTCGACAGCACGGCCTGGCGTACATCACCGACCATGCGAACGTCGATTCGGGACTGCAGCAGATCATGGATGATCTCCCAGTCGTACCCACTCAGATCCTGAACCTCGTCGATCAGAATTTCGTCGTAGAGGTGCTCTAGGCGACGAAGCAACGCAGGTGTTGCGGCCATTAGCTCGCGCGCCAGGCGGCCAAGCTCGCAGCCGTAGACCTGGTTGCTTCCGTCCATGAACCTTTGCTTGCCCTTGGCGAACCTGTAAGGGCGCCCTTCGAAATTGAAGCCCCCTACCCGTTCACCGGGGAATTTCACCGGCAGGAACGGCTTTGCAAAGTGGCGAAGCAAAAACGTGTACCAACCCAGCACCTCGATGTTGTGGAGATCACCAGCCTGTGCTCGAAGACGTTGGGAAAGCTCTTGCTGATTTGTCTGGGTAAACGTGGCGACAAGGACGCGGCGATCACTGGGCAGTCCTTTGCAGTGATCTACGAGGCCCTGGGTTTTTCTCCCGCCGGCGACCGCGAGTGTCAGATGGTTAGGCATCGTGAATGAACTCCGCCGCGGCCTTCATATAGGGAGGTGGGCTGAGGGCTTCATCAGACTCGGCGATTCGAATTGCCCCCTCTGTTTTCTCACGAGTCATCCACGTCGCCAGGTTAGCCGCAGCGGTGATGCCGAGGGTCTTGCGCAGTTGAGGTTCGCCATTGGCAGTTATGAGTTGAGGCTCAAGAGTCGCGCCGTCGGCTACCGCCCCAATGAAGAGATCTCTGCGCTTCGCTTCCAGCCACTGCTCAACTGGTTTACGGAGCTCAGTCGGGTCAATGCCATCGTTGTCGCGCATGACGGCGACAGGCTTGTTGATCGCAGCGCAAAGCTCAAGGCATCGTGCTAGTGCAAGTCCACGCATGCTGATGACATCAATTCCATGGGCCATTGGTCGAGCCCCAAAACAGTCTTCGTAGATACGTTCAAAAATGATCTCGTCAGATGGCCCCTCTACCAGGACGACCTTTTTCGCGAGCACGAGCCGGAGGGTGTCGTAACCTGGAAGCTTTTGAAAGTAGCTCACCGTTGTCGGGTCGAGCTCCGTGAGCTTGGCCGCGCTGTTGCGGTGGAGTAGTAGCAACGCGTTGAGGCCGAGTCGATTCAACACGTAGGTGCTGTGAGTTGAAATGAAAAGCTGCTGCTCCTCCGTGGCCAGGTCTTCGATACGGTTGAGAAGTGTCGTTAGGCTGGTGTGTGAGAGGTGGTTTTCAGGCTCCTCGATCATCACGATTTTCACGCTTGAAGAGTGCCGCTTCATCGCGAGGGAGATCTTGATTGCGGCTTGCTGCCCCTGGCCAGCCATTGCGAACGGAAGGCCATCGACGTGAGGAGTGACCACGCTATCCCATGATGTCCTGGACGTTTGATCCATTGCCAGCGCCATAGGCTCAGACTGCAGCGCAGCGCCAAGCCCCTCGAGCCGCTTGTTCACCGGCGCCAGCGCTCCTTCAGTCATGGATGCTTTCACGCCTCGATAGTCCAGCGAGATTTGCGCCTTCTCGGCTGACTCCAGGTGATCGCTCAGGATTTGTCGAAGGTGGTAGTCAACCCCAGCAGCGGACTTGACCGTCCGAGAATCGATCGTGGCCACCGACAGCGCCCGCGGGCGCCGAGTGAGCTCGTTGTCAGCAAACGACCGCCATTCATAGGTGTAATACTCAACGGGCAGCAGGAGTGAAGGATCCTTGAGCCACTGATCCAGCTCGTCCTGGTATTCCTCGTTCGGGAAAATGGAGAGGAATACCCCCGGGCACACGTTGGTCGGCACGTCCGCATTCACCGCGCCGAATAGCATCTGCAAATCAGCTACATCTTGCAGATAAAGCTCAATCAGGATCTCCGGAAGCTTAGGCGTCTTCCCTGCTTTCCGAAGTGCGAGAAACTCAGCCACCATTTCAGTGTTGAACCAGTGTGGATTCAGTTCTTCGAGGATCCCCCGTCCACCTATACGGGCGTTCAGCGCCAGCGAAATGGCCTCCATCAATGTGGACTTCCCGGCGTCATTGTCACCGACCAGGATGTTTACGCCGGGATTGGGCTTGAGCTCGAAATCTTTGTAGATGCGGTACCCACGGATACGGATTTTTGTGATCACAGTCGACGTTCCTTGGCGAAGTGCTTTTGCATGGCGCTTTGATGGCCGTGTGGCCTGATGCTATAAGCGAAGCGCTAACGTTGTCGACTCCGTCACGTTCCGCACGTCCCTCACCACCCTTACGGTTCTCACGCCAGGATCTGCGCATGACCACTCCGTACTACCCAAACCGCAAAGCGTTCATCCTATCCTTGGGAGCGACATGCAGAAATTGGAATTGGAGCTGGTCGTTTGTGAATCACCAAGAGCGCAAGATCATTTTTGGCGCATGGGATATCCACATAAGTGGCGGTCGTACACTGATCCTCAGCGAGGATTGGGAAATCGAGAATGGGCGTCGTAACCATGGTTATCCGCAGAGCGTGGAGCATCTCAGGCTGGTTGGAGAGGAAGGATACGAACTCTATACGTTCAAGATTACACACTCAGATGAGCGCCAGGATGAGGACGGTGCGGGCCCTGCAAAGATCAAAGACTTTGAGCGCTCCATCCTTCGTAAGTGGCTACTGAAGCAGGATGGCGAGTGGTTTGCGTGCGACGAGCCACCGATGCCAGCACTCCCTGAAGAGGTCAGTAAGCCCGAGTTGTATCTCGAGGGCGCCGTCCGAGAGGTCAAGGTTAATGCCTATGAGCGTAGCGCTCAGGCTAGGGCCGCATGTATTGATCACTACAAAGCGGTTTGCTATGCGTGCGAATTTGATTTCGGACTGGTTTATGGCGAGGTTGCCGAGGGACTCATCCATGTCCACCACATCGTTCCTCTGAGCACGATCGGCGCCGAGTACAAGCTTGATCCGATAAAGGATCTGATCCCGCTGTGCCCGAACTGCCATGCGGTGGTGCATCGTGGATCCGAGGTCATGAGCATTGAAAAGCTCAAAGAGCACTTAGCTGAAGCAAAGCGACGCTCTGCCCTAACGGCCAGACTTCAAGGTTTGTAACACGGTTTTTGGAATGTAACGTGACCGATGTTACATTCCAAAAACTACGTTACACACCCGGGCCTGTGAGCTCGTCATCAGGTGGCTGCTGCAGCAATAGGTGTGGAAGCTCAGTCTGAACGGGCCGCATCCCGATGCGCCTGAAGATGGGTCATCTCCCTCCCCCATTCCTCGACGAACTTCTCAAAGTCATCCAAGTACGGGCCCGCGGCAACTCGGGTAGACCCGATGCTTGCTTGGGCGAATCGCTCCCGCCAAGGAGTCGGGATCGTATGCTCGTCAACGACCAAGCGGCCTGAGGGTCGAGGAGATTTAGTGACCAGGTCGAGGAGATGTTTGCAGGTCAAAGACACGTCGCAAAGGTCGCGCTCGACCAGATTCAGCTCTCGGAGGACAGCTACCGCTTTAGGGTCGCCAGGGCGGAGATCGGAGAGAGCCCAAAGCAGCCGTCTGAGTCGACGCTCCGCTTCGATTGAATTAGCCACGGTTAGTCCACCTCACTTTGGTCGGCCTTCGCCTGCTTGGCTTTGACGGCTTTGACTGCTGTCGTCCGTCAGCGCTTACCTGAAACGCACCTCTCACCGGAGTTTCAACCCTACAGGCAATCCACGCAACGAAGATTTAGGTACCTTGCACCCTGCGATAAGCGGGCAATGATTCTTTGTCGATCAGTCCTAATGTCGTGTCGGCGACGGGCCTCCGAGCGCTTCAAGCTGGTAGTCGGTGACTGACTGAAATGCGTACTCGGCCTCTAAACGCAGGCGTTCCACCTCAGCTTCTGGCTTCCCATCCGCTTTGGCTTGATCGTAGCGTTTCATGGCCTCTATGGCCTGCTGATACAAAGGATCATCGGGCAGGACTGGTTGCCGTTTGTTTCGCTGCATATGTACAACCTCACATTCTTTCTGCGCTGCGAATTAGCGGTGCGGTGCTACCTCTACATTCGAGTGCTCCTATCCAGCCATGATAGGCTACAGGCAGGATACGTAGCCCCCTATCAAAATGGCCAAAAATGCAGAGAACGAAGCATGACGCTCAAAGCCTCCTTCGCCAACGTGCTTCGTGCACTGCGCAGCAAGCGTAATATCACACAGCGGGACTTTGCTGACACGACCAGCCGCACCTACCTATCAAAGCTTGAATTAGGGAAATCAAGCATCACTCTGGACAAGCTTGAACAGATCAGCAGTCGGCTCGAGCTGAGCCCGTTGACGCTTCTCACGCTGACACTGAGCGAGGACACTGGAAGGTCGGCATCGGACTTGATGTCAAAAATGCGAGTCGAGCTTGATGAGCTTCTGCACGATGGAGGCTTGTCTAGCCTGAGCATCCAGCTGAACGATTCAAGCACCATTCAATTGTCTGGTCGTTGCCCGCCTCGTGCAGCTAAACCCGGAGAGCAACGCTCAATGCAGACCGAGCTAGCTTTCACGAACTAGCAAGCTCACGGCTAGACGAACGATAGTCCAGGGCCCATGCGGAGATGTGCTTTTGCTATCATCTGCGTCATTTTTACGGCGGGCAGATGATGGAAAAAGCTGTAGCGGAATTCTTGCGGGAGAAAAAAGATGATCTGCCGTCTCTTTACGATTGGGCATTCGATGATCACTTGGCGACCACAGAGTTTGGTATCGCTTTTACAGGCAAAACCTCATTCGATCGAACTCTTGAGCTGAAGGCAGGACTTCGAGATCTTGTTCTCTCAACCCGTTGTGAGGCTGAGCATGGCAGAATAGCCACCTATTTCATCAAGGTATGGGGTGGTATCAAGCGTTTCTCAAAAGTCCGCGAAACGCTTGAACTCTTCTCCTCTCACAAGGGTTCCCCAGCAGTGCCGACGGGGTTCAAGCCTTCCTTCAAGCTCATCAGCAGCTGGTCGAAGTGGGCGTCTATCGTCTGCCCTGACTGGGCATGCATCTATGATGCACGCGTGGCGTACTCTCTGAATGCCATCAATTACCTTACCGGTGCTGCCCACCCTATATTTCCGATGCCTGAAGGTCGTAATACGCGGCTGAAGATGCTGGATGTCACCACATTGTTGTTGGGTGAACGATTACTTCAAGGTGAAAGCAGTGACCCGAAAAGTATGAGGAAAAAGTATTTTGTGCCAGAGCAGGATGCCTACCTTCGGTACCTATCCATCGTGCGCAAGGTGAGCAAGGATCTGTGGGGCGATGAAAAGCATATTCATGAGGTAGAGATGCTGCTCTTCGCTCTGGCTGACGGGGATATCTACCAAGAGGTATTCGATCGTCTCGCAAAGGCTTGAGGTCGGTACCCAAAACTGCTTTATCCCTTGAATTGCTGCTAAGCGTCCGGGCGCATCGAACGTCTGACCGACAACAGTCACGTTGAAGCTCACTTCAGCTTGGCTCAGTTCGCCAAGTTGCCTGTCGATCGACCAAATAGGCCACCTATCGCAGCCCGACGCTCGTCTTCGCTGGCACGATTGCCGAACACCAACCATGGATGATCCATAATGTAAGCCCCAACATTTGCTCAGAAAAAGCCGAAAGGTCACTGCCGTATCGCAATACGTCGATCCGCCAACATGCTATGCGGGCAGCTCCCGTCTGCAGTTAGCCATAAACCCACCGACGCTCTGATACTCACCCCCTGGTGCGCCACACCCCAGCGGCCATACTCAGAGATCAGTCTGGAATAATACGCGATATAAATTTCAAACCAAATGTGGGGCAGTCATATTTCGTAGTACCCCCATCAGACTTATACTCCTCCAAAAGCGCTTCCTCATGAAGATCTGCCATCACCCCCCACGCCCTGAAGGAAATAAGCTCGCTATCGGCAAGCATAAACTTCCTTAGCGTACGCCAAGGCGATGGAGCTTCAGGTACAGGGCCAGCTATACTCTTGAGAAAATAGTCACCTTTTGAAATTGCATTGATCGTCGAATAGGTGACTCCGGAGCTCTCCCATTCAGTAATAACGTCATGCAGGGATTCAGATATTTTGTTCGGAATACTGACTTCGTAGCGCTGAAACTTCTCACACGGATTGATATCAAGATACGTAATGCTGTATCTGGCCACGGTACGCTCTCTCAAATCTCGCCACAGGAAAGCGAATCCATGTGAATTTATTTCATTGGACTTCCTAATAATTCGTTCAAATGCAGACTTTATTTGTTCAAGATGTTTATCCAGATCCTCAATAGCACCTCCGCTGTATATGTTATTTGCATATATGCAATTCTGGAGGCCTGAAAAGGTATTCTTATTGAATTTCAATGGCGTATTATCATTGAGAAGCTTTTCAGGCGGGAGATGCTCAAGTCGTAGTGGCGAGGTAGATTTTGGTTGCAGACATAAAATATTTCGCTTATGCCAAAATATCTCACTAAACAAATAGTTTTTTAGAAGAGTTGGCCAATAATTTGAGATTATCACGCAAATTACATCACCATTTGAAATGAGTGGGAAATGCGCTTTAATGGCGTTTGTATATGCACCCAGCTCCGTTCCAGCTTCTCTTGTAGGATTTGAAGAGTTCTTGAGTTCGACCACTACAAATGTTTCCATTCCGGGGTCGTACAGCAGAAAGTCAGGCTTTATTATTTCCGACGCGAATAGAGAGATATTTTTATCTTCACTAACGAGTACCGTCTCGCGCGAGCACATCAAGCAATATTCATACGACTCGATAATGCGATTGCGCCGTACATCACCATCTTTTTCGTATTTGCATGGAATAATTATATCGCCTAGGCCGCTAAACTCCCGAAGATGCACCCCTATCGCTTCCTGCATTTCTTTTTCGTTATTAAACATTAGTCATCCTAGAAATCATTGTCTGTATGTTTGTTAGACGTTTACTGAGTGCGGCCCATTGACTGAGTGCAAAATCTACTCACTGTCTATGATAGCCATCAATCAGGCTAATGGTACGCTGAAAGGTGTATTCGTTGGTGCTGCCTGCCCCTCTTCGTTGAGCTCAGCTAGTCCACTGGCCTCAATCCTCCTGAAGCTGCCATCGTGCTGGCGTACCCGGTATTCGCACCGCTAAGCACCGCCGCGCTTCATCGCCTCCTGGATGTCGGCGGACGCGATCACGGTCACCGGGGTGAATTGATGAAAATGCTTCCTCGATCGGAATGGCTGCAAGCACCTGCCCGACGGCAGTCCGAATGATCTTGAAAAACGCTCATCGGCGGTGACCCGGTTTTCCGGAATGGCCCACTCCCATGTTCCGATGATGGCGCCAGCATCGAGCGCCAATTGCAGGCTTTCTGAAACGGTCGTCGGTAACGCGTGTTCATGATTGGGTGATGCCGGAGCATCAAAGGTGTCAGAACTCCCAAGGCATTCGCGATCCATAAATTGCCCCTTCTCTTGCGCGTATGAGCGAGGAGCCACTGGATGCGATACTCGAGCGTGATGATTGAGCTTGGGCGAGTCAGACGCTCATTGCTTCCGCTTTGCTAATGAATGAGTTCCTCGGCAATCACCGCCAGCTGGCCACCGACCCTGTCCTTCAAGACATCAATGAATCGGGTGATCTTGGCATCGATGAACTGCCGCGATGAGTACACCGCGTACACGTTTCGTTCTTCGGTGAAGTAATCAGGAAGCACACGGATCAGTTTTCCCGCTCGCAGATCGTCGATGGCTGCGAATCCCGCCAGCAAGCCGACACCCGCACCGCTTCTAACGGCAACAGACATGGCCTCCATGTCATTCACACTGAAACCTGGCCCGCTGGGGATGAACGTTGCATCATCCATTCGACTCTTGAGCTGCCACTCATCTCGCGCGTAGTCCACAGTGCCCAGCAAGAGACATTGATGATCAACCAGGTCTGCAGGTGCTTTGGGCGCTCCATGGTTCGCCAGGTAATCGGGCGATGCCACCAATACGCAATGGCTGACTCCAATTTTCTGGCTCACATAGCTTGAGTCTGGCAGCACCCTGGCGATCTGAATCGATACGTCCAGCTGGTCTTCAAGCAGGTTTGGCATGCGCTGCGAGAGCATCAAGTCGATCGTTACGTCACCAAACGCCTTGCGGTACTCCAGCGCGGCCTCAGTAACAAGGTGTCGAGCAAGGCCAGGCACACAATGGACGCGGAGAATGCCTCGAGGTTGGAGCAATGCGTTGCTCGCTTCTGCCTCAGCGTTTTCAAGGTCGGCCAGGATAACGGTACAGCGCTCGTAGAATCGTCTGCCCGCATCGGTGACCGACAAGCGCCGGGTGGAGCGCTGAAGCAGGCGCGTATCGAGCATCTGCTCGAGCGCCGACACCGCCCTCGACACGTTTCCCACCGTGGAGTCGAGGTGATTGGCCACTGCCGTGAAGCTACCCATCTCAACGACCTTCACGAACACCGACATATTAGAAAACTTGTCCATCGACCTCTTCCCCTGAGCCTGCTCATTCACCTGCCACTGTGTGCAAATCAGTGCGCATTTGAAAGCGATTTTGCCTTTCTGCACAACAATCATTCCCTTCAGCTGGGCTAAATCCATCCCGGCGACCTCCATAGACTCAATTCCACGGGCCGGCGCCAGCCACCGTCTTCCAAGCCCTGCGTAGCTTCCAGTGCAGGCCAACCAGAGAACCCTATGAAGGTCACAGCCATGAACACACCCTATGACTCGCTCTACCTTTTCATCGGCGGCAAATGGATCGACGCAGACGACCGTAAAACGGCGACCGTCAGAAACCCCGCAACTGAAGAAATCATCGGTCAGGTGCCGCTGGCTACTGCTTACGAGCTTGATCTGGCCCTCGAGACGGCGAAGCTCGCGTTTGAACAATGGCGCAACACGGTTCCAGCTGAGCGTGCCCGGGTTCTCAAACGCGCTGCCGACCTGATCCTGGAACGTGCAGCACACATCGCCGCGCAGATGACGCTGGAAGAAGGCAAGCCGATTGGCGAGGCCATGGACGAGGTTACCCGGGCGGCGGAGTATTTCGAGTGGTTCGCCGAAAGCGCTCGGCGCATCGATGGTCGTGTGGTGTCGGCCAACCGCCCCGGTGTGCTGCAACTGGTCAAGCGCCAGCCAATAGGCCCCGTTGCCGCGTTCACCCCTTGGAATTTCCCGGCAATCACGCCAGCACGCAAACTGTCTGCAGCGCTGGCGGCCGGCTGCAGCGTCATTCTCAAGCCTGGTGAGGAAAGCCCCTCTACTGCCCTCGCCCTTGCTCGTGCCTTGGATGATGCTGGGTTGCCGAAAGGTGTGCTGCAGGTCGTGTTTGGAGTACCCGATGAGGTCTCAAGCCAGCTGATCGCGTCGCCGATTATTCGCAAAGTGACCTTTACGGGCTCTGTGCCCATTGGCCGCTTGTTATCGAGTCGCGCAGCCGAAGGCGTCAAGCCGATCACGCTCGAACTGGGTGGCCATGGCCCAGTGCTGGTGTTCGACGATGCCGATGTGGAACGCGCCGCTGTGGAGGGCGTCACCAACCGCTTCCGCGGTACCGGCCAAGTCTGCATCTCTTCAACCCGTTTCCTGGTTCAGCGGAGTGTCTACCCGCAATTCGTCGATCAATTCGTGTCCGCGACCAAAGCACTGCGGGTCGGCAACGGTATGCACCCTCATACGCAAGTCGGGCCGCTCGCCAACCTGCGGCAGTTGAACAAGATGGAGGAACTGGTGGCTGATGCTGTCGCCAAGGGAGCCCAGGTGTTGGCCGGTGGCGAAGCCTTGCCTGGGCCAGGTTTCTTCTTTGCACCCACCGTGTTGGCCGATGTGCCGATGGATGCACGCATCATGCACGAGGAGCCATTCGGCCCGATCGCAATCTTGATGCCATTCGAAGGGCTGGCGGATGGATTGGCTGAGGCGAATCGCTTGCCCTATGGCCTGTCGGCGTATGCGTTCACCAGCAATGCGCGGACGGCCATCGATGTTGCCGATGGTTTGGAGGCCGGCATGATCGGGATCAATCAGTACCGCATCGTCGCCACAGAGTTGCCCTTTGGCGGAATCAAGGAGAGCGGGCACGGTTCGGAAGGCGGCATCGAAGGTATCGAGCATTACCTCACCAACAAATTCATCAGCCAGGTTTGAGGAGCTGCCCCCATGACAGGTCTCAACTTTACAAGCCCTCGGGAGGCGGCCAGGGCTTTCACGCCGAAACTCTCGGAATTCATTGACTCGACGCTTTACCCGCAAATCTGGGGCGACGCCTCTTTGTCACCACGCGACCGGAGCCTCATCACCATCGCGGCACTGATTGCTGGTGGTCACTCCGATGAGTTGCCGGCCCATCTGCGGCGTGCTGTAGCCAACGGCATTACGCGTGAGGAGCTTGCTGGAGCCATTACCCACCTCTCCTTCTATGCAGGATTTCCTGCAGCGATCACTGCATCTGCCATCGCCCATTCCACGCTCGTTGACTCGGAGCCATTGAAGCCATGAAAGCGATCACCTTTGAAACCTTTGGCGGCCCTGAAGTGCTCCAGGTGAGTGATGTACCCGTGCCGGAAGTCCGTCCCGCCGACCTGCTGGTACGCGTACACGCTGCCGGCGTGAATCGAGCGGATCTAACCCATCGAACTGGTGGCTATGGGCGTCCCAATTTCGGCGACTCGCTGATCATCGGCCTGGAAATTTCGGGTGAGGTGATCGAAATAGGCAGTGAGGTGTCAGGTTATCAAATCGGCGATCGCGTGATGGGGGTTGTGGGTGGCGGCGCCTATGCTGAAATTGCGCGTATTGATTACCGCATGGCAATGCCGATTCCTGCTGAGCTCGACTACGTGCACGCTGCGGCGATCCCGGAAGTCTTTGTGACCGCTCACGAAGCAATGATCCACCTGGCGAAGCTGAAACCAGGCGAGTCGGTACTCATCCATGCCGCTGCGGGTGGCGTTGGTTCAGCAGCTGTGCAGCTCGCTTACGCCATGGGCGCCAAAGTCTTCGCCACCGCAGAGGCTGGAAAACTGTCCCGGGTCGAGAATCTGGGTGCCGATGTCACTATCGATTACAAAGCGCAGGACTTTGCCCAGGTCGTCGCGCAGCACACGGAAGGGCAAGGTGTCGATGTCATCATCGATTTTGTAGGTGAGCCCTACTTCACCAGGAATATCAAGTCGCTCGCCAAGGGTGGCCGCCTGGTACAGGTAGGAATTCTGGGTGGAGGTGGTGAAGTAAGTCTCAAGCTGGAAGACGTCCTTTACCGCCACTTGCAGATCATCGGCACTGTGATGAAGTCGCGCACACAGTCTGAAAAGCATGCGATGGTCAGACGCTTCCGCGAACATTGGCTCGATCGCTTTGAGGGTGGAGGCAGTCTCGAGCCAGTGGTTGATAGCACCTTCCCATTGGCGCGAGCCGCGGATGCACACCGGAAAATGGAGGCTTCACTCAATGTCGGAAAGATCATCCTGACAATGTCGGCAGAGACCTGATTCAGTTTCCTTCACTCAGTTTTCAGGGGATTGGGAGACTCTGAAGCCATCCCTACGTGTGATAGACCTTGCCCGCCTAGCAGCGGGCTTTCTTTTGCCTGTGGCCGCGACCGGCTGGCCAAGCAGGAACACTTCGTAGAATCGGACTACTCGGATCCGTCAGGACGGGCAAGCATTTGGAGCAGCTGATCAATCAGCCCTCGCGCATCCTGTTCGTACCCTTCACGCCACCGGTGCGACCAATCTTGAGGAGATCCCTCCTCCTCCCACTCGGCTAATGCGAGGCCATTGACTATCTCCATCTCAAACCAAAGGGTCTTCCACCCTTCAGCGTCTGACACTAGGTTGGAGTTTTGCCAGGCGAATTCCGTCTGAGCCACGAGACGTGACCAGCTCATCAGAGCTTGAGGTGCTACTTGGGCCAGTACCCTTAGCGCCGAAACTGTCAGCACGAGTTTCCTTCAGAGTTTACGAACACACTGCTCTGCATTCTGCCAGAGAGAGCTCTCTTTTCACGATCTCTCCCTTTCGCCATGGCTATCCCACACGTTGCCATGCCAGCATGGCGCAATCCAAGCAACGTGAGCCAGGGAAGGATAGTCAATGAAGAACGTCAGGCTGATACGCCACGGCGAGAGCGCCGCCAACGCTGGCGAGCCAACTAGGGATCACGCAAGCATTCCTTTGACGGCAAAAGGCCTGGAGCAAGCCCGTATCGTCGCTCAGTCGATCGCTAGCGCCCCTGGCCTCATTCTGGCCTCACCGTTCCTTCGCGCCCAAGCAACCGCACTTGCTACCACGGCACTTTATCCTGGTGCTGCTTTCGAAACTTGGCCGATTCACGAATTCACCTACCTTGCGCCGACGCGCTGTGTAGATACGACGCTCGTACAAAGGCGGGGCTGGGTCGATGCTTACTGGCAGAGATCAGATCCTGCTTTTTCTGACGGCGAAGGAGCGGAGTCCTTCCGTGATCTCGTGGCCAGGGCTCTGCATTTCCTTGACCGAATCGCAGAACACTCGGCCAATGAGATCGTGGTGTTTTCACATGGTCAGTACCTCAACACAGTTCGCTGGCTCCTCGAGAAACAGCCGCAGGAGATCGACGGTGATGCAATGCTGGATTGGCGTAAATACGAGATAGCGAACCATATCCCGAATTGTCAGGGGTTCTCGCTCAGCAGGCATACGGACGGAAGGAGCTGGGCTCTCGGTCGCTGAAAACGTCAGAGCGCTACATCAACAGTCGCAGTCAATACACTCAGCATGGCGGCGCCGAAGGAGTTCTTTAGCCCGGCATGGATTTCTTCGGGTGAGTGCAGCAACACCTGATTTAGGACAGTGCTGAGGGCCGCAGTGGCGTCGATCCCCCCGTCCAAAAGGGCTTTAGCCGCGTCTAGGGACAAGCTCATGAACGTTAACCGTCCGTGAAATGTTGGATATCGCTAGACACGGGAGCAGCGCTTTTTTCAATCTTCGATCACGCCCTGCCAAGCCATTCAACATGGTGAGTAATGAACCCCATGGCGGCGACGAAATTTTTTCGTCTCGGCGCCAGCTAAGCGCTCTCCATAGTGATCCCATTTTGGGACATTAGCCCATAAAAACGCGCTTAATGTTCCCATTTGGGATCATTACGGGAGGCGTGTCTGAAGGGGCAGCATTCCTCGACGTATGGGTTGGATAAGCGGAAAATAGGTGGGTTATCGACATGCCGGCAACGGCACCGGAGACGTGCCCTACCCCATGAATTCCAAGGTTCTTCAGCTCCCGAAAAATCTCCACGGCCGAGATTTTGTTGTGGGAGACATCCACTTCAAAACCACAGATCTACACCGCGGTCTGCGCGCATTGGGCTTCGATAAAGCTAAGGATCGGCTTATTGCCGTGGGTGATTTGATTGACCGTGGGCCTGGCGTATTGGATGGGCTAAAGCTGCTCGGCGAGCCTTGGTTCTTCAGTGTCCAGGGCAACCACGAGCGGATGCTAATCGACGCTTATGACGCTAATCCCGAGGCTCGCTATTCTGCGCATGGCGCGGGCTGGTGGATGACGATCGCTGATGAGTCAAAAGCGATGATCATCGAGAAGCTTCGGAGTCTTCCGGTCGCGATCGAGGTTGCGTCGAATCGGGGCGTCGTCGGCGTTGTGCACGCAGACGTGCCGGCGGGCGTGGCCTGGCCGACCTTCCTGGAGCAACTCGACAATCCCGCGATGGCGGAAATCGCCTTGTGGGGGCGAGATCGGATCGTTAAGCACCATCGTGAAGGCGTCCCGGGAGTGTGGCGAGTCTGTACCGGGCATACTTGGATTCCGCGGCCTTTGAGGTTAGGCAATGTGCTGGCACTGGATGTCACCGGTGGTGCCGACGGTTCGCTGGCCATCTACAGCATTCAGGAAGACAAGATCTTCATTGATGGTGTTGCTACGTCGGTCGACCAGGCGGAGACCTTGAGTGAGCAGCTTCAGGAGCTTGAGCGGCGTGCCGGAGCTCTCAAGACTACGGTGAACAGTAACAAGCTCATCGAGACACAGGTAATGGCTGCGGAGCTTGAGTCGGTGGTGAAGATGGTCAATTCGATGTGGCAAGACGTTCGCGAAGGCGTTGAGGAGCAGCAACGGCTGTTTAACGCGCTGCATGGGCTGAGCCTTGCGACTGGTGAGCGTCGGGGCGCCAAGCTCGACGAGATATGTGCCAGGCATGAGAACACACAGGTCGAAGGGCTCCTTCGTCGACTATTAGGTTAATAGGGGGTTTATGGAGTACGTGATGAGCATCAGCCAGGCGCGTCGACGTTTTCGTCGCGTGCTCAAGCTCGCAGAGAAAGGTCATACGTTCATTTTGACCCGATGTGGTAAGCCAGTATGTCGGCTGGAGCTCGACGAGTAGGCGTACAGAGCTTTCTAGGGCGTGCCCGTTGGGTCGGCTCTCATGAACCAAGCCGCCCGCTTCGCATTCGTCTTGGCCCTCCGGGCTTCGATCCTCACGCCTTGCGCGCTCCGCTTGCACGCGGTACCCGTACCAGATTCGGGTCGATTTGTTTCGTAGATCATTCAGTGGCGACAAGGCTACAGGCGCCAGCGATTGATCAAGGGGGGCTGATTCTTGCCTCATCGCCAGCAGGCCGCTCAAGAGCTCGGACAGTTCTTCCCTAGAAAATTGGTACGTAAGCCATGCTCGGCAAAGTCATCTGCCCTGCTGTACACGCGGGTTCGACCCCGCACTCTGCTGTGTCCTGAACGCGGCTCCAAAAATAGCTCTCAGTCGTTCAATGATTCCAGGTTGCCCAGAGTGACGAGCTGCCTCGAGTTTCTGGATCTTTGCGATCATTCTGACGATGCTTTCCCTAGCGCGCTGGCGACTTCCTGTCCTTTTCATTGGTGCCTCGGAGATGGTGTGGATGGCGTCTCGCGAGCTTCACCCTAGCATTCTGGAAAACGGCGCGCCTACCCCATCAGACACAGCGATTTGTCATAGCACAGAAAAACTGTACATACATACAGTTATTTTCTCCCTGCCGGGAGATTTGATACTCAGAGCTCGCTGCCGTCTCAAAACTGTCCAGAAAAGGCAGGTCAGTTAGCCCGGAAGGCCCGTGGTTTGGGGCTTACGATAAATTATGGGGCTTTGACGGCATGTCCGGTTCCGTGCCGATCTACCAGCGCCAGCGATGCAAAAAATGCTCGATCGGTATGCGTTTCTCCGTAGCTGATAGATTGACTGTATATAAATACAGTTATCTTGACAGGAACCGCCCCTACACGATCTTCCCTGCGCCTTAGCGCCAGCTTGGTTTTCTGGACACTTATGCGACTTACACAAGCGCTGCTGCTCGATCATTCAGCATCGCGCGATGACCAAGCAGGTAGGCTCGGGTAACCTCAAGGGAACGAATATCCAGGACATCTCAATGCCGCTCACTACTATCGCTAAGCTGTTGCGGGAGGCAAGGCACGTTGTCGTTTTCACCGGCGCCGGCGTATCCGCCGAGAGTGGGATCCCAACATTCAGAGATGCATTGACCGGTCTCTGGTCTCGATTCGACCCTGCTCAATTAGCGACCGCCGAAGCGTTCCGCGCGGATCCTGGGCTGTGCTGGGGTTGGTATGAGTGGCGTAGGTTGAAAGTGCTCCAAGCGCAGCCGAATGCAGCTCATCTCGCGATTGCAGAACTCGCTCAGCACGTTCCTAAGCTGACAGTCGTGACCCAGAACGTGGATGACCTGCATGAGCGGGCTGGTAGCCAGGAAGTGATTCATCTCCACGGTAGCCTTCATTCACCCAGGTGCATTGACTGTGGCAATGCATATCTGACGGCCCTTCCCTCTGATGACTTGCCTGTGGACGGATGCAGACTTGAGCCTCCGCGGTGCACTGGGTGTAACGGGTACATCAGACCTGGCGTTGTCTGGTTCGGGGAGATGCTTCCGGAAGCAGCCTGGAGCGCTGGCCTTACGGCTGCAGGTGACTGTGACCTGTTCTTCTCGGTCGGTACGTCTGGGGTCGTTTATCCAGCCGCGGAACTGCCCTTGCGTGCCCTAGGGGGTGGTGCCACGGTCGTGCATGTCAACCCGGTACGGTTTGAGGTCAGTGGCCGAGAACGATTCCTGGAGGGGCCCGCGTCTTCCATGCAAGCGCTGGTCACGGAGGCTTTCGGATGAGCCCTACTTTGCAGGCACAGGTTGATAGCGTTTGTGCACTCATTCGACTGCATGATCACGCTAGTGACTGATGCCCCAGAGTACGACTGGGAGCTGTTCTGCGAACTCGCGTACAACGAAGGTAAGTGGCCGCACAACGTGTATCGGCGCCCACCAACGCGCTTACCCGCTAGCCCCCCAAAAAGGATCACATCTGCCACGTCAGGAGTCTGGTCGCAGGGGAATTGCAGAGTGCTCCACCTCGGATTTGAGGTGATCAGGGATGTTGTTCGCGACGTTTATATCAACCAGTACCCCCAGCATCGCCTCCAGGGTCGACTCAAGATCCAAGATGTCGAAGAGGGAGATCTTCCCTTCCCGCTCTGCTGGTATGGTGACGAGGAGGTCGACATCACTGCCCTCGATGTCTTCACCGCGACTAACTGAGCCGAAAATTCGGACGTTGACGAAACCGTAGGCCTCGACCGCCTTACAGATCATGCCGCTTTTGCCTCGAATAGCCTGGGATGGTTTCATGGCGTGCGCTCTGGTTGACTAGCTTCCACTGGAGCCCAGTTACGTGGACTGGGATGTGGGGGATGAGTGATCGGGGACAGATCACCCACTACGGCCACTGGATATGAGGATCAGTCGCCGAACAGCGTCTTCAGTACCGAAGACGCGAAGGGAATTGCGGCCAGGCCTAAGAGTGCGGTCTTGAACTCTCCCAGTTGCTGCCAGGTGATTTTCCCTGCAACGAGCCCACCGATAATAACGAAAGCTACAAATGCCGGCCACGCTCTGATAAACAGCCTCAGAAGACCCGCCTTCGTAAGGGAGGCGCTGATACGTGGAAAGGCCCGGCGATAGTCCGTACCGATGTAGGCAACGTACAGGCCTGCAGCCGCAAGGATACCTACGAGCACTGACGCGCTCACGTTGACGGTCGACAGTCCCCAGAAAAGCGCCAGCAGCTTGCTACCCAGCCAGCCGAGCCGCTTGATGTACTTGTTGGCGGTTTTCATCTCAGGGATGGGAAATCGAGGGTCGTATGATGATCCGAACATCTGTGCTCCTTTTTATTCCGGCGAGCCCCGTGCCCGCATTACGCCCATCGTAAGGGTGTAGAACTCTTTCACCTAGCCGAAACGAGCCATTGAAACTCAGCTGTTTGGTACGGAGCACTTCTCTCACGAGGATGCTCTTCATCGGCTTCGGATTGACAGGACTGAAGGCATGAAAAATAGTGGCAAAGTGACAGTCTCACGCCTCTTTCGCTTGCCGCTCTCAGAATCGGGACTGCCCTCACCCTTCCTCTGCTTACTAGGACGTAATGATGCAGACCGAGCCAAAACCCCTTACTTCCGGATCTCGTTGGCTTCGGTGGGATCCTCACGTACATGCCCCAGGTACGCTGTTCAACGATAATTTCAGAGGTGATTGGGACGGATACCTGAAGGCCCTTGAGGAATCATCCCCCCAGATCAGCGCGATCGCAGTAACTGACTACTACCTGCTCGACACATACAAGCAGCTGGTTGAGCATAAGCAGGCAGGCAGGCTCCCAAACTGCGAGCTCCTTTTTCCTAACGTAGAGATCCGCTTTGATGTTGGGACGGCGAAATCATGGATCAATGCCCACTTATTGGTGTGTCCGGATGAACCGGATCATCTGGACGAGCTGGAGCGGTTTCTCGCCTCGCTGTCCTTCAAAGCCTTCGAAGACGAGTTCCGATGCACACCCAGTGATCTGAGGCGGCTAGGGAAAAAAGCCAAGCCTGAGATAGTCGACGATCGTGCTGCATTGCGACATGGCGCTGAGCGATTCAAGGTGTCGTTCCAGGAGCTTAGGGACAAGTACAAGCAAAGCCAGTGGGCGCGAGACAATTTGATCATCGCTGTAGCGGCCAAGCAGAACGACGGAACCGCAGCTTTGCAGGACGGCGCCGATGAAGTTCTCAGGCAAGAAATCGAGCGCTTTGCACATGTGATTTTCGCTTCGAATCCCAATCAACGTGAGTTTTGGTTGGGCCGCAAAGGGCTGTCAGCAGCAAGCTTGGTAGAGCGGTACAACGGTCTGAAACCTTGCCTTCACGGCAGTGATGCTCACCAAACTTCCAAAGCCGGTGCGCCCGACGAGAAGAGATACAGCTGGCTAAAAGGTAGTCCTACCTTCGATACGCTTCGACAAGCGTGTATTGACCCTGGTGGGCGAGCCTTCATTGGAGAAGAACCGCCTCCATATGGTAACTCCTCTGAAGTGATTGCTCAGGTCGACATAACCAACGCGCCGTGGCTCACCACACCTTCTCTCGAACTCAATCCCGGCCTGATAGCCGTGATTGGCGCCAGGGGCTCTGGAAAAACAGCGCTAGCCGACATCCTCGCTGCGGGATGTGAAGCGCGAGGCAACGCTATCACTGGACATTCATTTTTGGTGAGGGCGCGTGAACACCTACAGGATGCTGAGGTAAACATCACCTGGTGCAATGGTGAGGCCGAATCCAGCCCGCTCAGCCAAACAACCGACGACGATTTCGTGTATCCCAGGGCTCGATACCTATCGCAACAGTTTGTTGAGGAGCTCTGCTCTGCTGATGGGATGACTGATGGATTGCTGACTGAGGTTGAGCGAGTCATCTACGAGTCCCACTCCTCAACAGAGCGTGAGGGTGCAATCAACTTCAATGACCTGAGAGAAATCAAGTCCGAACGCTATCGCGAGGCCCGGCGCCGGGAAGAGGAATCCTTGGGTGGCTTGTCAGAACGTATCAACATTGAGTTCGAGAAGCGCAGCTTAGTACCGCAGTTGAAAGCTCAGGTACAAGAAAAGGACGCCCTGGTTGCCAGGTTGACCGAAGACAGAAGCAAGCTCGTCGCAAAAGGGTCAGAGAGTAGGCTGGCAAGGTTGCAAGCTCTGACAACTGCCTCAGAAAAGATCGCCGGTTATGTCAGACACTTCAAAGCCCAGGAGCAGCAGGTTCTGCTGATGCAAGATGAGGTGGGTAACATCCGCCGTATTGTTGCCCCCAGCGATCTTCGTGAAATCCAGGCTCGCCATGCGGCCAGCGGCTTGGGTAGTGATGAATGGGGTGCATTCTTCCGGGATTACAAAGGCGATGTCGACGCCATTCTGTCCGGCATGCTGCTCAATGCACGGAGAAACAGGGATGGTTGGCTTGGTGTGCCTCCTGCGAAACAGGAAGACGTTGAGACCCCGTACATTGATGACGCCACCGACCTTGACCAATGCAGCTTGGCTCAACTGCAGGCAGAAATTGCTCGATTACAGCAATTGGTGAGCATTGATCAGGAAACCACGAAGCGCTTCAAGGAGCTTTCGACCAAAATCACGACAGAGTCGGAGCTCTTGCGGGCTAGCAAAGAGAAGCTGGCCGACCACGAGGGGGCAGCCGAGCGCCTTCAGAGCTTGCTCAACGAACGCAATGATTCCTACAAGCGCGTGTTTTCAGCCTTGGTGGCTGAGGAGCGTGTACTGCAAGAGCTGTACTCACCGATCAAAGCGCTTCTGGAGAGCGCTCAAGGCACGCTGAACAAGCTGTCGTTCTCTGTTGCGCGCACGGTGGACATCGACGCCTGGGCTGAAGAAGGAGAGTCACTACTCAACCTCTCAAAGAAAGGCCCATTCAGAGGTCGAGGCACATTACGCGAGAAGGTACTTGAGTCACTCAATACACCGTGGCTACAGGGTGACGAAGACACCGCGCTGGCGGCGTTGAAGGAGTTCATCAAAACCTATCAGGAGCAGCTGCTTGAGCACTCCCCAGTAGCTGCATCCGACCTTGCCGAGTACCGCCGATGGACAAAGCGGCTTGCCCAGTGGCTCTATGGCACCGACCACATCTCCGTCCGATACGCTGTCAATTACGATGGCATTGAGATTCAGAAGCTCTCCCCTGGGACGCGAGGGATTGTACTGTTGTTGCTCTACCTTTCCCTTGATGGGAATGACAGTCGACCGCTGATTATTGATCAGCCTGAAGAGAACCTTGACCCAAAATCCATTTATAACGACCTCGTCCCATTGTTTATGGCTGCGAAGGCTACTCGTCAAGTCATCATGGTGACTCACAACGCCAATTTGGTCGTGAACACAGACGCAGATCAGATCATCATCGCCGAATGTGGCCCGCATGTGCATGGTCAATTACCACCGATTACCTACCATTCGGGCGGGCTGGAAGATCGAACGATTAGAGAGCGTGTATGTGAAATTTTGGAGGGTGGCGAGACCGCTTTCAAGGAGCGAGCTCGCAGGCTGAGGGTTCGGCTCTCGCGATAGATTTGCAGCCTGCTTAGCGGAGTAAAAACAGCTAAGCAGGCAGTCCCTCGGGCAGTCTCACTTGGCTTAATCTCGCCTCTACGTGCACATCTGCTGAGCGTCCACTGCAACGAGGCTCGATTTACGAAAACAGGTGGCCTAATCCGCCATATTCAAATCCGCAGAAATCATCCGGTTTAATTACGCTAGCCTACGTACTTAAAGGGATTGAACGGCTAAACAAATCCGCAACGACCATGGTTGAGGCCATCCAGCTAGAGGGCTAACGTCCTCTGGTACCCAATTGGGTGCAAGGCCTGCGCTAAGCCCTGGATTCGTCAGACCAGACTTTCAACTCCCGCCCAGCCATTGATTCCTGGCTGAACCCGGTGCGAAGATCCTTGAGTAGGGACGCCAAGGGATGTCCTGACTTAAGCAAGCCATCCATCATGTGCGCCTGGGTCATGTAGTCATGAGGCTTATCCAGCTCCTTTGCTTTCAGCTCATGTAGCCCGTCAAGCGTGCAGCTTACAATCCCACAGCAACTGGCAGCGTTTAAGCTGTTGGCCAACCCCTGAGGATCGGTGTCTGGGAAGTAGTACACGTTCGGAGTCGCTTTAGCCAAGGCTGCAGCTGACGCGATTGAAAATTGTGGTGACCCTCTAAATACCCAGGGTGCACCCACCAGTTCTGCCGGCACTTGGTAGAGGTGTGCTTGCAAGAGAACCTCAAGGTTTTCGATCATGACGAAACAATCGAGCCCAGCTACGAGATCTGCAGGGATAGCCAGTGAGCCGCCTTCAGGAATCTCATACTGGCGCTCAGCCAACACCACCTTACCCTCTGGGCTGCTAATCAGTACCAGGTTTCGGCTGATGACCTCGTTTGATGCTTTTTCTACGCGAGAGCGGCTAGCTAATTCGATCCTAGAGCCTTCAACCCTCCTCGACTCCACTGGATCCCAGCTCACCTTATCGATGAGAAGGTTTCTAAGTGCTTGGCGGTCAAGGGGGCTGAGCAGCAGCTTGCTGCCGCTGATCTCACCGATCCCGTAGCTCTGGTGAATTATCTTCCAGAGTTTGCCCAATCCCGTACTCTCATGACCCAAGCGTACTGCGGTGCTGATCATCTCAATGCTTCGCTTGCTGCGTAAAACGCTGTGGTCACTCATTCGCCGCGTCTCTTTATGCGTAGGGTTAGGTCAGTCACTACCTGGTTCGCGATACCTCTCGGCATGGGCTCAGCTACAGGTTCGAGCACGTACCTCAACGGTATTTCAGTTTTTTCCGCCACAACCAAAAGGTTTCGATAGTAGGCGTCAAGTGCATACAGCCACACGTTAACGCCATACTCCCGTTCGGCATTGTCGGCCCAATAACGGCTAGCACTCTGCGGTGTCCGGCTCTCCTTTAAGGCCTCCAGCATCGCCTCCAGGTGCGGCTGGGCAAAAGGAATTGGAGCTTCTACGACCTCCACCACAGTGGGTATGACGCGTGCCGGCGGCCTGGCCCTAGGATCTTCACTCGCCTTCCTTACCTTGGGAGCGGGCAGCGACTGAATAAGAAGCGCCATGTCGTCAATTGCTTGTGAGTCTTCCACTGGAGGATGGAGGTGGCCTCCAAGAGCTAACGGTGAAGCACTGACCCACTCCGCGGCGTCCGCCCGATCCAGAATGTCATCCAGATCTGGTACGTTCCCAGCTTGGAGCCAGCTCTCGACGGCGAGCACGACCTGGCGCATGCGATTGCGTTTTCTGACAGTCACTCCCAACTGGTCGAGCCTTTTGATCAGATCAACAAGGCGAGTTCGCTCCCTCATAACTGCATTGTGAAGAGTAGTGATCAGCAGTCGACGTAATGTCCTATCGCTGAAGCACCAGCTTGAAAGCTTGTTGTACTCAAACGAATCGAGCTTGTTAGCCAAGCGCTCCAGTCGTTCGACAGCCTGCCGAATGTCACGCAGACGGTCTTCGAATCTAGGAGAAAAACCGTACCTACCCTCAATAAACTCAGTCGCTGCCCGATGCTCATCGCGCAGATGAGTGACCACCTGTCGAACGGCAAGCCAAATCGACCTTTGCTCCCTTTCAGCGTCTGCGTGAGAGAAATCCTTAGCTGATTGGAAGCGCTCACAAGCCTGCTCAATCTTGACCAGCAACTCTTCAAGGTCTGGAGCCGAAAGCTCAAAGCGCTGCGAGCTGATCCTTACGCCCAAGTCGATCAAGAGCGATGAAGGATGAAGACTGCCCTCAAACTCGTCGACAAGGTGCTGTCTGATCAGCCACATAATGCCGTTGGTCATGATCTCTGGCTTGCTTGCGCCTTCTTCGTCTGCCTGGACAATCAATTCAAGTGTTGAGGCGTTGGCAATCAGGTGTTTTCCGAGTGTTGCCCAATCTTCTGCTCTCACAGGATGAACTCACTCTGCGCGTCACCGGCTGGCTCAATCTCGACTTCGGGCAGCAATTTCTGGTGCTCAACGATCCAGGACATGGCTCTGTAGAGATAAGCCATTTTTCCAGTAGCTATGTAGATAGAGGATGCCGTCCCCTTTCTGATCAGATAGCCCTCCTCCTCCATCGTTTTGAGCACCACGGAGAGCTTGTCACTGTGGCTCTCGCCGCGCTTGGATTTACGGAAAAAGGTATGCCCAGCAAGATCACGCAGCAGATCAGCACAGATTGTGCTGCTCTCTACCTGGCTCAGTAACTCTGCAGTGAATACTTCCTCTCCGGGCGCTAGGCAGGCGTCACCACGTCCGGCACGCGCGCATAGCTGAATAAACTCTACAACCGGCCAGATTGCATCTCGGATTCGCTTGAAATCTTCTGAGGCTGCAGCGCGGTCTTTTGGGTGGGACAGATTTACGAAGCGAGAGAAGAACGCACTTGGTTGCTCAAGGTCTCCCAAGCAACCGAGAGTCCTCCCCAGTGGCTGCAGAGCTTGCTCAATGGAGCGAGCATATGTCGCGTTGCATAGCTGGTTGTAGAGTTCTGGAGCAGAGTACCGGCAGATAAAGCGTCCTGCCAACAGGCTTTCGAGGGCGTCTCTCATGCGATGATCTCCTGCTCTTCATCAAGCTCCAGCTCTTCATTCAGAGCAGCCAGCCTATCAGTCTCAGGTGCTTGGTACTGTTTGACGTAAACTGCGCCGGAAGGACGGCGATCAAGCGCATAGAGGTGGGTGAAGTGCCGGATAAGCTCAGGCGCACCGCCTGGGAAACCCAGCATGAGCTGAGAGTTACGAGCGTTGAAATACTTGAGCAACGTATATGCGTTGTTCACATCCAGCTCCAGGGCTTCATCGATCGGCAGCAGCAAATCGAAGTCAGCATCTCGTCGAATGAGTTCAAAAAGGGCCTGATAGATCATCCCTACGATGATTTTGAGCTGCCCCGTGCTAAGCCCATCTCCCAAGTCTGCCGTGTTGAAGGCAACCTTTTGCACGCCGTTGACCATCCAGCTCAAAGAAACGTCGAAACAGTCAGCAAGTTTTGTTGAAAGCCAGCCCCCAGCCTTCATCCGTCGTTGCATGGAGATCAGGCGTTCATTGAGGGCGTCTGTGGGAATTTCACCAGCTGGCTTAACCCGCCAGCGGTTGTACTGATCGACGAGAGCATCAATATCATCCCATGCACTGATATCGTGGATCCTGGAAACCACTCGGAACTCAAAATTCGTGAACTGCGGAAACGCCGCAAGTACCTCGTTCACCTTCTTCGTTGCCTTGCGGCCTAGCTCCATGATCGACCGATGCAGGCCATTGAGCACGGACTGATTTTCGGCCACCTGGGTGCAAAGCGCTCGGGTACGAGTAATCAGCTTGCTACGCTGCACGTCATGGCCTTCTGCGAGATAAATCAGCAGTTCAGGCGTGGCGTGGAACCACGCTCGCTCGCCAGTTGCGTCAGCGTGGCGTGATCGAGTAGCGATGTCTTGAATCGCATCGTACTCAGCAGTGTCACGCGGGCCGCCCATGGCCTCCAATTCGATTTTTCGGAAGAGATTGCGGCCTTCAGTCCGCTGGCTCTGGGCATCTCGCTGGAGGCGCCCCACCTCGCTCTCTATGTCGGCCGCTGTAAGTTTCCGCAAGCTGTCCAAATCAGAGTTCACGAAAGGGGTGAACTCCAAGCGCTTCAGGACGGAAGAGAGGATCAGCAAGCCCACTTCGATCTGTGAAAGCTGTTCGTTGAGCGCCGACTGGGCGGCCCTAAATGCACTTACTTGCTCGTTACGGGCTTGTACCAGCTCGCGAACCTCATCAAGAATGCGGCTCGTCATTTCGGCTGCCTGAAGGCGAGCTGCCTCAAGGGCCGGCAGTTTAGGAAGGTCATCCTTGAGCCAGAGCTGATAGTTGCGAAGCTCGGACTGATACTGGCTGAGTAAGGTGAGCTTCGCATTTATAGCTGCTATCTCTTCCTCAAGCTTTGAGATGATTGCGGCATCTACCCCAGCTTCGGTGAGCTCATTCAATCGCGCTTGATGGTAAGACTTGAGCTTTTCCTCCTTCTCCTGGTCGAGCTCGTCGCAGGCAGCTTTTTTTAAGCGATCGATCTCTCCCAGCTGAGCCGCTGTCTCCGCCTTAATCCTCTCCACGATAGCTTTAAGGTTCTCAACGTACTCTCGCTGAGTGTCCTTGAGCTCCTGGCGTTGGGTGCCGTGAAGGTTAAGTTGCTGCAAAGCCTCAGCTACGGCGCTGGAACACAGTGACCGCTCGTGCGCAATTTGTTCAGCCCCATCCTGCTCTAACGTAGAGATCAGCCCTTGCAGGGCCTTAATGTTTTCAAGATGCTTGTTTTGGCGCCCAACAATCTCGGCCTGCCCTGCCTGATGAAGCCTCCGTTGCTCCGAAAGACCAGCAGCTTTGCGACTGAGATGTTGCTGTTCCTCCTCAATCTCCACCAGGTGCTGGTTCGCCAGTGCTAGGCTCGACTCGATGGCATCGCTGTTGGCCTGCGCTACAGGCTGAAGCCGATCCAGATCTAACTGAATTCCGTAAAAGCCTGATGTATCTAGCGTTCCAGTCGGCGACAGGTCAGACCGCAGTAGAATTTCAGGATTGATAACGCGAGCAATGGATTGCTCCCATGCAGGGCACTCAGCACGGAGAAACGCCAGCAACGTGTCATCACTCGGATTGAGCTGGCGACTCAACAAGTTCACTTCAGCACGCAGTTGTTCCCGGCGACTTACTAGGTGTTGCTGATCATCCGCTACGGCCTGTTGATCTTTAGCGAAGCGGCGTTGCTCTGCTTCATGCTCGGTGAGCTCAACCGCTATCTTGTCCAGCTCGTCACGGATAGCCTGCACAGCTTTTTGCTCATTTTGGATTGCTTCCGCAGCCTCCGGAAGCAACCGTATTGATTCCAGGAACGCAGCCTGCTTCCTGTGCTCAGCAAGGGCAGTGGCCAGAATTGTATTTTTGCCATCATGGGCTTCGAGTTCAGCAGCGTGCTTTTCACGAACCGATTCGGTCTGTTGCTCAAGCTGTTCCAGTTGCGCGTGCGATTGTGTCCTGAGATCTGCCTGCTTGGAATCGGCCTCTTGAGTACGCTTCGCCTTGCGCTCAAGAACCGAGCGAATGAGATCTCCCTCCAGCCTTTCATAACGGTGTTGGATTCCCTGGCCCTGATCAACGAGCACGGTGTGCTCCTCGTTCAAGACGCGGAGGCCTTCCTCGATCGCAGTTCTTGAGATGTAATCATTCATCAGAGATGGGATGATACTTTTCTCAAAATCAGCGCGTTGAGCGGTCAGCTTCTCAACATCAGCTACTGCTTCTCTCTCTGCCCGACGCGCGCTCCCTAGGCGCTCCTGGACAGCTTCATTTTTGTCGTTGTAAACATCCGTTGCAGTGCTTTCGCGCTTACGAGCCTCTTCGATCTGCTCCTGAAGGCTCACCTTTCCAGCCAAAGCCTTTTCGTGCTGGTCTGACGCAATCCGTTTCAACCGACCTTGCTGCCCCTCATTGGTTACTAAGCGCGGATGCAGCTCTGAGAGACGATTGATTAGCGGCCGGATGCGAGACTCCATGATCAGGTAGCTGGCACGGCTATCAACCGCGCCGGTGAATGCAGCTAAATCCATCCCCGAGAGATCTACGCTCTCCACTCCAGTCTCTTGCTGAAGGATCTCCTTCATAGCCGATTTCATGGAGTCAAACGTGCCTTTAGACTCCAAAAGAGAGAACATCAGGTTATCGATACCACCAAAATGGTGCCTAAATGGTGCAAGCGAATAGGTACGTCGAAGGGCTGCAATCAAGCGTTTGCGGTCTGAAGAATTGATGCCTTCAAGGTCAGCTACACCTGTGTTGTACTGGATGACCCTAAGGTAGTCGCGTGGAGTGAGCTCCGGAGTGCAGTCGATTCGCATATTCGCAGCACGACGCTGTAGACTGCTCGGCTCGACTAAAAGACCAATGGTTTGATCCACATACAAGAGCTCCGCATCCCATGGGCTGCTTATCAGGCGATACGCGTACCCTGAGGAGGAGCGATGAAGCACTGCACATCGCGGCACATTCTCATGATTCAGGTACTCAAAAACGATGTAGCTAGTGAAGCTAGGCAGATAGTGATCGGCAAAGCTGGATGTGTTTGTCCCCGCCTTGACCATCCTGCCGGCACTGGCTCCGTAGAAAAGTGGGATGAGCTTCAGAAAGGTCGATTTACCAATGCCATTGGTACCTGTCAGGCAGGTATTGGCATCAACAAGCACTTCGGCCTTGTCGCCGGCACAAAGAGAGTCAATCAGAACGATGCGGAGCAAACGTGACATAGCAAACCTCTGAGGAAGGAGTCACATGGCGCACCTACAAGCCACCAGCTAAAATGAGCGCCACAAGAGATCATAATGATCTTGTGCTTGGACGATAACGATCCCGGCGCAAGCTTGCAACTGAGGTTTTATACAGTGAGTTCGACCGAAGAACTTCCGCAGCTGTCGCAGAAGCAGCGCGATCGACTGGCTTTCATCGAGCTCCACGCCTGGTTTTGTGGGGCAGTCTCACGCCAAGACATTGTTCAGCGTTTCGAGCTACAGACAGCTGCAGCCACTCGTGACTTGGCGCTTTATCGGCGATTAGCTCCAGAGAATCTGACTTTTGATACTCGTACGAAGGCCTATACGCCGGCCGACGATTTCAAGCCGATTTTTGAGTTCACCTCAGAGCAGGTACTCACCTGGGTTAGTCGAGGGTTTGGTGATGCAGAGCCATCCACTTGGACTCCAGGTATCCCCTGCATGGCTCAACCACAGCTTGCGAAGCCGCGGTTAGAGACTCTTGCGTCTATTTGCCGAGGGATTAAGCGTGGGCACGCAGTGAGGATCGAATACGAGTCCCTGCGTGAGAAAAGCGATCGGGAGTTTGTTCCGTATGCGCTGTTCGATAATGGCCAGAGGTGGCATGTGCGCGGATTTGATCGGAAGAGCGGTCAATTCAGGGATTTTGCGATCACTCGAATTACGGGTGTGCGCGCGGTTGAGGGGGATGTACACCCTCACGAGCAAATGAACGAAGATGATCAATGGAATCATCGAGTAGAGCTGGAGCTTGTGCCTCACCCTCAGCTCGGGAGGCCAGAGACCGCGCTGCTCGACTATGGTATGGATGAAAGCGCTACGCTGAAGGTTCGGCTCCGCTCTGCCGTGGTCGGTTATGCCCTCCGCCAGTGGTCAGTTGACTGCAGTCCTGATCACTCTCTCAATCCACTTGAATATCGTCTCTGGTTGAAAAATCCATTGGCACTTTATGGAGTTCATAACCTCGAGTTGGCTCCTGGCTATCCACGTAACGATGGGAAGTAATGCTAGGGCAGCGCAGTCTCATGATTGCCCTGCGCGTTGAGCTGCTGACCTGATTTGGGGTCGTCCACCATCGATGAGCTGAAGGCAATGTCAGCAGCGTTGCCTTGCAGCCCTATAGCCAGCCGGCCTAGCGCCGAGTGCTCATACAGACGCAAGCGCCTTCTCGGCCTCTCCGTTGGCGCATCACTCCAAGCAATCCCGGCATGGGATCAATTTTTACTGCTGAAGGCGCTAGCGGCCGGGGTCGTCAACTTTATTGGCGGTACGGTAGGTGCTGAGCGCCGCTTCAGCTTCTTCAAGCCTTTTGACCAGTTCGCTTTCTCGCTGCTGGCCTACTGTAGCATCCGATCGTACTTCGACTACTTCCTTGGCTTTCGCCTCCAATTGCTGGGTCAAAAGCTCCTTGGCGCCTTCGCCTCGAGCAATTGCTGCGTTGGCGATGCCGAGATCTCCTTTCAAGCGCTCGATAGCATCTCGCTGCTGCGAAACCTCTTTGGTCTGCTGGCGGCTCTCGCCAATCAATCGCTCATTGTCACGAATGAGTCGACTGATCTCCTCTTGCTTAACCATTAGCGTCTGCTGGATGACTGTCAGCTCTTGCTGCATCTGGTAGACCTGGGACTCATGGCGGCTAAGATCTTGCTCTCGCTGTTCCTTGACCGAAGCACGATAGTGTTCGAGGGCCTCCCGGGCATGCGCATGCTTTTGCTCCAAGGACTGGATCTGCCCGTCCTTCTCTTGAACCCGCACCTCAAGATCAGTGCAGCTCTGGCTGAGTCTGGCGTTACGGGTGAGCTCGGCCTGCAGTGAGGAATGAGTCGTTTTGAGCTCTTCATCCTGAGTTTGCAGGGCGGACTGCAGCTTGGCGACCTCGTCATTAGCTTGATTCAGCTGACTTTGAAGTGTACCGACCTCCTGCTTCATTGCCTTGCGCTCAAGATCAAAGGAGGCCCGTTCATGCGCCAGCGCCTCGTTACCTTCCTCCAGCAAGCGCTCCAGCATTTTGCCCACCAGCTCAGTCAGCTCATCACTTAGCCTGGAAGGAGAAGCCGATGGGCGAGGATCATGAGCTTCTATTTCCTTCAAATAGCGCTGAATTGTCGTCTTTGAGCCGGTATTTCCAAGTTCGATACGAATCGCGTCAATGCTTGGATTCTGGCCTCGGGCAACCAGCGCTTCACGAGCTCTGCGCACAAGCGCCAGGTTAATACCGCCTCTAGCCATGATCCCTCCTACGATTTCATACTGTTTTACGTTTCATGTAATTACGTGCCACTTTATCACGTTAAAAATCGTTTCGTACCTGGAATTTTGGCAAGAGATAATCACGAATTATGGCTTGCCAGCCAATAGAACGGGGGTAAAATGGCCTGGAAGGCGATACAAATGGCCAAGGCTAGCCACCGAAGGCTGAAAACGGGGAAATGACATGGTGGAGAAGGTCAGCAAGGCAGATAGGTACTTGGAGGCAAGCGTTCGTCAGAACACTTCGAAGAGCTATGCGGCCGCCCTCTCCCACTACGAAGTCTCCTGGGGCGGCTTCCTGCCTACCACCACTGAGTCCGTTGTGCGCTATATCGCGGAGTACGCCGACCAGCTGGCGTTGAGCACGCTAAAGCAACGCCTGGCTGCGCTCGCTAACTGGCACCAAAGCAATGGCTTCCCCGACCCCACCAAAGCCCCCAAGGTCAGGCAGTTGCTGAAGGGCATCCGGGCGATACACCCCGTGCAGCAGAAGCAAGCGGCTCCTCTGGCGTTGTTGCACCTCGAAAAAGCAGTGGCGCACCTGGAGGATGAGGCCGTTCAGGCAAGAGCCGCCGGCAACATGGCGGCTCTTCTCAAGGCGACCCGCGACATCGCTTTGCTCACAATTGGCTTTTGGAGGGGATTCCGCGGGGACGAACTGGCTAGGCTCACGATCGAGAATACGCATGCAGAGCGATACATCGGGATCAGGTTCTACCTGGGGTCTTCCAAAGGAGACCGGCACAACACTGGCCGTGAGTACAAGACACCATCACTGAGCAAGCTGTGCCCGGTCGAGGCATACCTGAACTGGATCGAAGCTGCTGGCCTCACTCGTGGCGGTGTGTTCAGGGGGATTGATCGCTGGGGCAACATCAGCGATCGCCCGATCGCGGCCCACAGCCTTATTCCTCTCCTCCGCGACATCTTGAATAGGTGTGGCTTGCCCTCCGAGATCTACAGTGCTCATTCGATCCGACGAGGATTTGCTACCTGGGCAGCCAGCTCTGGCTGGGACATCAAGACGCTCATGGAGTATGTGGGCTGGAGTGACGTGAAGTCAGCACTGCGGTATGTGGAGCCGGCGCAACAGTTCGGCGGACTTATCCGAAAGCTGGAAAAGTGACCTCTGGTTCAGTGCAGGCCGGAGCCATCATGACCCAACCCTCCTGCACCCAAACAGCCTGAGATCAAACTTGTAGACCAGGATCGTCCATGTGCGATGCTTCGCTGGGGTTGATCCTCCCTTCAAAGAGTCGCAGGCGCCCCCTGCAGAATGCGCATTCACTCCCTCTTGTTCATGGCACAATAGTGGCCATCGCTGGCTGCCTAGCTCCATGCCATAGCATCTGAGCCTAGGCGATATAAAACTCGTGATGGCTGAAACGATAATGGAACTGATTGCGCAAGATGTTGACTGGACTCAAGTTCGCCGAAAACTTGTTTCCAAGTTGTCTTCACTTAGATTAAACGGAGCTGACGCTGACTGGGTGATACTCGTATTCGCAGTTGCTGATTTGAATAGCGACAACGACCTAGAGCTAGAGCTAGATCGCCTATCCGCTCCGGAAGATTTACGGAGCAAGGTTGAAAGACATTTTCGATCGGATAGCTACGCCATCAAAATAGCGCTTCACGGGCTAAATGATGAGGCGTTCTCAAGTTGCTATTATGTAGTGCGAAACCATTTGCTTGCCATCAATGATGATGGCGTTCGCAATTTCATAATATTCATAATCAACCATATCCTATCATCAGGCTATGGAGTAACAGCCAGCTACCCACGGATTTCAGGATTTTTAGCGGCTGGGATAGTTGAATGCCTCGATTGCACTTCAATTATTGATGTGCAGCCGATCACTGGTCAAATTGCCATCGACTCAAAATTCAAGTCTTACCACATGATTGGGAATAACCGAAGTGGTGAGGACGAGCTGATACGGCTTAAGCTCGAAATGCATGATGTTAGATACACCGAATTTGGGCTCGATGGAATACTCGACTACCCTGCACAAAGTCCTGTCTACGTGCTTGACCTAAATCGCAGAGATGCGCAGGTATCGTCGAGCCTTAGAGTACCAAAAATTACGCCGTTGCTAGACCTTCTCGCCATGGGGGTGACTGGCGAATTTGTAGTGATAACACCTCAGTTTAAAAACAAAAGTCACAAGTACGCCCTTAAGGTGTTAAATGTATTGGCTCAACACTGCTCTATTAATGCAGTCATAAGTTTTTCAGCACCAGCAGCAAGGTCATCCTCATGCGGCATGCTGATTGTCGCTAGCTCGGATACCAGCCGAGAAGATGGTAGGGTACTTGAAATTGATGTGACTCGTCATAATCCCTCAACTAAAGACCTTAGCTACCTAGATGCAGCGAACCTTGCAAGCTCGATTTTTGGCATTTGGGCGCAGAGCGGAGTCAGTCCTAATAATGTATTGCCAACCGTGCAACGCATCATCAATGCTCAATTCTCAGGCGGTTATATCGATATACCATCTCTCTGCAGGGTAATGAATCGCAAGAGGAATAGTCCATTCCAACCCGGCGATTTCATGGATGTGAGTGATCATAATAAAGACAGCTATCAACCTAGCCTTCTGATTAACGGGGCTCCCATCCTGAAGAGCCTCACTGAATCCCAGGTCAACAAATGCCTTTATATCATCGGCAATAATGGTGTGGGCAAGAGCTTTTTACTATGCGACCTCATCCACCAGCTGGCGGAGAGAAGTATGGAATGCACAGCACTCTCGATATCTCGGGCTGATAGGTTTCCGAAGGCAACGGGAGAGCTGAGACGCTATTACAAACAGGTTGGCGAGTCTGAGTCTCTCGCAAAAAGGAGTGAGGCGTTAACAAAGTCCTTTATTTCTATACTGGAAAGCTCTAGGCGTTTTAACATTTTCGCTACGATTCTGATCGAACTGGGTTTCAACCAGGAAGTCTACTTGCTTCGAAAAGGAAAGGCGGAAAAGCGGAGAGATGACGACGACGGTTTGATTTCATTGAACCTTACCACTTCTCTCGACCAGGAGGCCATCGACACAGCGAGACAAGTCGACCCCGCTAAATATGAGATAGGTATCGTCCCGCGGCAGGAACACGAAGCACATTCGCCTAATCATGATATCATCATCCGGTTCTCAGATCTGAGTTCTGGCGAGAGGAACATCATACAGTTGATTGTGCTTCTTGTTAGCGCAGCAGACCACAATGCAACTTACTTAATTGATGAACCAGAAATCAGCCTTCACGTACGATGGCAGCAGGTGCTGCCGAGGGCCTTCTCAATTCTCGCAGAAGCATTTGAAATGTCCGTAGTCGTGGCCACACATTCCCCCGTAATGATTGCTAACGCCAAAGGCAGTAACTCGTATTGCTGGAATGTCAACGAAGGTGTTCTTGATCTTTTAGACCTTGAAGACAGGCATTCGGTTGAGACTATCCTGCTGCAGGGCTTCCATACTTACACGCCCCACAACAGAGAGGTTCATGAAAAATGTGCCAGACTCGTCTCCGGTGTAATTGAGCTCGTCAACACCGATGCGCGTGAAGCTAGTAGTTTCGGATCCTCGGCAATCGAGGATCTCTCTGCCATCAGCGATATAATTGATAAAACCGCAAAGCATGATGACGGCGCGCAGAAACATGGCGATCTTGACCTAATTCACAAAGCCATAACAGCGATTCGCTCAGTTATTCAGGTGGGCTAGCAATGACACACTTTAACTTCAAGAGCCCAGCCGAAATTGCAGCGTTCGAGGCTAGGTATAGTGACGAATGCCATGGGGTAAAAAAACACAAGCCGGGCACGCTTCGTCTCCTGAAGGAATTTGCGGGTCGTGCTGCGACTGAGTTCGACAGCCGACAAGCGGGAAACCCTGAAAGCCCGAATGATTTGTGGGTTGATCTTTACGAGCATAATAAAATTAAAAAGTCAGGGGTCACTGGCAAACTTCTTCGCAAGCACCTTCGAGATTTTCTCGAAGCGGAGCAAGGTCGTAAATGCTGCTACTGCCAGCGCCCCCTGGTGAATATTTCTCACGCAAAACCAATTGAGCATATTTTACCAAGGCAGCCCTTCGTACAGCATTCTTTTCATCTCTGGAATCTGGCGGTTGCTTGTTTTGATTGCAATCACGCTAAAAGCAATGATTGCTGGGTTGACCCAGCTTTAGCTTCAGTGGCATCCTACCCAAAGCCGCAAGATTTTGTTGACTCTTACCACCCGCGCTTTCACTTGTACGACGAGCATGTCAAGTTTGTACGAGTTCAGACAAACACTGTAAACATATCGCTATATATAGGGCGCACCCTCCAAGGAAAAAATCTTTGTAAAAGCCTGCTTAAAAAAGTCTCTGCGAAAGATATTTTGCTGAGCAGTAACCTGCTCCTGAAGGAAAGCATCCAAAAGCTCCACGACAACATGCCTAGCCTTGACGGTAGAGCTGCTATAGCAGTTGACGAGTTCAATGAGGCTCTGGCAGGCATAACACTTAAATTGATCCGCTGATCATTTTAAGCAAGATTGTGGATCTATTCAGATTCGAATTTCATTCTGTCATTGCTGAAGCATCCACCTCAAAGCTTCGAGGGAAGTAGTCATCGCTACTCCCCTCAGGTTGCTGCGTGTCAGCCTTGAACAGAAACCCAAGACTCAACAACGTCTGCACCAAACTCGGCTTTCCACTCCTTCAGCAGCTTGTGATTACCGCCTTTGGTTTCGATGATTTCGCCGTTGTTCGGGTTCTTGTAAACCTTTACGCCACGAGGTTTGCGGAGAGTTTTCTGTGGTGCCGCTACTGATGCGCGACGGCCCGCTTCAGGATCGAGAATGTTGATTACGTCACGCAGACTGAAGCCATATTTAGCCAACAACTCGCGGAGTTTGGTTTCAAATTCAATTTCTTTTTGAAGCTCGGAGCTTCCTTTCAACTCTTCCAATTCAGCGAGCTGAGCGGCTAGAGCTTGCTCAAGTTTCCGAAATTCGGCCAAGCGCGACATAGAATTCTTCCTTCGGTAGTGAATCCACTGTGTAAGGTGCCATTCTAAACGATACTGACGAGTACGTCCCTATCGCTGCAGGTTATGGCTGCGTGTCTTGGGTACCCGCCGTCCCTTCCTTGCTCTCGCGCCAGTGACTTTATGGCCCCGGGAGCTTAGAGCTCTCCTTCTTCATGAGTGGTCTAGGGCCTAGTCGTTTCCATAGTCTGGCTCGTACTCAATCTCTCGCTCATCCTGCTCTACGTATTCTTCATCGAAGCCTGCCGCCTTCATAGCCTCAGCACCCTCCAGGTGCAAATCACACGTTGGGCAGTAGAACTCGACGGGTGTGGAGTACCGCTCAACCGTTTCGTACCCACTTTCATGATCCTGCTCGATGACCTCTTCATGGATGCGATCGCCCCCTAAGAAGGCTTTGCTTTCACATGCAGGGCACGGAATGTCCCAATGGCTATCCAAGAGGTATCTGAAAGCATCCTGATACGTCCACCACCTGAGGCTCTGGGACTGCTCTCGCAGCGCCTTGATCTCTTTAGGAGAACGCTTTTTCGGCTTCTGCTGTGATGAGCCAGATGCCTCATCGGGCTTTTCAAAGGTTGCTCGGGCGTTCGCGATGCGCTGTTTGGCCGCCTGCACTTTGATCGTGTGAAAATCCTTTGCAAGGGCAGCAGGGATTTTTGACTCACTGCCCACCCAATCCTCCAGCTCGAGCTCCATGGATGCAAGGATGAGTTCTGAGGTTGTCCAGAACTCCCCCTCCCAGTCGCTATCCATGACGCCGGCGTATGCTGCCTGGCCCGAATGGAGTTCGGCATTTCTACGTGAAGAGATCAATTCGCATGCCTTAGCATGCGGTGTGCCGAATTTTGCCACCGTGTGTTTCAGTCGTGCGAAAACCACGTGAGCACTGATGGTCTTCACCTTGGTGTCAGTTTCGACACCACAAGCCTCCAAAAGGCTATTCGGATTGTCGGTTTCCACGACCAGGCAAGGATGAATCGCCGCCAGTTGAGCTTTACCCAGGAGCTCAAGGGCCAAAGCAGCCCAGATCTGATAGACCTCGGAATCCTTCGAGGCCTTGGCCTGCAACGCTCGCGAGGCGTAAAGCCGAGACTTCCCTAACAGCGCCTCCGCCGAGATCGCTGATGGCACTTCCTTGCGCGGCTTTTGGGCGGTACTTCCTGTGTTAGCCATGGTTGCTTCTCTCCATTACGGTGACCCTCAGGAGCTTCCGCTCAGTGCTACCCTGTGCTGCTCCACGCCGATGTAGAAATCGCCAGTTATCAAGCAGCAGCAACATCCCGGCCTGCCAGGTGATTGCATGTTCGTCTGCGGGCTCAAAGAGATCGATCGCGCGCAAGATTTCGTGAGCGCCGGCGTCCATTGGCGTCATGCAGCCAGGGTCGTACCTGTAGTAACGATCGGAACTGCCCCGAGCCGTGGTGTAAAAACTGTTGCCGCCATTGGTAACCCTGAAGGTCGACGAGCGAGCGGCCTCCGCGTTCAATGGCTTGAATGCGCTTCCTTCAGAGAAGATAGTTTGAGCAGCGTCGGGGGCGGCCTCTATGCAACCCATAACGAGATAACGGGGCGGTGTAGCCCAGTGAGCCCCGTCGGTGTGCCATGGAAATGGTCTCAGACCATAGCGGGCGCTGAGAGAGCGCAGATTCGCAAATTGCGTGTCAGTCGGAATCAGCACGTCAATCAAAGGCCCTCCACGGCGTGATGTCCTGGGCTGCCCAATGGAAAAAGCAATTTCGAGCGCAGCTTGCTGAATCACAGAGGCGGTATCGTCTGGCAACTGGAGGCTCGCCCATCCATTAGAGTGCAAATCTGATAGCGCGTTCTTGATCAAGTGTGGCATTTCGCATCCTTGCAGCGGGGCCAGAATGAACGATTGTAGAACCCCGCAAACGATTCGAAGCGCGCGAATTCACTCTTCGTAGTGTCAGCGTGGCCGGCCGTAGCATGTGCTGCTTAAAGGTAGCTAATCTCAAGGCCCAAGGGCTAGCGAAGGTGGAACAGGGGTGGGATAGCGGCTATGCCCTAGACAAGCTACACGTCTGAATGCAAATCCCCCTACCGCCTCATGAGAAAACGAGCAGCTCGCCCGCGCCCCCTTACCGAGGTTCATTAGACGCTCATTAGTCTTGCATACCGTAAAGTGACGTTCGCATGCTCCCGCATGATCGCCTCTGCCCTGCCTCCTTGACCCAGCAGCATGGCTTCCACGACATCATGGTGCTGCATATGGGCGAAATTGAATCGTCGATACTCCTGGCCCAAGTTCTCGCGATCGACAGCTAACGCGTCTACTGAGGCGAAAGGCATCTGTGCGTTCCTTACGAGAGCCATCGCTACCACCTCGTTACCACTCGCCTCAATGATTGCCTGATGGAATCTCCTATTGATGTCGTGATACTCGGCAAGATCCTCTTCTGTCACGTAGCCCTTCTCAAACAAACGATCACCTTGCTCAAGGCACTTCATGAGCTTTGCCTTGGTATCCGAAGTAACACCTCGCTCCGCGGCCTGCCGTGCAGCCAGCCCCTCTAAAACACCGCGCACTTCCACAGCCCCTACTAGGTTTTCCAAGGTCATGGGGCGTACGTTGAATCCACGTATTCCCTGACGCACCAGCAAGCCTTCCTGCTCCAAAACCCGGAATGCCATTCGCACAGGCATCCGTGAGACGCCTAGGAGCTCAGAGGTAGGGATTTCCAACACCCTTTGCCCCGCAGCCAACTCACCGTCCATGATCATCTTTCTCAGTAAGCTCAATACCCGCTGTCCAGGCCCGCTCATGTGCTACCCACTGGATCCATTGGAGATGATCCAGACTTTAAACCGGGTAGCGCAGGGCTCCACCTATCTTTGGATTAGGTATGGGCGAGGCAGAGGAAATCTCGATGCACGGCCCGATGAATGACCATTCTGCTATCGAAAGATAGTGTTTTTGCGCCTTTCATCCCTCCATCGTTGGATCCAGAGAACAACAACAGGAGCCCGATGATGTTTCCTAAAAATGCATGGTACGTAGCCTGCACCCCGGACGAGATTGCGGCAAAACCGCTGGGCCGGCGCGTCTGTAACGAGAAGATCGTGTTTTATCGCGGCCCTGAAGGTCGTGTTGCCGCCCTAGAGGACTTCTGTCCCCATCGTGGGGCCCCGCTGTCCTTGGGTACGGTAGAAGATGGCAAGCTTGTCTGTGGTTACCACGGATTGGTGATGGGGTGCGACGGAAAGACGGAGTCTATGCCCAATCAGCGGGTGCAAGGCTTCCCGTGCATTAAGAGCTTCCCGGTTGAGGAGCGCTATGGGTTCATTTGGGTTTGGCCTGGCGATCCAGAAAAAGCCGACCCGGCGCTCATCCACCACCTTGAATGGGCTGAAAGCCCTGACTGGGCTTATGGTGGTGGCCTCTACCATATAGCCTGCGACTACCGCCTAATGATCGACAATCTCATGGATCTGACCCATGAGACCTACGTGCACGCGTCCAGCATTGGTCAGAAGGAAATTGACGAGGCGCCTGTACACACTCGCGTTGAGGGTGAAGAAGTCGTCACTAGCCGCTTCATGGAAGGCGTAATGGCTCCACCGTTCTGGAGAGCTGCTTTGCGTGGGAACGGACTCGCCGATGACGTGCCCGTCGATCGATGGCAGATCTGCAGATTCTCCCCTCCGAGTCATGTCCTGATTGAGGTGGGTGTTGCCCATGCTGGCAAGGGTGGCTACGACGCAGATGCTGCTCATAAAGCTGGCAGCATCGTAGTCGACTTCATCACCCCAGAGACAGATACCTCTATCTGGTACTTCTGGGGAATGGCACGAAACTTCAAGCCTGAAGACCAAGAACTGACCGACACGATCCGCGTGGGGCAAGGTAAAATTTTCTCCGAAGACCTGGAGATGCTCGAACAACAGCAGCAGAACCTCCTCGCTTACCCTGAGCGAGCACTACTCAAGCTGAACATTGACGCAGGAGGTGTTCAATCTAGGCGAATCATTGATCGCATCATCGCCGCTGAACGCCAACCCTCTGCTCAACTCATCAAAGGAGCAGCGTCATGATGAACGTGGTGATTTCGGCTATCCGCCTTGAGGCTGAAGACATCATCAGCATTGAGCTTGTCCCTGCTAACGGAGGGCCCATGCCCGTCTTCGATGCGGGATCGCACATCGACATTCATCTCCCTGAGGGAATTGTTCGTCAGTATTCTATTTGGAACCACCCTGACGAAACCCATCGTTACTGCATCGGCGTTCTGAAGGATCCTGCTTCCCGGGGCGGTTCCAGAGCAGTCCACGAGCAGTTGCGCGTCGGGCAAATCGTTCAGATCAGCGAGCCTCGGAACCTTTTTCCCCTGGACTTGAGCGCGAAACGCAGCGTGCTTTTCGCTGGAGGGATTGGTATTACCCCAATCCTGAGCATGGCTCAGAGACTGGCCGCCAATGACCAGGATTTTGAGATGCACTACTGTGCCCGTGCAGAGGAGAAACCAGACCGTTGCGGGCACGGGCCACGTTCGTGCGTAGCTGGCTGGAGAGACGTCGAACTATCTTTCGGAAGGTGCACTTCAAGGGATGAGTACCCATCCTTCCAAACTGCAATTACTTCTGAAATTTCCGAGGGAAACACGGAGCGTCCGCATGCAACGATGCCCGTTACCATCAGAAGCCTTTAACAACATTCCGTATCTTGGCAGCCTCACACATTCACAGCCCCGGCTATCCAGAACTGGCTCATAGACTGTGGGCATGGGTTGATCCTTTAGAAGAACGACACTATGGCTCATGAAACCTGCCACCCCCATCCTGTCCAGACCTCCGGCCCTGCTCCTGAGGCCTGTGGTTCGGCCATCATCCTTATACATGGCCCTGATCAAAGCCCAGCCGATATGTTTGTAATCGCGGGGCGAATTAATCTGCCAGCCGCTTGCTACATCGCCATTGAGGCCCCTAAGCAATGGTTGAGTCTCAAGGACTCGACGGGGGAAATCCCAACGATTTATGAGCCAACGCTGCAGAGCTTGGATTTGCAAATCTGCGACCTGCAGCGCCGAGGTGTAGATCGTTCCCGCATCGTACTCCTAGGCTTCTCACAAGGTGCCTGCCTGGCTTGCGAATACATCTATCGAAATCCGGCGCGCTGGGGAGGTCTAATTGCGTTCACCGGGGGACTGGCGATAGAGACAGGCCTCACCTGGAAAGCCTCCGGCCAGCTTCACGGCACCCCCATACAGTTGAGCAACGGCGATAGAGACCCATGGATCTCGCTTCAGCGTACAGAGGCAACACTAGAGCTCTTCAGAGAAATGGGCGGTGATGCTGCACTAGATGTCTATCCAGGTCGGGATCATCTGGTAGACGACGAAGAAATCTTGGAGAGCCGAGCTATCATTGAGCGAGTCTTGAGCTCAGTGCAGCAAACAATGGGCACAATGCTTAGCCCATGAGCTTAGGGTTCTTGGTTCCTGAGCGTAACGCCCTTCCCCGTCCAGGTCATTGACGTGTTAGCTAGCGCTGCAGGTTGAACGCGACTCCGGGCTTCAGCGATGATAATCGCAGACCGTTATCATGGAAGGTGCCGTCAATGATCTGCGCATACTGCAAACAGGAAGCCTCAGCTACTAGGGAGCACGTGATTCCAGCCTTCATCTACCGTTTCCAGAAGCAGTTCGAAGCCAGCGTCATCGGCTGGAACGAGGTCGCGAAAAAGATGGTCGGCGGCGAGCACCAAGTGAAGGATGTCTGTGAAACCTGCAACAGTGGCGTCTTATCCTCTCTGGACGCTTACGGAAAAGAGCTCCTCAATTCCAATGGGTTCTTGACTCAGAATTACACCAAGCTCAGCGCAGTCCTCACTTACGACTACGACCAACTCGCACGATGGCTGTTGAAAATTTCCTTCAACTCTACCCGCACTGATCGTGGCCACAGCCACCTGTTTGAGAGATTCATCCCCTTCATTCTTAACGGCGCCCCTGCCCCCTCGAAGGCTGATTTCGCAATCGTTGCAACATTAGCGGCGCCAGTGTCCATCGGCGAGCTGAATGGCGACTATGAGGTTCTACAGAGCCTGGCAGGTCAGACGGGGCGTGTTAATCCATTCTTCATGCGAATAGCCTACGGGCCCGAGACGTACAATACGTTCACCCTTCGGGTAGTAATGTTCGGCCCTCTGATCTTCTTCCTGCTGATGTACCGGCCGGGCCTCTCTGCGGGATCCATTGCCAATGAAACCAAGCGTCTTTTCAAGGACGTTGCAGGTTTGACGCTGCTGCAGCCAGGTAGAACAAAAGCATTTCTGAACGCTGGCCCTACATCCTGGCTGGAATATTACGCACCACAGGTCATGAGGGTAAAAAAGCTCCGCGCCTACAACCCGTGAGCTATTCAAGAGCTCGTTAGCTTCATCCAAGCCTGGCACCAAAGGAGTTAGGTCGAGATTTACGACCGAGCACCACCTGACAGCGAGGTGCAAACGTAGGCTGAGGCTGAGATGTGGTGATCAGCGGTCGTGCCCAAATGAGCCTCATCCGATATGGGTAATAAGCTCCTCAAGTCGGTGACGTTCAATCCAATCGGATGCATTCACGTAACCTTAGCGTCAGTGCAGGTTTGAGAGCTGATTGCGACCCGCAACGGGGGGCCGGCACGTTAAAGCGCCGGCACCCAGCTCACAGAACTGAGTGGGGCTTGGGCCCTGCCATCAATGAGGAAACGTCCAAGCTGCTCCTGCCCAATCGAGATTTTCGGGTATCAGAAACTGATTGCTTAGCTCGGCCAGCCTCTTGTTGGCCACCTCATGGGCCGCTTGGAAAAGAGCCTTGGACGCAGGCACCGAAGCCATTTGTGAGCTGAAATGCGCGGGCGTCATCAGCCAGTTACTAGCCTCTGGAGCGTTCACCTTGACTCCCCCCTGCCCGGCCAGAATGGTCACAAACTCCTGACGCACACGATTCCCCTGCGGGCCTTGCCAGCGCAGCATCGCGCCCAGCAATGCGCCATCTTCCTTACCTAGGCCCGGAGCGCAAACAGATCCTGCCAGGCCATCAAAGTCATACAGACATGCTTTGGCAAGCAGGTACTGCATCAATTGCGAGGTCAAATCCAACATCTGGATTTCTGGGCGACGCGCAGCAAGCTCCCTGTCAACGGTGACATCCATGCGCGACGAAGTTTTTCTGCTGCGTCCAAGCTCCTGCATGACCAGGTCAGGCAAGCGAATTCGCAAGAGGCGCGGTTCGTTGCTAGGAACAGAAATTTCAATACCGAGCTGGCCGAACATGCCTGTGACGAAGCTTTGGAGATGATCGATGGTGATTGCCACCTGATCACCCAGTTCGTTGATGTCATTCGTCGCAGCGTGGGCGAAGATTTCTCTCTGCTTCTCCGCAGCTCGCTTGGCTTCCTCCAGAGCCGCGTCAATGCGCTCACTGGTGCGTTCGATGCCCAGCTTCGTTGCTTGCTGAAGGATGTCGTCGACATCAATGAGATCCACCAGTTCGCCGAGAATTTCATCCTTCAGGCCCTCGTTGAATTCATGATGCTGAACCTCGGCCAAATCATGAACAACGCTATCGATACGCTCGTACATCAGGTCAACGATTTCCTGATCAAGGCTATCGGACTGCTGGATGTTGAACACCACGACCTTCATCTTCTGCCCGTAGCGATACAACCTACCAATCCGCTGGACTAGACGCATGGGGTTCCAGGGCAGGTCATAGTTCACCATCATGTGGCACTGTCTCTGCAGGTTGATACCCTCACCACCCGCCTCGGTGGAAATGAGGAACCGACCCTGCGTCTCGAATTGTGCAATCGCCTCTCGACGCTCAACGTGCTGCATGGAGCCATTGATGAGCGCTACTTTGTCATCACCAAACCGGGCCGCCAATGCATCCCTGAGATAGCGCTGTGTGGTTCGGTACTCGGTGAAAATCAGCACCTTCTCTTCAGGGTTTTTCTTATTGATTGGCCCGATGACCTTGTCGAGAAACTCCGTGAGCTTCAAATCATTCGTCATGAGCACCGCAGCGTCATCGATGAGCTGCTTGAGGAGCTGAATCTCCCCTGCGAAGAACTCTTCTGCCTCACCACTGACCTGCTCTTCCCACTCACCCACATAGCGCTGATCATCCGGTGTACTGGGTAACGTGTCGCCGCCAAAATTGTCCAGCAATCGCTGAAGTCGATTCCGAAGAGCCTGGTGGATCGCGGCAGCACTAGACACGGCGAGTTTGCGGTACACCGTCATCACAAAACCAATGGCGTTACCTGTCTGACCTAAAGCCTCGCCTGCGGCATACCCCTTGCGCAGGTAATGCTGCAGGGTCTGGTCGAAGTCAATCGATTCCTGGCTGCTGGACACCTGCAGCGCAGAGGTAATTTTGCCTTCAAAAATGAAGCGTCCCTCTGCATCGGTAACGTCTGCCTTGTGATTGCGGTAAACCATGTCACGCAGAATTTCGGGCTTGAGGCTGAGCATTTGAAGTTCTTCCCGCCGTTCCGGGCGCAGCAACTCAAGCAATGCTACGAACTTGTCCTGCATGCCCTGGTGAGGAGTAGCGCTGAGAAGCAACATGTGCTCTGTGCGGCTCCGAAGGGCTTTTGCAAGATCGTAGCGCTCAGAGCTATCGAACTTTAGGCCGTACTGCCGGCGACTGAGTCGGTGACCTTCATCGAAGATGACCAAATCCCAAGGCTCTGCCTGGAGCAGACTTTCGAGGTGATCAGGCTGCTTGAGGCGATCCAACGACCCGATCACACAATCGTGCATCTTCCACTGGCGTGGCTCATTGACGAAGAAATCCTCATGATAGATCTCAAAGTCTTCGAGCTTGAATTTGTAGTACAGCTCATCTTGCCATTGCTTGGTTAACCCCGCGGGCGTGATCAGGAGGATGCGCTTCACACGTTTTCGCTGGATCAGCGCGTGAAGCAACATGCCCGTTTCAATCGTTTTGCCCAGACCTACGTCATCCGCGATCAACCAACTCAGGTTGTTCGACGCCAGGATGTGGTGCACCAAGTTGATTTGATGAGGCAGCGGGTCAATTTCCAGGTGAGACAGGGATCCCGTGTTCTCATTCCATACCTTGATCGCGTGAGCGAGCAATCTTAGTCTCACACGCTCAGCATCCGGCTCCACGCCCATCTGAGCGGTCACAAACCGGTGTTTAACGCCCTTAACTTGTCGTAGGTATTGATACGGCAGCCAGTGTCGCTCTCCCTTTTCAGGGAAATCCACGAGCGCTTGCTCGCTGCCAGCCAGGTCTCTGAGCTGCATGATCGCTCCCTGGCCTAGCGAACGAACACCTGTCCCGGGCGTCGCGTCGAGAACGTCTTGGCCATTCACAAATCCCGACTGCAGGACATCAGAATCAACGATGCTCGCACTACCTGCTCGAATCCAATGAACCTGGGTCTTGCCAGTCTCAGGGATTGCCATCCTGACAACGCCAATCTCTTCTTGGCCACTGGGGCTAAAGCGCTTAACCCAACAACCCTGTACATGAGTAAGTCTAAGCGGCTTCATGAAGTACTCCCTGTGAGTCCAATTTACAAGTGGTTTGGCATTGGCCAACTGTGGACAAGCCTGTATCGCCTTTTTAAATAGCAGCGTTGACCATCACTGTATTGGTCATCCGCGAGTCGCTTGCTCTGCAAGCTCCGAGGTAGGAGTGTCTGCCTGGACATCGGAGCGAGCATCACTGCCATCCAGTTCTGCTGGCAGATCGCTTTGTTTTTGAGTCGACACGACGTCTTCACCTTCCTCCGCTTTAAGGGGGAGATCGCTGAAGTAGCAGCTCGGTTCTTGCGGATCTTTGATCTGCGGTACGCCATATGCCTGAAGCTTCCGGATACCTCCCATCCCCAGATCATTAGGAATACCGAGATCGCTGTACTCTTCGTCGGGGCGTTGATATGGCGAGTCAAAATTCCCCAACTGACGTGCGGGAAGGACGCCATCGATATCACCAAACCGGTACCACAAGTACCTTGCGAAGGCTTTGAATACTCGTCTCAGCGTAGCGTTTTCGTACCAGTACTCAAAAAGCTGTTCCAGGAGTACATCGATCTCTTCCACCTGTGGTATCGACTCGAATGAACGGACAACCATCAGCGCCGTACGCCAAGACAACGCGTGGTAGGAAAGGCGTGTGCTGCCGGTATTGTCGAATGCGATCCAGTAAAGATCGTTGTCAGCCCATATGACCTTGATGTGCGCAGCGAGCACGAGCTCCTCAGGAGTCAGCCCTTCATCGATTGCTCGCTCCAATGCCACCCGGGTTGCGCCCCACCCGCTCATGACGTAAATCTGTTGAATTAGGGGAAGCGTTCCATGCGGCCAATCGTATTTGTATACGAGCTCTACGGCCTTTTGCTTCGCACGCTCCTCACGCGTTATCCGATCCTCTAATTCGCCCCCTGCAAACTCGACCTGGTACCTGTCGTTATCGAACACGGTGTCTGGGTCGAATTCATAGAAAGCGAACTCGTCCTCGGAATCCTGCAGGTAGTCACTGTCCCTGTGGGATTTGTCATCCCGTCCTTTCGTGGTGCCATACAGTTCTAGCTCGGCCAATTCCGCTGCGAGGTTTGGGTCAAAGTCGGTATCATCCGAGTACGGTTCGGCCCCCATTCCAACAGAGTCATCCTCCCCATCAATCTGGTCTAGGCAGAACGCGTCAAGGTCGCGGGAATCAGACTGCTCACCAGAGAAAGGTATATCGGTGAAGAAACGGCCGAATGGTTCTGCTGAGGCATCTACCTCGACTTCGGGGGCGGGCTCCGCAAGGAGCTCCATGGGGGCTTTTTCGTTACTGTCGACTGGTGAAGTCGACCATGGGGTAGGATCTGGCCTGTGGATGCTGTGATCTTGTGTACAGCGATCGCTATCGGGCGTGCTAACCCACGCTCGGTTCAAACTCAGTCTACGTTTCGGTTCCTTCGTGCCAGCCCCTTGATATGGCTGCTCCCCGTTGCAGACGCCACCCACACCACGACCACTCGGTCTAATGGCAGGATCGACCCGGATGCTGGCGTTGTTAGTTTGTGTACTGCCATCGCTATCAGGCGTCTTAACCCTCGTTGGCTTCAAGCTGAGTCGCCGCTTGGGTTCCTCCGTGCCCGTCGTTCGATGCGGCTGTACCGCGTTGCCGGCGTCACCCACATCACTACCATTCCGTCTAATGGTCGGATCCACCCGGACACTCGCGTAGCCAGTTTGAAAATGCCGTGACTCAACGGTCTCGTCTTCCAGAGGGGCAAATTGACGCGCATTCTCCTGGATGAAATCCAAATCGGCTGCGCTTGGATGGTGATTGTCTGGACTCACGGTGCGATCAAGGACGAACGCGCCTTGCTGACGCCGAATAGCGTCAGCTGATTGCATAGCTCTAGCCCCTTCTAAGGGGCGGTGCTGGAGTGTGTAGACCCGCCCCAACAGTGTCAGGTAGTCAGGGTCTTGGCCCTCCTCCAGCGCATCCAGGAGCAAACGCTCAGCAGCTTTAAGGTCAGAGGTGGCTACTAGGCCAGTGAGCTCTCTCAAGAGCGAGCCCTTGTTCCTGACCCGTGCCGCTGATCCCCCGCTGCTAAGTCGCCCTTTAAGCAGCGTACGAAGCCGCTCCTGAAGTTGGTGGAGTACGCCCTGTCGTGTAGCGATTCCGCTGATCACAGATTTCAAGGCCGCATGCTCGGACAACTGCAGGTGCGAGCTAAGCGCCACCAGTTCACTGTCTCTTGCTAGCCCTTTGAACAGCGACTGGATTGCAGCCTCCGGAGCCCCTGGCACAGAAGCCATGTAGTCCCGTAGGTCGTCCAGCAGTTGATCGCAATCCATTGCTCAATTCCCACTCTATCGCAGTACAAAACTGTGACCCATGACTCACTTTAGCCGATCTTCGAGGTTCAAGTTAAGCGAATGTTGCAGCGTTGGAGCCTGCTGAGCACAAAGGGGCGCTCTGCTCGCCCTTTTCTTAGCTTTCGATACTTCCAACACCAATAAATCTGCGAATTGCATTTTTGGTCTCGGGCTTGCGATCACTATCGGCGTACAAGCAAGAACTCTTGAGTACGATTTCATGAGCGAGCCCGAACCCAAACAACAGCTTGCTCGATGCATAATAAAATGAGAAGAGGCATCACGCCTTGCAATTATCCAAAAATCTCTTCCACATCATCGGAGTGTCGAACCCCTAAAACAATAACAGACTCTAGATTTGTAAATTTGCAAATTTCCCCGGCTAAAAGCTCAGCGTACCGCTGAAATTTATTATTTCCTAGCGCTTTAGGAACGGCTCCAAAAATATCTTTGCAAACATCTACAAACTCACGGGATTTTGATATGAAATCTTCATCCAAATGAGTGACCTCAATATGATTAATCGGCGAGCCACCCTCACCACCCATGAAAACATTGTAGTTATGAGCGGAAACATTACGCGCAAGTCGTAGTTTGTTCAGCGCATCACATATACTTTGAGGAAGAATTTTAATTTCCTCTAGGTGGTCGATATGTGTAGAAAAATTCGGTGTAATTTTTCCGCGTTTGCCATTTCTTTTTATAGGCCTCACGCGCTCTTGCCAAGCCTTGCTATGTTCAGGTGTCGATAAACTTTTTTCGCTAACAATTGTCACCATGGCTTCAATATATGTCGAAGCTGCGATTACCTGCGCCCTCTTATCAAAGGTCTTAAGATCCATACTGTGAAGAGTCAGTTTTTCTTGAGTTTCGAGCTCTTGGTCGCTCAAGTCAAACAAATTTGCCTCGAGCCGCAAAAAGTGCGGAACACTATCCTTACTGCCGGCCAGCTCGAACATCAGGTGAAATAACTCCAAGCCAGTACTCTCGTCGCGCGAGAAGTTCACAGTTATAAGCGGATTCCCAAAAGCCTTAAGTAGCCCTTCAGTTATTGGAATATCAATTTTGACCTTGTCAGAATCGTAGTAGCCTTCAAGTTCTGTGGTGCAGTTTAAAGTACATATAAAAGCAATAAGCCCTCTAAGGGCATTCGCATCCAGCTCTCTCGTCTCAATCAGATTTAACGCGCCAAGTCTTTTGATCTCAAAAGACGATAGGCTTGCCCCACGATCAATGTCTATTTTTGTTCTGAGTGCATTTATAGTCATTTGCTTCCGCATCAAGTTGTGTTTAAAACAAGTTGCAACCCAACTTTTGGTATCAAGCTGAGATTCGAGTATGCGAAATAGTCAGCGGCGATGAAATCTGTTGCCCAAAGAGCCCCGCTCTCTGGTTAGTTTCTTCACTGCAAATCGCCCATTCATGCCTGGCAATTATGGTCGACAATAACATCCTGCTCCCTTCGGCCAATAAAAAAGCTAGATTAAACATCATAGAAAGACTGAGCTGACACGGCAACTCAGGGATAAATCCTCCTGATTTGTAACGTCACGAATAGCACATGATCAATGGAGCCGGATCTGGAGTGCCCATAAGCTTGGTGCCTTCCTCAACGACCCAAGCGCCAACTGGCCATACTACTTGGAGCACCAAGAGAATCGTGAAAGTCAGGAAGGCACGAAGCAGGTACTCATGGGTCATCTTGATACGGGTCACCTTCTCATTGACCAGTGTGTAGTTGTGTAGAACGGCGCGGGCGAGCTGTTTGGCTAGGCCTGCTTTAGGCGAACTCTCTTTCCAGGTATTCGCTAGCTCACCTGGGCCAAGCTGAGCGAACCCGGCGACTTTGAGCGTTCTGAAGGCCCAAGCCCCTGCGCGCAGAAGGAAGGCAACGGCCAGTCCGAATAAGAGGAGGCTGATGCAACCTAGCCATTTGCTCGACTTGTCGCTCCAAAGAGTTGGCAGCAGTGAGACAAGTACGGGAATCAGCGCCGTGATAGCGGCCAGGTAAATACCTGCTTTCGCATCAGCTCCCTTCCGACGGTCAACTTCTGCATCAAAAAGACGCCGCGATTCTTCCAGCACCACGTCGCTGTCCGTCGACCAATCACCCTCTCGAACAGATGCAGCAATCCCCTGCTTCCATTCCGTATCCTCGGCCTTCTCGGTAGACGACAATGGGATGAGGGTCGGCCAGAGCCAATGGAGCCAGTCTTTAGGCTGAAGCAATTGCGCTCACCGTTAACTCGTCTACGATCGCGGCAGCAATAGGGTAACCCGTTAGATTTTCAATCCAAGCCCACTGCCCGTTCGGATTGATCTCTAAGAACCACAGTTTGCCTGAACGATCGCAAACCAAATCAATTGCGCCGTAACGAAGGCCTAGGCGCTGGACGAGCTTCACGCACTGACGTTGAACCCGCCGCTCAAGTACAATCTTTTCATGGCGAAGATCAGGACGACTACCTTTGCGCCAGTCAGTTTCCGTTTCCTCGCTATCTTGCGACCAGATCGCCGTCGCAAAAACCCGCTCACCCACAACAGTCACTCGCACATCGTATTGCTTTAGGATCTCTGATTGCACAATGAAAGGGCTCAGCCTCATCGCTTCCGCTTGATCATCCTCAATCTCAGCGAGTCGCGATGTGAACATGACGCGCTCTGTCTCGCCTTCAAGCACCGCTTGACGTAGAGGCTTGCCAATGGCCTGGCCCAGAGCAGAGATGGCCCTAGCGCATGAGATGTCGTTCGTGATGAATGCTTGTGGTACATGGAAGCCAATCTCCTCCGCGAGGAGGAGCTGCATCGGCTTGTCTTCAGCCATGAAGATCTTTGTTGGTGAGTTAAGCCATCGCCCTTCCAATCTGGAGTAAAGACTTTTGAGAAAGCTGCTCCACTCCGCCTCGATGTAAGCCCGCTCCCCAGGATCCGCTACCGTGTCCGGTACGACTGGAGCTCCCGGTCTACGGAAATAGGCCCCTGTTATCTGCGAGCCACGAACAACCACACCGTCCAGTGAGATAGACCAAGCGTCGCGGGGAAATCCCGCCATCGAGCACAACGCTTCGGGCAATTGTTCGGTATTGAGTCGGACAAAAGGCTGACCGCGCCGGCGGAGCTCAGCAACCACGTAGTCCATCGTGATATCGCGACGATTTGTCACCAACAACAGCATGAGGCGCTTCCAGATCAGTCCGAGTAATAACGGGTGTCCAAGCCGAAGGTAGGATCACCATTATCATCACGCTCCAACTCAACGTTGGTCTTTGTGATCAGCTCAAGGATGTGGTTGGCATTGCACCGATCGTCGCGCTCAGTGATCGCATCGGTTTTGGTCACGAGTTGCAGCAGATGGTTGCTCGAGTCGAGTCGATGCAGTTGGCCTGAATCATTCGATTGACCTCGATAAGGACTGGGATCGTCGTCATCGCTTTCGACCTTCTGGTAGGTCTTGGTCAAGAGCTCTATCTGCCAGGAAGCCTCGTCATCTTGCTCCGCATTGACCTTGGTCTTGGTCATCAGCTCATTTAGCGCCCCATCGGCGATGATTGGGACTTCGCCATCCGAGGCATCGATTACCCACATCTGGAGCTCCGGAGAATAAAAGCCCGGGATACTGTCCTCTCCTGTTCTAGGCGTCGCAAACCTAGATAGAAACGGCGACGATTTTTGAAGGGCTCCCAAGCTGGCGTCTCCTGTGCCGGCGAGTCGCGAAAGGCGACAATCCCTGGACAATACCATTTCGCCAGCATGACGGTAAACGACAGCGGATAGTATGGAGAACAAAGCACAAAGCTCAGTTGGTGGTCTCGATACGCTCACAATCCTAGCCCTCCGGTGGAAGGCAGGATATGTTTTGCACAATTCCCTAGGAAATGGGCACGATGAAGACATCGACCAAATACACGCAACACGCCAGTGAGGGCCATGAACTCGAACTGCCTTGCGGTAAATGTTGTGCAAGGACGTTTCACCGCGTGGTGTGCTCAGCAGGTGTAGAGTCCTCTCGTGAAGACCAGCATAATCTCCATGAGTGGTGGGTCGAAAACCAGATAATCCAATGCCAAGGCTGTAAGACGTTTTCGTTTCGCATGGTGTCTGGCGACTCTGAAGACCGTGATTACGATGATGATGGCCAACTGCAGCCTTTCGTGACTGAAAAACTGTACCCACCGCGGATGGAGGGAGTTGGCAAGCTAGGCCTTGACCTATGGTGGCTGCCCTCTTCTCTCAAGGCTATCTATGACGAATCTCTGAAAGCTCTCTCTGGGGGGCTGCCCGTACTAGCCGCGATCGGGATGCGCGCGCTACTGGAAGGGGTATGCAAGGAGAAACAGGCCAAGGGGAAAACGCTCCACCTTCAAATTGAAGACTTGGCATCCCGAGGCATTCTTAACCCACAGAACGCGAAAATCCTGCACAAGGTAAGAGCACTGGGAAACGAGGCTGCACACGAGCTGACGGCACAAAAAGCTTCGCAGCTAGGCTTGGCCATGAACATTCTTGAGCATCTCCTCAAAGATGTTTACATCAACCCAAGGCTTTACGAGCAGGAGTTCCCCGCCACTCCTTCACCGTGACCACTGCCTCAACGCTCCACCAGATTTAAGCCTGGCGAGACGATCAGGGCTACGTCCTCGGTACCGTCTCCCAGAATGGCCCCGAGACATACTTGAGCATGAACCACCAGGCGTAAACGGTCGACTCTGCATAGATTTGGTCGTCATCAAGCAGCCCATGAGCAAAGGTGTTTCTGAGGTTTGGGCCATATGGGCTGCAGAACACCGCTCGGATTTCGAAAGCTACGTCATCACCCAGCAGCTCTGATACGCCTTCGACATCCATGAGGGTGCTCAATCCATTTTCGGTAACGATACCGTCAGCGCTGGACGTCGAGGTATTGAGACCCGCCTCCTTCATTCGATGTCGAATCAGTGCCTCCATCTGTGGAATGAGGAAATGTGCGGCCATACCAAACTCCCCTACGAACCCCCAGTACAACCCTTTCCCGACCATGTGTACCCGATTTGGAGGCACAAGTGACGACGCTTTGGCCAGCTCAACCATGTCGACCTCTTTGACGCAGTGTGCTTCCGAGATGATCGCAAGCGCCGGCAAAACCCCACCTCTTACCGTAAGCTTGATGGTGTGCAAGTGTTCGCTGACCATCTTGGCCTGGACTGTGTACTCGTCCTCTTCAGTCAGTTCGGCGCCGAAGGACAGTGGAGGTCGCTTCGCAATCACTCTGCCAGTCTCATCAAAGAAAACTACCTCAGTCAGGGAGCTGACTATCCCTGTACGTAGTGACTTTAGTGCTCCCTGACGGGATTCAGCGGGCGAGCAAAACGGGTACATATTGGCGAGATTATAGAGGGCAGTACCAAAGGACTGACCTTCGATTAAGCGCTTGGTACGCTTTACCAGTTTCGTGATGTCTGTCTGAGTTGAGATCAGACTCATCTGCTCAACCACCCGTGCACCTGCCTCAGCAATTCTCTTACGCAGTGCAGGCAGAACCGTGTCGACACCTAGTTCGGCGCGATATGCCCCCGGAACTGCTCGGTAGGTCTGAAGAGCATTTTCCAAGGCATTTTGCGCCACAATCGGGTGCGTCTGCTCCCCTCTCACCTCGGCCTCTGATACCCATGTCTCAGCAATGGCCACTGTCATTTTTGCAGCCTGTAGGTGACGCTTAAACAAGGCAAAACCTTTACACGCAGTGTCGAAACACTGTCGGGCCCTAAAGATATCCTGCTTGCTCACGAAGCAACGACCGAGCTCAGCCACCTTTTCTGGTAACGCGGAGACTTCGGGATGTTCAAGCTGATAGTCCATGACCGTCTCGACCAACCCAACGGCAAATGGAAGTTCCTGGTGAATCGCCTGCTCGATTGCATCCATGATTGCCTGGGTAAGGTTCGAGAGCCGCCCCTCATCTCCTCGGCCAATCATCTTGGTCAGGGACAACGCTCTCTGGAAGCACTCTCTACCTTCTTGGTACCAAATCTCATCATTCAGTGGCACCGTCGCATAGCCATCAATGGCGGCTCGGGCGTGCCGAATGTGCTTGAGGCCAGGAGTAATCCAGAGGAGATCGGAGACCCTCGCCTTCAATAGGCCGTTCGGGAGGCTGTCAACCAAGTCGTTAAAGAACACATACTCTTCGTCGACCATGCTTGCCGGTGACATTGAATGCCGGTCGCCGATGAGTAGGTAGGGCCTGAAGGGCTCATTTCTGTTGGTAGTGTCCAGCATCATCATGCAGAGATCAGCCAACAGCCACCAGACCCTCGCTGCTTCATATTTCTGGGCCTCCGAGGCGGCTTTTGCCAATCCCGTCAGCGCGCCAGAAAGGGCGGTATAGGTTGGCTCAATGCCGGATGTGGCCTGGTTGAAGTCGGACTTGCAAAACGCACCAACACTTAAAGGTGTGTCTTCAGGATAACGGGGGTTATGCTCCGACATGACGCTCTCTCATGGAACAAAAGGAGCGAGCTTTTTACGATGAACTACCCACAAAAGCAAAACTGTGAGATTACCCCTACATGTCGACGCTAGAGGGGGCCGCGCCCCGTCGGCTGACGGAGAGTGTGTAGAGGCCCGGCAGAGCCTAGGCATTCTGTGGCTCGGTTTACGACAGCCGTCCGCCACGCGGCAAGTTCAGCACCAAAAGAAATTGCTAGTTGACGAAACGTCGCTGCGTTGCGCACTATCCCGTTGCACCTCTTCGCAACGGATCACCCATGATTCCTGACATTGACAACATGCTGACTGCCAAGGGCCCATCCGCCCAGGCATGCGCATGCGTGTCCGTTGCTAAGAAATCCAAGAAACAGCCGCTCATTTGACCGGGGCGCTGTCCCGTCAGATGAGCTGACAGGACAGATAGCGCTAGGTCTCCTCCCCGCTTGATTCCCATCCCCTCCTCTGACGTCGACTAATCGGTCTGCCTGAGGAGTAATGCATGTCTAATTTTCGCGGTATCTGGGTTGCACTGGTCACACCATTCCGTTCGGGGCAGGTCGATATCCAGGCCCTTCAAGACTTGGCCAAGAAGCTCCTCGCTGACGGTGTGAGAGGCCTCGTGGTATGCGGTACCACGGGCGAAGCCGCTGCCATGAACAAGGATGAACAACTTGAGGTACTGGATGCAGTTCTGCAGATCGCCCTGCCTGGCCAAGTGATCATGGGACTGTCGGGCAATAACCTGTCGGAAGTCCTGGCATTCCAGCAAAAGATGCAGAGCCGTGACATCGCCGGCGTCCTGGTTCCAGCTCCCTACTACATCCGACCTTCGCAGCAAGGCATCGAGTCTTTCTTCCAAGCGGTTGCCGATGCCTCCTCTGTCTCAGTGGTGCTCTACGACATCCCCTACCGAACAGGTGTAAGGATTGAGCGAGAGACGCTGAGAAGGATCGTGCATCACCCTAGAATCGCTGCTGTGAAGGACTGCAGTGGTGATATCGAAACCACCATGGCCCTGATCGCCGACGGAAACGCAGAAATACTGACTGGCGAAGATATCCAGATCTTCAACAACCTTGCCTTGGGCGGCGCCGGCGCAATCTCGGCTTCAGCACACATTAGTCCCAAGCTATACGTTCAGATGATGCAGGAAATGGATAGCGGCGACCTCATCTCTGCCAGAGCCACGCTCTATCGACTCCTACCCTGGATAAGAATTGCATTCATCGAACCCAACCCCGCTGTCATCAAGGCAGCTCTGAGCGTCCAGGGCATAATCACCAACGAACTTCGCGAGCCCATGCAACCTTGCTCATCAATGACAATTGAACGTCTCGGGTCTGTGCTTTCAGATTTGGTCTGCCAGAGCGCATAGGCCGCCTTGTGGCCCGCAGGGTGTGGTGATCCAACCAAGAATCACCACACCCAAGGCCCTCGGATAGCTGCTTCGGAGAGTAATGTCGCAATACGGGCAACGACTGCAGATACGATGCCATCAAGCAGCTCCGGTTAGGCCAGAAAAATCCGAAAATTTCTCTCTTCTGAAGAGCACTCAAATCAGATGAAACCCAGGTAAATAGGGGCATTCACCGCGTCCTGAAATGCGCAAAAAAATCCGCAGCTTTTCTGGGATGGAGGTGAATGAGACGCGCGACACGAACCCGAATGACAATGCCCGAACCTTGCTCCTTCGCGGGGACATCTCTACTCGCGTTGTGTGAAGTCTGATCACAACAGCGTGCGAAGCACTCCCCATCGTGAGATGGCTCATATCCAGGTCAGAGATCAAACCATGCATAACGAATGACACTGGAAGTTTACTCGCGTAACCTCCAGAGAAGCACAGTTGCACTACAAAAAAACAAACTTATCGCTAAAGTTTTTTCCGCTACAACCGTTTTAATAGTTAATACACTTTTTAGGAGCTCGTATCACACGAGAACCCCCTTGAATGAATTTCTAGAACTTCATCATCCGAACCACAAACTCGACATCGCATTCTTTTCAAATCCAGACTTGCCCGAGGCAGCTTGCTCGACTAGCTCAGAGAACTATCTCGTAATGGTCAACCGTGAGAATGCCAAAACGATACTGCTTAACATGGAAGGCACAACTTTCAGACTCACCAATGCGCAGGCCAGCGTGCTGGGATCAAAACTATTCGAGATGGCGAGCCCTGATGCCTCATAGCAAAAGCGTGAACGCTACCGAGTATCAAAACAAACATGAAGCCTCGCGAAACCCGTAACCCGGATGCAAGCGGAGCGCGCAGGCCGAACCGGCCGAAGGCGTGCGGGATGGAAGCCCGAAGGGCCGAGACCCGTGAAATGCGGGGCTCGGTTCACGACAGCCTGGCCGCGCAGCGGCACTCCCAAGCTACCCTTCTCAGGCAAGATCGCTTACTTATGGAGCTTACTGAAACGCTCAATCACGACGCTTGGAGCAACGCTCGGCCAGGCTTCCAGATTTGCTGATTTACGCCAAAAATCAATTGCGCACCACAGGAAGAACAATCCAGGAATAGCCCCACCCATCATCGAATAGCTGTGCAGAATTGGTAAAGCTCCTGTCCGCGGATGGTCTGCGAGCACTGGCAGAAGCGCAAGAAGAAACACAGCTACATACGCGACAGCGAACCAGATCGCCCCGTAGAACATCATATACACTGGAGTCGCCAGACGAAGCTTAGTGAGACTACGAATTCGTCCGCCGTCCTCTTTGAACGCATAGACCACGCCAGTATTTTTTAACTTGTTCCTAGATTTTTTGTACACACAATAAAAATCGTAGTGTTTGCCCGCCTCGATCTCTTCGTAGAGCTTGATCGGGATGTCAGTATTTGGAATGAGAACACCATCCATCTTCATGATTACCCGAACGCTTCCTTCCTTATGCTCAAAAACTCGAATGTCCTCGAGCTTTCCCGAAACCTTGATGTAATCAGCGATTGCCACGATATAACTCCTGTCAAGAAAACACCCAGAACCTGGCGATAGGCAAAGGGACACCGCAAGCAGCTCCAACCGGAAGCCACTTTCTGAAAAATATGGATTTAGTGGGCATTTCCGCGAAGCGGCATGCACAAAAACGATTTGCGAGCCTACACCACTGTTTTCGACCCACTTCTATCGTGTACTGAACACAAGGTACGAACCCACCTACCAGGCACTTGCTTGCCCGGCGCTCCACAATCCTCACAGGTTCGCAGAGACAGCTGAGCAGCAACACTCACTGCACCATGGCAGTAGTCATCGCCCCCGTCGTAGAAGAAATGGAGCTCGCCGAATTTGGACTTGATCTGCGCAACCGTCACCGGCACCACGCCTGGATGCCGATCCGAGTGCTCCTGCAGCGTGTCGCACAGCGCCAAGAGGATCCCTCTCCATCCTGGACTGCAGTAGATATCGCCCACCTCAGGATCAGCAAACAGCCGCGGATACCGGGCCCTGAACTCATCAATCGAAATCGCTGGTAGCGCAGCGGCTGACAACACCATGATTCTCACCTAGCAAGAAGAGTCTTAAGCCACAGCCATCTGCAGGAAATCCCGAAGAGAATTTCGACCGCCCTCACGACGAAACGCAGCCATCACATAGCGGCTACCCTCCACCGTGGTCAGCACCCAAAACCGCCCTTCCTTCTCAAGCCGATCGACCTTTGCCGTCTGAACAACACGACCATCGGCATAACGGCCAGCAGGGTCATCACCTTCAAACCCAAACACCACGCCTCCACCTGCGCGAGACATGATGAAAGCATCCGTTAGGTAGGCAGTAACAGGCTCATCGAACCCTTGCTCCATCGCCCGGGCGATTCGCCGCAAATCGAAGTCAGTGTGCCGCTTGCTGAGAAATTGGAGCTTGATGGATTTGGCCATTGAGTGTCCCTACAACCTGAATGCTTTGCACGTCGCTGCGTGAGGAGCACTCCAGACGCAGTGCCGCGATGCTTAAAAGAAAGAGAAGATGGTTTTTAGGCTGGCCTTCTGACGACGGCCAGGGCCAAGCAGTACGTAGACAGTGTTCCTCGTCGCGGCGAAAACCCCATCCACGAATGAGGCACACATCGTCGACCGAACCCAGCCACCAGGTGGGAAACGTCCCTCACTGTCGTCAACAACACAGTGGGCGAATACGATCAGAGGCACCAGGCCCACTGCCTTTACCTTGGCCAACTCATCCTCGGTCAGGTCAGGCTCGAACAGCGTCCAGTCTTCGACGATGCAGTACGACCTACGTGGGAAACGCTCGACAACCAGAGCACGAGCAGCTTCAACAGAGAGCTCAAGGCCGGCAGCCGGGACATGGTTATCTGATAGGAGCTCGCTGTCGACAGAGCTTTCGAGCTTACCTTCGCTCATTGCAAGCTCCTTTTCGCGCTCAGGGCGTCGTACAAAACCCGCATCTTGGTGAGCGACGCTACATCCAGATTCGTACGGTACGAATCGTGGTAAACAGAACCACCGTCAACCGTAACGACGCAGACACTGTCACCATTCTGGTCATCTCCGATCGCCAGGCCCTTCACCTTCTCCATCCGCCATGCACCGCTACCATTCATGCTCGCTGGGGTGACAACCTGAATCTCTTTGACGAAAACCTCCTCGTCCTGGGACTGGAGGACTTGCTGCAATTTCAGCTCGTCATTGACCATGAGCTCAAACTCATGGCCTTTGCCCTGCCCGACCATCACTACCGAGAGATGGAACCAGTGCTTTCGGAGCATTCGGGTCACGGCATGCCAATGAGCAAGCCCCTCACCAAACATCCCTGGGAGGCCTGCCATATCATTGTCGTCTGTTCTGAACATCGATCATCTCGGTGAAGCTATCGCCAAGGCGATGCATTGAAAATTTCGGGTTATTGCCCTAACGCAGCTCTGCGTGGCGGCTCCGACTATTCCGTATCAGAGGTGAACGTGCACGGACACGATGGCGATGCAGCGAGCCATGACCCGGAGAGCCTTAACCCTGGGCGATTTGGTGCATACAGGGCCGCATGAGCCTGTCGTAAAGGTTTTCCATAAATTGGCGGCTGGGCACTGAGCTCGAGATCAGACGTCCGGCCCCGCCTTGCTCGACCAATCAGGCAAAACGTGCAGAACAGGGAATATATTCCATGGATTGAATTTAATCAATGTGGCTCTATCCTCAGCTTTGGGGAGCCGTCATGCCACTGAGAGAGTCATTAGCCGCAGTCCTCCGGCTCGTGAGGGCTTCGCGAGGCCTCAGCAAGGATGACTTCCAAGGGCTCGTCGATCCCAAGCACGTATACAACCTCGAAACCGCCAAGAGCGGCGTAACACTCGATACGCTGGAAGCAATCGCTTCGGTGCTTCAGGTCGATGCCCTCACCCTCCTCACCGTCGCAGCGAGCCTTGAGCGTGGCCAATCGCACAAGGATTTGCTCGTGCACCTCGAAGACGATGGTCAGCAACTGGCTGAACTTGGTGTGTTAGCGAGATGGAACGGGGAGTTCGAAGACGGATTACTGGTCACCACCAAGCCTGGACGCAGGACACCTCCGGAGACAGTAGAGGCTATCTTGGCTTGTCGGGGCCTAGGACTGAGCCGAAAAGAGACGGCAGATAAAGTGGGAGTATCTACTACCACCGTGGGGAGGATTTGGAATCGAAAAGCAGAGTAAATACTCTCGACATTATAAGACGTTGGTATCTTGTTACTAAGTTTTCTCTTGACACCTTTACGACCTCGAACTTTTAGCCATTGTACTGGCGATAGCCTGAATTTCTTCTGCACGGCCTGGATCTATAAGCCGCACAATATCAATGGCCGTAAACTCGTATTGCTCGGAGAGAGAATCCAGTTCAGTCAAAAAAGAGACCGCTTTCGATACTTCGGGATCGCGCAGTAGAGGCAGTAAAGACTCATACTCCTTTGTAATCCGATTCGTGATAGAGAGTAGCTCTTCAATACGATCCATTTCTTTCACCCTTAAAAATCAAGACTCAATGTGCTCGACAGCAGAACACATTGAATGCTGGTCGGATTTTGGCTTCAGCGTCGTATCACCCGAACCGCAATCTTCATCAGGTTGAGTGTAAATATCAACCAATTCCTTGACCGCCCTGGTATTGACTGCAGCAACACCACTCAACAGCATGTCAATTGATCCTGCATATCGCCTCAAAAGCAGGTCAGCAACCTCGACGTAAGAATAGCCATATTTAACCCTAAGATCCTCCAGCCTTTTAAAAAACTCAATATCCTGGGCATACTCAGGTTCCTTCCTTCGCTCCTCAAGCCCACGAAAGACCTTTTCAAACTCGTACTCTAACCGCCGGGCCTCGATGAGGGGATGGGAGCGTGCCATAATAAAACCTTTCCCGTTCGACTATACCTCTGACCAGTGTAGTCCAAAAACCATACTGAATCAGAACCGCTGGGGCGCCTGTCAAATAAAATTTACGAAAGATAAATTCAGACAAATCAATATGTTAAGCAGAAAATTGAGCGTAAACCCAGGGAAGGATCCTACCGCCAGTCCGATTTTATGAAGGTGCTAGCAGGGGCAATTCACTGGTGAAATCTACTCATAAAGCGATGAGAGCGGTCTCGAATTTTTACCGCATCTGTAACGATCAGCCATCCATAGCTGTAGCTCACCCGCCGTTGCACCTGTCAATAAATCGCAAATTTTAGATGCATCGAAAATGCCATGCACAGCATGTCAATTTTCAATTGATATTCAACATTCGCACAGTCAGCATATGTACGAAAGCTTTACCTGGGTTTCTATTTAGCTGAAAATATTAAAAGCGGGCAATATCAGTAGATAGCATTAGGAGGGCCAGAATACACTCATTCTTACTATCTCAATGCCCAAATAACCTGCTCGAATTCTTCTGCACAGAGAGTTCGATATGCCAATGCTATCATTTCCTCCCTCACTCGCCGAGCGTGTACACCAAGCCCTACCCTCCTAATCTCATTACGATCTACTGGAAACGGAAGAGAATACGGTCGGCATACGTCACGGATCGTCAGAGCTTCATCGAAAGAGATCACATTGAAAGCTACTCCGAGCATCCAGTAAGCAACAGCTATCTGACGTGGAGTCGCCCATGAGTAATGAGGAGGGGCATCAGCAAAGGACGTATCAGGAGTGAGGTTAGCGCTATTACCCTTACGCTGAGGAAAGAAGAAGGAACAGGCAAATCCCGGAGCCGTTCGCCAAGCAGGATCACAGAGCCAGACGCCAAGCAAAAACTCCAGAACTGCCTTGGTAGGCTTTTGAGTCTGGATGATTTGGGTATCTCCTAGCACCCAACTCTGTACCCTAGCAGTGATCCTCAACAGCATTTGATTATCCGCGATGGCCTGCTCGCCGTTGCTGATGAGAGGAAAGCTGACTAGCAACCGAGAGCTTGGGCTACTTACATACTCAGTGTACGCACGCCAGGCCTTGTCCAGCGGTGAATAATGAGGCGTAGAAAGGCTAAGCAACATCACTGGAGACGCATGATCGCAGCAGATACACATACCGAGTTGGCGCCAAGCAGACCGCCAAGCTGGCAGATCAACCTTCCTAATATCCGCTTTCAGACACTCTGGGCAGTAGCTAGTGCTCTGACGAAATGGGAGATAGCCATCTGTGGGCAATCTAAAGCTCTGAAAAACACCCTCATAACGATCGTTAAAGCAGCTCCGTATAGCCGGAAACTCATATAGTGAGTCCGGGTCTACCGACAATTGAGCGCATTGGTGTGAGAAAACATCAAAAGCATTGAGCTCTGCGACGCTCATGTTCTCGACGGACATTCTTCCCATCCACGAAGAAAACGACTCACCATTAATAGGGAATAGCTGCTCAGCCTCAAAATTATCAGCTTCATTAAAACGTAACGCACCAGCGTCTGCCAAAGACAAATGCACCAGCCTGGATGCATAACCAATAAGGCCCTTAGATTTGGAATGAATCGATTTTATCTCTTCTTGTGATATCTCCGCACCTTGATCAGAAGCTGCTAGTAATTTGCGACGAATATCGCGGATGAACATTTCAAAGTCGCGATCATTCTCCATCGGGGATAACTCAAATGAGCGCACCCCCGTATTAGTCAGCGAAACGGCATGATCAATTTCCCGAGCAGCGCCTGGCTCCGCAAATACGACAATTGGAATGCATGGGCAGCGAGCAACAAGCTCCTGCATTGCCAATAAAGATTGAGATGAAGAAATAAGACTAGGCAAGACCCATTCGTGTGCGTCACGAATAATTATTAAATCGTAATTTCTTTCTAAAAGCAAATGCCAGTAGGCCTCATCAAGGGCTGACTTCCCTTTATGCTTTCTTATCTCTTCAGAAACCTCTGCAGGAAGTTTCAGTGAATATACAAGATCCGAAGAAAACAAGGTAACCGATTTCTGAGGGTGACGCTCAATTGATAAAACCCTTAGTTGCTGAGACCTAAAGTGGTGCTCTAGTTGATAAGAGAGCGCAGATAAACCTGAGCCCAGAGCCCCACCAATCAAGTATAAGTTAGTGCGGTCATCATCACTCCCCACTGCTACACCATTGCAAATGGAGCTAACCAGTGCAGTGAGAACAATTTCGTTTCCCGACAAGTTAGACCATTGAGCTTCAGTAAATGCACCTAACCTATTCAGCATAATGAAACACCACACCATAAACCAGACTATTGAATCACAGTATAGCGATCCAAGTAGGACTGCGTATCCATTCGGTTTTTCAGGACGACATCGACCATGTACAGACTCTGAATATTTATGTACTCAAGGCCGGACTCGATTGCCATCCGCGATGCTTCCTTGAGGATGGTGACAACAGACCTCAGCGGTGAATACTTCTCCTCAACACCATCCCTATATACTTTGAGAACTGATAACTCCAAAAGCTTTTTACAGAAGTCAAAATCAATGATCGACTTTTGCCGGAGTGGCATTTTCGCTACAAATCCTTTCACAAAAGCGATGAATGACTTATCGCACTTCAATTCCGGAAGATGAGCTGAGCGCAAACTAAAACGACTAGAAATTGTATCATCTGCTTTTAGAAGTGTTTCGAGATTCTCCTTGTCCGCAAGCAAGCAGAAATTTAACGCCCAGTATGGGCCAGCAAATCCTTTGACCGCGGAAAGATTAAGCTCGCGACCTCGATCAGTAAACCCCTTAAGCAGTAGTTGCGCTTCATCCAGCACAACTCCGCCCACATTATTTTCCCGAATCAACCTCTGTCCTCTCGCAATATCATTGTAGCTCAGCGTGAGCGGTTTCTTGCGCTCGCCGAACTGAATCCCTATCTCCATTTGTAGCAACTTAGTCAAGTTCAAATTAGCAGTGTTGCGAACTAAATCTATATAAACAACCTTTCTTGCCCAGTCTGAGTTCGGCGCACAGCTTTGTTGCGCCATTACTGCTCCAATCGTACTCTTACCTTGACCAGACTTAGCTGTTATAGACATACACGGATTATCAATTAGCCTGGGAAGAGCAACGAGCCTTTTATAGCTACCCATTGCGATCATAGCCTCCGGACGCATAATGAAAACATCCCTCATGCAGGAGATCATGCGTTCTTCTGCGGTTTGTTCCAGGAGGCGTTCATGATCAGCTTTCATAGATCAAACCCTTCTAGCGGTTCAACATCCGCTGCGTCGAAAATAGGCTCGGCCTTCGATTGCGTTTTTGACTTCTTGGGAGTAGCCTTGGCAAAAGGCCCAACCATCTCACTTTGTGTAGCGTTTGCTGCATTACGACCTTGTTCCAGAGCTTCCCTTTGAAGCGCTTTTTTGATGTCCTGTTGACTAAGATGGATCCGCTCACCTGCCGGGGTTAATTCCCCAGCCTTAAGCTGCTTATATTGCTTTGCCTTCCATGCAAGCATTGATATGGGGCCAAATCTACAGGGCGGATCAACACTTTCGAATGGTCTAAGGTCGTCCAAATCTGGCCCAAGGCGCTCAATGGGTACCCATCTGTCATTATGTAGAACCCATGCGCGATCAATATCTGAATTATCAACTTTAACCCTGACGTGCGATCCGGAATGCCCGTAGTAAGGCCCAGGGTCATAACGCAAGATTCCATGAATAATTATAGCATCCTTGCGAACTCTTACCCGGTGCTCATGATACATACCAATAATAAAATCTAACGGATCTTCAAATCTCGGAGGTGTCAGAATTTCACCGTTGTGTTCACCAAATCGACTAAGCCAGAGATCGTTAGAGGTCATCCCATCATAGCCACCCTTTTCATGCCTTCGACAAATTTCAGTCACCACCATCTTAAATATTTCGTCAAGGTAATAAATTGCGGTTTCTTCAATTTTTTTTCCACGCCGTTTTTTCCCAGAAGATGGCACAGCTCCTTCTAAGGTCTGTATAAAATAACGATTTATTATACCGAGCCCCCTCTCGATCGAGCCACCACTCTGCTTGCGTTTTCTTCTCATATGCTTAACGTTGTGGATCTCACAAGCAACCTTGACCGTTTTGGCATTGAGGTCTGGCCCTCCATCAACCATCAGGGCAGAAAAGCGACCATACTGGATCCATTTATAAACATTCTCATCGAGCCCTAAGGCTCTGATTAGATCTTCTTTTGGCTTTATCGCCATGTCTAAGGCTTGTGCTAACGTCCACCTACTGGGCGCCCCGAAATACAAAGCGAAACCGAGAAAAGATCGACTCCATTTATCTTTTATAAGCATGAGATACGGTCGACCGAGCACTATTCCCGTTTGTCTGCACCTCGCATGCATATCCAGCGGACTACCGTCAGCCTCGACCACTTCAAGAGGCCCAGATACTTTCAGACCAAACGGGTAACTTCCACATTTGTCCTGCGCCGCCTCCTCCCCTTCTTTAGCTTTGATTCGTTCACGCTCTTTGAGAATTGTGCGCAAGCGCCTGCGCAAGGTGGCTCTTGACGGAGCATTTGCCTTTCCTAGCGCTGAGATAATAGAGTCAATAACCCGCTCTTCATTCGCCCCTGGGCCTGTGTAATCTGCCTCGGCGGTGGATATTATATACTCCTCCACGTAAGGAGAAAATTTCGTGCTACCCTTCTTGCGACCTGGCTTCCCTGGGACAAAGGCAGTCCAGTCACCGATAATAATGTACCTATCTCTCAACCTTCCAATCATGGTGGCTTCGATTTTAAGTTGCTTCTTGACATACTCTATGCCTTGCTTTCCAGACATCCACTCATCAAATACTGCCTGACGCTCCAGCGCTAACGACTTTTCGTCTTCAGTATAAGGCAACTCAATAACCACGCTATCCTCAACAACGGGGGCAGCAGCCAAAGTTTCATCCCTGAATTTACTCAAGGACTCATCAGAGGCCACCGCAATATTTCCCTCAGATGTCTCAACATTTTCTCCCGTTATTGAGTTTACGACGACCAGAAAATTCTTCATTGCATCAAAGCTTTTGACGATAAATATTCCCGGCCTATCTCGCAAGGCAACAAGGCTCTCAGGTCTATACTTCATCGTTGACATCTCCCGCACCCGGGCTAGCAAAGGACTCATTCCTAATACTTTGCAGCCGACTCTTTACAAGAGAGTCTGATGGACTATCCATGCCTAGCTGATAGCAAAACCAGCTCACATCCTGATAGAAAACGTTAAACGATCGCCCATAATCCCCGTTATCTTGCTCATTAAGCACGATAATCAAGAAATTTACGACCGCCTCGATAATATACTGAGAGTCACTTTTGACTGCGCGACTAACGTACTCAGTCAAATACTCAGCGAAATTCGAAAACATTGGCTCCGAATCGGAGTCAGGAGACTTGTCTTGATTAATAAACTCTCGAACATGCTCTCGAAAACGATCTGCAGGACGCGCCTCAGCAATGACATGCTTTGATGGTAAGCAGCACGCTTTTCCGTCCAGTAGCCGGCAGATTCGCAGTTCGTCTTTTTGGGAGTCGGTTCTAAGGACGTAGCACAGATCCGCGCTACGGGTGGTGTGGACAAAGGAGCCGATGCTTAACATGACGCCTACCCTCGAGAGTCTCCATCCCTTAAGCCTAGGCATGATGCATGAGCCGACCAGCGCCACTTGTCTAAAAAAACACAGATTTGTAAGCTATTGATTTTATTGAGATGCATTTCAAAAATCTGTGATGTTTTGATGCCAAAAAAAACACAGAATTTTGTTTTTCCATAAAAAAATGTATTAAATACAAATAGTTAGTGCTGACTCACTGGTTAGTAAAAATGAACATCGTGCGCTCCCTAGGCTGCAGATTCGTGTGACCGGCATCTATGGATGCCGGTCACAGTTCAGGCGGCTGAGCGGTTGCTGAGAGGTGATGGCAAAGTCCAGGCTGCCATCGCGAAGGCGCTGCAGGATGTGACTGGGGCGCAGGTCGGTGATGGTGATCTTCACCCGTGGGTATTTGCGCCGGAAGGCCAGGATGCTCTCATCGACCCCATTGAGCATGGCTGTCAGCGAGGTGACCCCGATCGACACAGAGCCCAGTGCGGCGTCCTGGATGGTCGCCGCTTCGATTTGCAAGCGACGGATGCTTTCGACTACTAGGCTGGCATGACGGATCACCCGCTGGCCCTCCTCGGTCAGGGCCATGCCCCTATGCGAGCGCTGCAGCAGCTCGAACCCCAGCTCCCGCTCCAGTTCCTTGATCGAACGGCTCAGCGCAGGTTGGGTGATGTGCAGAATCTTGGACGCTTCAAGAATGCTGCCTGCGTGATGGATGGCGACTAATGCCTTTATTTGATGAAGTTTCAACCGACTGTACCTTGCTGTTAGCGGACGGCTTGGTGTCACGATGCATATTTAAATGCAAAAAGTCGACCTGAAGTCCACCTCAGGAATGTCGAAAGACTGCGAGAGTTTGCAGTGGCGACGACCATACTGGCACCGCCGCTCCACTCATAGGGGGATAGCCTTTGCAGACTTGCGGTCCTGTAAAAGTGAAAACCAGAAGCTGACCTGTGCCGAAGCCACAGCTCCCAGTAGCACCGCCACAGAGGAAATAGCAGGGTCGGAACCTACCGAGGCCAAGGATGTACTGATAGCGCCCGCGGCCATCTGCAGGAAACCATACACACCAGCGGCCGCTCCAGTCAGTCTCGGGTTCACGTTCAAACACTTGGTCAATGCCAATGGTCCAGTCACCCCCAGCACGCAATTGAGCAGGAACACCAGCGCAAGTGCCTGGGCAAGCGTCAAGCGGCCTTGATAGGCTACCAACAGCAGCAATAAAGCAGCGCTGATGATACACATGGTGTTTCCGTATCTCCGGCAGTAGCGACCGTTTATCAGTCCTCATTACCCCTTGAGTTTTATCCAATCATGTACAGCAGAAAAAAACCGAACGAGACCAGTACGGCCACACTGCCCCCCAGCACGATTACCTCACACAGCGGTGCCCGGATTGAATCATGAGCGATGCCGACTACTCCCTGCTGATAGCGCCGTTGGCTTCCGAATAGCACCCATAAAAGCACTGCCGATGCAAATATAATAGGGGGTAACACTAACCAGCCGAAATCAGGAATCCATTTAAGAAACATGACAGCAATTGCCATCATAGATGCCAGAGTACGAACCCACGCTAAAGCGGTTCGCTCGGGTTGCAAGCCGAGATCCTCGTGCCTTCGCAATACCTGCATTGTTAGACTCCACGAAGTAGCGAGAAACCGAGGAACACGGCAACCATAAGAGAGCAACCAAGCGATAGCAGGGGTAACAGAAGAGGCAATGGCAGAGGCGCTTTTTGTCGCATCGCGCGTTCTACGTTGAGCCACCGAAGACAGGCGCTGAGGCTTACCAAAAGGCTTAGTGTGAGCATAGAAGAGGCAAGGCCTTTGCGGACTTCCGAATAAAAGATGTCGATTGTGAATGCCTCCACTGCGATACCGCTGGCTAGAAGAGCTAGTGAGGTGCGAATCCAGGCCAGAAAGGTTCGCTCATTCGCAAGGGTGAATCGGGGATCAGGCTCAGTGCCTCCAGCTAGAAGGCGCTGTTCAATCTTCGTTCTTTCGACCATGGCGGCACAGCTACCTATGTAAATGATGGGTTCTAGATTAAGCGGAGCTACTCGCTCCATAGAGAGATTGGATTCGCCGCATACCGTCGCAATGGCACTCGCGACAGCAGTGCGACTACAACAGGCCTATCCTTGCCCTATTTCATATCAACGCCGAGAAATGTCGACTCATCCGATCCGCATCTGGTGTGATACCGGTGAACAACTCAAAGGCCTTGACCGCTTGGAATACGGCCATGGCGCCACCTCCAAGTGTTTGGCAGCCCAATTCCCTCGCTGCCTGCAATAGCTCCGTTTCGAGCGGGAAGTAAACGACATCAGCAACCCACAACTCAGGACGGAGCAAACGGCGCGGCACTGGCATACCCGGGAACTTTGCCATGCCCATGGGGGTGGTGTTCACCAGCCCATCGGCGCTGTTGAGCGCAATGTCGAGATCACCACCGGTGGTCGCCCGCCCGCCAGGAATATGCTTGTTGAGGTTGTCGACCAACTGCTCAGCGCGGCTGGCATCAACGTCGAAAATCGTCAAGTTATCCACGCCTTCCAGCAGCAGTGCTCTGGCCACAGCAGCCCCAGTCCCCCCCAGCAACCCCCTGCCCCCATCTGCACCACTCGATCACGCTTGACGTCCACTGCCCCTCCTGCTCGTGCATGGCGGGCGTCTTGGAAAGCTGGATACCTGCTCCAATCAGACCAACAAGAACTGTTTTGCTCATTTTAATTTTCCTCACTAAACTTTTTTGCACTCAAAGCAAGTCCACGCGATAGTTGAAGATGAGCCGATTCTCGACTTGATCACGAACGTTTGGAAAATCGCTAGACAGCTGTCCACGGCGCCACTGAACCTCAAGGTTCTTGAGTGCCCCACCCTGGAAAATGTAACTCAATGTTGTATCAATTTCATGCTCTTTAACGTCGCCTATCTTGGTTTTAATATTGCTGCCTGAGACATATATCGCGTTGAAGCTAAGCCCCGGAATACCCGCCTTCGCAAAGTCGTAGCCGTAGCGAGCCTGCCAGGATCGTTCCCCTGCTCGGGTGAACTTGAGCACTTGGATTGACGTCGGGAGATATGCAGACGATCCATCGCCTTGGTTAATGAAGGGGAAGTCACTGTCCCCTTTTAGAACTTGGTAACCCGCACCGAACGCATGCCCATTATTTGACAGCGTAAACAGTAAGCTATAAGCCTGGTTATCCACTTTGCCGACGGTAGCGCCATTAAAATACCCGGAGGATCCGTATCGAGGGTTATGGGTGTTCTCACCTACTCCGTAGCTGTTGAAATAGCGTAAATCTGTCTTGAGCGCGCTGCCACCAACATTGACCGAATGCACTAGCCCGAGAAAATTTTGGGCATAGTAATTTTCAAGTTTACCGTAGTAATACTTGGAGGTCAGTGAGTCGCTCAGTTTGTAGCTGATGCCGGCGTACTCAAAATCCTCACTTCGCTCAGTACCACCTGCGATCCGCATGCCCTCAAGGTTTGTCGAACCAGGTGCTTTAACCTTGTTCAACCGGCCAGCCACGAGCTCGGCATTGCTGAGATCCTTCGAGTCGATCTGCCAGCCATTGAACCACATTGGTAATAGACGCCCGTCATTGTTCACGAGCACCGGAAGCACAGGCTGTAGCGTGCCGTAGCGAAACACGGTTTTCGAGAATTTTACCTTCGGCGTCAGGCCCAAGGTTGAGAACTCATCTTCAGCCGAGTGGTCCGTTCTTTGAGGAAACATTATGCCTGGCTGACGCGTCGATTTTGCGTGCCCGGCTCGGCCACCCGAGTCCAGCTTGATGCCCAGCATGGCTGAGGCATCAAGACCGACTCCGACCGGTCCGGCGGTGTAACCTGACTCCATGTTCAGAATAAAGCCCTGACCCCACTCTTCAATTTTTGAAGGATTAGCAGAGCCGGATCTGTAGTCATTGTTGTAATAGTAATTACGCGCACCAAAATCAACTCTGGCGTCATCAATAAAACCATTCGCCGCACACAGACTCACCTTGAGGAGTGCTCCTAAAAGAACACTCACCCACAAAACTATTTTCTTCATGACGAAGAGGCCTATATAGTTATTATTTTGCCAAAGCTTATTGCAGCTGCTTTACTCATTTCGCATGGAGCGCTACTGATTGAACAGCGAGCACTTCTATAGAACTACTTCGATTCCAGCGAAACGGTATTGCAGTTAGTATGCGGCACGGCTGCCGACGCCATGGCTGGAGTTCGCAACATTAGAATCAGGAAGAAGCCCAGGGTAGGCCCTGCTGCCAGAACAGTAAAGGCCACGGTAAACGAGTTGGTCTGAGCAAACGCATACGCCACAGCGGACGGTGCTATAACACTGCCAACTTGCCAGAGTCCATTCATCATTCCGATTGCCGACGCTGTGTTCTCGATACCAACGATGCGCGTCGTCAAGGCATTCATTAATGGGGAATAGTTGAACGCGGCACAGCCTAGGAATGGTGCGATTATCAAGAACTGAGTCTTGGTCTGTGCTTGGCCGAAGAGCATCATCAAGACTGCAAGGCTACCAATGCAGATCGTGATGAGCAGCTTATGGCGCCCGCCGATGGCATCTGACAGCCAGCCAATCAGAGGCTTGGTGACCACGGCCCCCACGGCGAAGGCCACAGAGACAAGCCCAGCATCGGCGGCAGACATGCCGTGCGCTTTGATCATCAGAGTGTTAGCCCAGAAGGCGAAACCCCAAGTTGCCCAAATCGCTCCGAAGCCAGCCACACCAAGAATCCGGATCTCGCGGTTCTTGAGCATGGCCCACATGTTTGCGGACGGCTTCTCTAACTGTGCGCCGGCGTCTGCAGGCTGATTCCTGATCATGGCGAACGTGATAAGTGCCACGGCGACTGTCCATCCACCCAGGGCGATGTATAGAGTCCGCCAGTCAATTAAAGTAAGTGCATAAGGGTACACCGCATTGGTGATTCCGATACCCAAAGAGGGGGCCGTCGCGAACAGACCAAGGGCTAAGCCCAGATTTTTCTTGCGGAACCAGGTAGCGACCAGCTTGGTGCAAGCAGCATTGTCGACTCCGGCAAAAAATCCCATCGCCAGTTGCATTGCGAGTCCAGCGGCCTGGCTCTTGATCATGCCAAAGCCAGCGCAGGCGAGCCCCAGCGGAACCAGAGCCAGCAGCAACGAAAGCCGCGCACCAATCCTGTCAGTCACGAACCCCATGAAGAAATTCGACACCATGTAGCCGATGTAGAACGTGGTGATGAATGTACCGATGCTGGCCGTTGTGAGGCCCAGGCTGTCGACGACCGAGGAGCCGGCATTACTCCACGCCAAACGCACGAAGAATGTCGTTATCCACGCACTGAAGGCCATCATCAGAATCAGCCACCGATACTTTGGCTGAGCGCTCTGAATCCCGCTGTCCTGCTCAAGAATCTTGTTATTAATATTCATGCTTGGCACGCCTGCTGTGATGCTTATTGTTATTGGTGTTGTGCTGCGGTCAACCCCTACGCGGGCAAGCCAAAACGCTCGTACAACTCTGGCGGTGCGTCAGCGGTCTTCATTAGATCCACCATCTGCTCCACCATTTTTGCCTCAACCGCAGCATCCGATACCTTCGCGAGTTGGCAAGGATCATTCTCGATATCAAAGAGCCGCGTACCGACATCGATCTGTGCACCCGCGCCTTGGCGGTTGTAGACCGGCGACAACGGGGTGGACGGCATTTTCAGAACACCGATACCCTTTGTGAAAGGCAGAGGTTTGACGAACTCGGCTTGGCGCAACTCTTCCACGCTGAAGAACGACTGGATGTGGGTTGGCATAAGCGTGTACTGGTAGAGGTCGCCTCCATTGATGTCAGCCGGGTAGCGGAAGTACGTGTGCTTGGTGTCGGTGACGTTGATCGCGCAGCCATGCTGGCCATACAGCGCGGCCTTACGGATCGGCATGTCTTCAGCAAGCATTGGTAGCAGTGATTTGCCTTGCACTTCGGCAGGAGCCTTGACCCCAAAGATGTCCAGGAAGGTAGGCATCAAGTCAATGGTTTGAGTCAGCGACTGTCGCCGCTCACCAGCACGATGAAGATGATCTGGGTGAGAGATCATTAATGGGATGTGCGCGACCTCGTTGTACACCGGCATGATCAGCTTGCCCCACATGTCCTGCTCTCCAAGCAGAAAGCCATGGTCAGTACCCAGGATCAGGGCTGTCGTTTCCCAGAGGTTGTGTTCATCAAAGAAGTCGAGTACACGACCCAACTGCAGATCGCAATGTGCAAGAGTCGCTGAGTAGTTGGCGCGAAGCTCGGCCACTTCCTCTGGCGTTTCGTTCACGTTGCCATAAGGTGGCCAGTCCAAGATCGGGCCACGGTATTCAGTCGGATAGTCCTTACGGAAAGACTCCGGCACCTGGAAGGGCTCGTGCGGATCGAACGTCTCGATCTGCAGAAACCAGTTGTCCGCCTTATGGTTTGTCTGGAGGAACTCCAGACCACCGTCGAAGGTTCGAACGGCTGGATATTCTTCGTAGGACTTGTACAACTCTCGGTTCACGATGTTGCGACGGTGCTTGTGCCGGCGTGCCATGCTGTATTGCTTGGCGTGATATTTTTCTTTCCACTCAGGCATGGGTTCGACGATGCCTTTCCATGGATCGGTCTCCTGGCCACGGATCATGTCCGCGCTGTCATAACGGGTGTGATACGTGGCGCCGCCGTCTTCCCAGTAGTGGGCATGATCGGTGACTAGGTGAGCGTACACGCCACGTTCCTGCCCCAGGATTTCTGGGAAAGAGTTGTCGAATGGCTCCAGCGGGCCCCACGAACGGTGAAGGAAGTTGTGCCGACCGGTCATGATTTCCCGGCGTGCAGGCATACAAGGCAGGCTACCCACATAGTGGTTATCGAATACGATGGATTGCTTGGCCAGGCGGTTGAAGTTCGGCGTCTTCGTGGTCGTGCCTCCATAGCACTCCAGCGAACGACGATTCAATGTGTCGAATAGCATGAATAAGCATTTCATCGGTAAAGCCCCTTTCTTGTTAGTAGGCTTTTTGTACCGGAATAGCGCCTTCACGATGAAATGACGATTTCTTTGAAGGGTGATGTTCTGCGCTTATACCCCTTAACGCAAGCTGTCTAGACCGGGTGTTCGGAGCTATTAGAACGATCAGGAATCCTTAGCTTGGTCGCCAAATCTGTTCGGTGATCAATGCTCTGAAGCGTTCAATCGGCCTACGCTTCAGCCCCTTGTCCCGATAAACCATTCCCCCGGCGTATGACCAAATCGGTTTCGCCATGGGAATCGGATAAATACCCATCGCCGCCAATGCCACTGAAAGGGTGTCGGGCAGCATCATCAGAAAGTCGTCTTTCGCCAAGAAGATAAACGCGGCGTGCAGCGAGGAAGTCTCTATGTTCATGTCCGGCGGATGGATACCCAGTGACCTGAAGAATTGGATAGTCCTTTCACGGCCAAGGGTTGATCCAGAAAAGCCGACCCATGGAAAGGAGGTAAGCTCATTTCCCGAAATGAAGCCTTGAGCAAGCGGGTGCTCTGCACGAGCAAATATTTTGATCGAGACTTCGGTAATGAAGTCGTATGCCAGATCACTTCCCACCGGGGCCAGCTCGGGCTGTAAGGTACCTACCACCACATCGAGCTTTTCCTGATCGAGTAGCGGCAGGGTCTTGGTGTTGAGCTCTGCAATGAGCGATATATTCAGCTTTGGAAATTCGACACTGAGGTTAGCCAACGCAGTTGGAACGATGACATCGCTCCATGCAGGCCCGGCGCCGACGCGAAAGGGGCCGGAAGTTCCATTCGACTGCTCATCTAAGGCATAGCGCGTGTCATTACAGATGGCTTCGATCCGCTTGGCCGAGGCGTAAAGCGTCTTGCCTGCATCCGTCAGCACGATGCCTTGAGCTGACCTCTTGAACAGTGAGCTTCCAAGCTCCGCTTCCAGCATCTGAATTCGACGGCTCACTGCTGGCTGAGTGATACAGAGCTGCTCGGCAGCCTTACGAATACTCGTCGTCTCGCTGACCGTGAGAAACGCTCGTAGGGAATCGATGGTTCTAAAAATAGTCGCACTCTCTCTAAAAGGTTACTGTAGGCGCTTGGACGTAAGGATGAAGCAGAAACCTACACTAACATAAGTATCCCTTCAGACGAGTCCGTCCTATGCTGCTTTACTCCGCAGTCGATGCTGCTCCAGTGAGCAACGTGAGACTTGGTCTTGGCTGCCGCTGGTATCTGGGCCGCGGTAGCGGCTCAGATAGCGCAAACGCCCTACGTCACAATGCAATCAGATTAGAACCGGCGTTTGTCCAGGTATCAGTCATACAAGATGTTCTCGCTGACTTCGCGCCATTTATCCAACTGTTCGTCTGTAGCCTTCAAGATCGATTTGTAGGTGCTAAAGGCAGTCGGATGAACCGGAAGATGCAGGGGCGGGTTTTCTGCGTCGACTGCAGCAAGAATCGCCAAGGCCGCTTTTGCCGGATCGCCATCCTGGTGGCCATCCATCTTCTCCAGTCCGCTACGGACGGCACCTGCCGTACGCTGGTAATCCTCGATTACCCGTTGCGAGCGAACGATGGCATTACCTGAGGCCCATCGCGTGCGCAGGGCTCCAGGCTCGACATTGGTGACTCGGATCCCCAGCGGCCCTGCTTCGGCTGCCAAGGCCGCGCCGAGCCCCTCCAGGGCAAATTTCGAGGCACTGTAAATCGGCATGCCTGGGATGCCCATGAAGCCGGCCATTGACGTGATGTTCACCACATGCCCCCGGCCCTTGGCGCGCATCAATGGCAACACAGCCTGGGTGGCCGCAAGCGCCCCGAAGAAGTTTGTTTCCATCTGCTCACGGGCTTCGCGCTCGCTAACCTCCTCCAGCGCACCGGCAAGGCCATAGCCAGCGTTGTTCACCAACACATCGACCCCGCCGAGCTGTTGCTGGATTTCGGTGACACGCTCCAACACCTGCGAAAAATTGCGCAGGTCCAACTCCAGCGCATGGGCACGCCCAGGTGCCAGGGCCTCGAATGCCGCCATTTGTCCAGGCTGGCGCAAGGTGCCAATAACGACCTCGCCGCGCGCCAACACAGCATTGGCCAGTGCTTCGCCCAGTCCGCTTGAAACACCCGTAATCAACCAGTTGCGCTTCAAAGACATCTTATAACCCCTATTGTTGGACGAGATGGACCTTCAGAATGGCAAGACTGTGCTGGAGCGCGTCACACATAGCGGACGCTCGTAGGACGGATCGTTTTTATCTCGAGAAGCGATGCCCGTTGCAGCGAATGCGTCAAGTGCTTCCTGAGGCATGGGAAATTCGCCTAGTGCTCCGTTCCATTCAATGACGCATTTACGCGCAGCGATTGCCCAGCGACCATCGCGCTTCTCGAAACGGTCGATGTACCGACCGCCGCTCAGGGTCAGCCCTGGCCCTATATGGTTCTTGCCCGCAAATATCCAATAGGTCTCGGTATGTGCCGTATCCCCGTCGAGCTCGCAACGGTGGTTGAGGACGTAGTGTTTGTGAGTGTGTTGGTATTTCGCGTGGTATGCGAAAGCCCAATCAATGAACGCCTCGACTGGCCCGACAAAGGCGCCGTGGTCATCCATGGCATCAAAATGGTAAACGCCTCTCACCATCTCCCGGTCAAACCGGTCAACACCGCTGCAATACCGAACGATGCAGTCATGGATTTTCTGTTGGTCAATCAGTTCCTGCAGTTCGGCGGCAATGGCTGTGCTGTTCATGGCTCTTCCTTATTTTTGTTGATGAAAATTCGCTTCACCAATGAATCTGATCGTGCGAATATCGGAACAAAGGGCGCATATCGGAATTAAAACACAATAGCACCCTCGTCCCGCGTTCGCCTCTGCTTTCTGCTGGCCAACGCAATTGGACGCGTCCGCAGTGGGACGGGATGACAATTATCTACCGGCCGGTCGTTGACCCCGGGCCTAATGAGGGGACATGGAATGAAAGTCATCCGCTTCCACCACTACGGTGGCACTGACCTCCTGGTGCTGGATGAGGTACCAGTTCCGGATGTTTGTGCAGGCGAAGTCCTTGTGCGGATCCACGCCGCAGGCGTCAATCCAGCCGACTACAAGTTCCGCGCCGGCTGGTTCAAGGATTTCGTAAGCTTGTCCCTGCCCTTCATACCCGGAGCGGATTTTTCCGGAGCGGTCGAGCAGGTCGGTCCAGGTGTCCATGGCTTCAAACCAGGTGATGAAGTATTCGGCATGCGCGACGTCCAGGTGGGCGGAAGCTATGCCCAGTACATTGCCGTGCGCAGTGATGCAATTGCCTTGAAGCCAAAGCGGTTGAGCCACGTGCAGGCAGCCGCCGTGCCGCTGGCCGCGTTGACGGCCTGGAGCGCCTTGTTCGACCACGCCGAGCTCAAGCGGGGCCAGCGAGTACTCATTCATGCAGCATCCGGAGGCGTAGGCGTGTTTGCGGTTCAGTTGGCCAAGATCGCCGGCACTGAAGTCATAGCAACCACCTCTAAAGGCAACGTCGAACTCGTACGTTCATTGGGTGCTGACCAGGTAATCGATTACCGAATGACTGACTTCGCCAGCACCGTGAAAGACATCGACATTGTTCTCGATGCTTTGGGCGGCGAAACCCAAGTCAAATCGATGGGAGTCCTGCGCGCCGATGGCCTGATGGTGACCCTGCAACCTCCAGGAATCGACACTGTGCTTGCAAAACAGATGAAGGTGCGCACGGCATTGGTCGAGGTCGCGGCAAATGGCAAACGTATCGCTAGGCTTGCCTCGCTGCTGGACGACGGTGTGCTCACGCCGATCATTGACCAGGTTCTTCCCCTTGCCCAAGCAAGTCAGGCGCATTTACGGAGTGAGTCCGGCAGGGCAAGAGGCAAAATCGTGCTGACTGTAGATTGACTGCTCGGCAAACACATTTCCGTCCGCAATCAACTGAGGAAAAAACGATGTTGAGATTCGATGGACAAGTCGCGCTCATTACCGGCGCAGGGCGCGGCATAGGCCGACAGCATGCCATTTCACTCGCTGAGCGCGGGGCTTTCGTCGTGGTGAATGACTACGGCGTGGATGGGCGCGGCGAACACGGTGGCAATACGGGCCCGGCCGATTCAGTGGTGGCAGAAATTCGCGCCGCAGGCGGCCAAGCCATGGTGGCTTGCTGCGACATCGGTGACAGTGCCCAAGTTGAACAGATGGTGGATGCGGTTATCGCGCAATGGGGCAGGATTGACATGCTGATCCATAACGCCAGCACCTACGCCGACCTTGGCCCATTCGAATCAACCCGTGTGGCTGACCTTGAACGCATCATGCGCGTGAATGTTACCGGGGGCTGGAACGTCACCCATGCTGTCTGGCCGCATATGCAGCGTCATGGACACGGCCGCATCGTCATGACGGGGTCAGGCGCCGGGATGTTTGGTCGTCGCCGCGATCAAGCCTACAGCGTGGCCAAAAGCGCACTCATCGGCATGACCAAGGTGCTTGCGACCGAAGGTGACCGGCAAGGTATCAAGGTCAATTTGGTAGGCCCTGTAGCGTTCACCGACCAGTCCAAAGCTCAGGGTATACCTTCGCTCATGGAACGCTTCGCGCCCCCGGTAATGGTCAGCCATCTGGTGCTGTTGCTTGCGCATACCGATTGCCCTGTCAATGGCGAAATGTTTCATTGCGGCGGCGGGTTCGTTGCGCGCGTATTTGTAGGTGAGACTGCCGGCGCATCTTTCACACTCGATACGATGTCGCCGGAGGGCTTGCTCGAGGCGTTGCCGCGTATTCTCGATGAGTCGGGTTACGCAGTGCCAAAGAGCTCCGATCAATCGGGCGCGAAACTATCGGCCGGTATCGCCTCGGTCAACCCCGAATTTGCCGAAGCATTGGCGGCTGCTAAACGCGATCGCGCTGTAGGTCGCTAACGCTGTCGCTTACTCTGGCCTCGCCCCTGGTTGTTAATCATGTAAACGCTCAAAAGGCGATCGACTCACCGAGTCAATCGCCTTTTGATTTTCTCGATCAGACAGGCTTCTTGGCAGCAGCTCCTGAGATAGACTCAGTAGCCGTCAGGACCGTGCGGCAGAATGAATTTACAGTCAGGTGCTGGTGCAACTCAATCGTTCGGCCGTCAGGCAATTCGACTGTGCCGCTCATGGTCGACAACAAGTAGCAGTACATGCGTGTCCCATGCGCAGTCGGCCAGTGGCTGTACGCTCGACCATGAGCAGCGATATCAACGGCAACCTTGCATCCCTCACGCTCCATGTCCAGCCTCCATTTGACCGGCAGGTTCATACCGGTGCGCGGGTCTTCCCATTTCTCTGTCACTTGAAAGCGGATCGAGCCCGCATCACCATGCGATGCAATATTGACCTGTTCATGTTCGCCGTACTTGACGAAACCGAGCTGCATGCCGTCATTGACCTGGAAGAAATTAACCTTCACGTCGCCGTCGATGGTGTAAAGCCACCACATCCAGTTGGGCGCCGGAAGGTTCTTGACCGGGTCGTTCATCTGGCCAGTCAGGATGTGCTCGCGCACGCCGTAAGCGTTGGTAAGCTCCAGCGTCTGTTCAGGTAGCTTGATCGAGCCATTGACGTTCACGAAGGTGTCGTAGCCAGCACGATCCGCTTGAGCGGCGTTGCTGAATGGCCCCCAGTTCCAAAGTGGCGTGCCGTTTTGTTCATAGGCGAGGTCAAACTGGGCGCCGCCCGCCTCCCCTTTCAACGCCCAGAGCGGAGGGGCTGCCTCGAAGCGCAGGCCGTTGAAATCCCACGTGACTTTATCATCGGTGCGGGTCACCTTCAGTTGCTCCATCGACAAGCGCTCTTTCGGCGTCCAGCCCACGCGCAGGAAGTTGTTGTCGCTCATCGTGCCTCGTTGTGCCCGCGGCACTACGATGAGCTGAATCTCCCGTTCTGCGCTCAGGCCTTCGCCCCAGATGCCTTCGCCATTGCCCGACAACGCATAACCCGCGGCCCACAGAAGTACATCATTATCGCCAGCCTGGCCGACCACACCTAACGCCGTTTCTTCCCAGAAGTCGGTCTCGGTAGAGGGTTTGGACAGTGATTCGAAATGGGTTCCCTCATCGTCAAGGGTTATCGCGGCATGGGAATGCTTGATGGACGTGTACTTGGAATTGTATTCATCGCTCATGATCAGTCCTTTTCGCTTATCGTGCATCGGGGTCGGGCTGTCGTCAGTCTCAGGCGACAAGCAGAGGTAGCAGTTGGAAATCTACAGGCTCATCATCGTAAAGTATACTCGTGAGTTCCGTTTAAGCATGAATAGCTTGCCGATCATCGGCGACATTTGAAGGGATACAGGTTTGAAACGAGCAGCTTCAGAAGAGACCCAGCAGGCGACTGGCTTGCTTGAAGGGCGCTCCAGCAAAGGTGGGCGGCCCAGCCGCGAGGTCGCCGCGCAGTTGCGCAATCACCTTCTGGAAGTAGCTCTGCGTGCCTACTGCCAGCACGGGCTTGATGGCGTGACCCTGAGCGAAATTGCCCAGGAGGCACAGGTATCCAAGCGCACGCTCTATACACGCTTCAAGGACCGCGAAATGCTACTCGTGGACGCGATTGAGCATGGCATCGAGCAGTTGATCACCCCGATCTCGACTGCAATACCCGATGGGTCACTTCGGGATCAGCTGCTTTTTCTAGGAGGCGAGATGATGCAAATTTCGCTACGCCCTGAGGTGATCGGCCTGGAACGACTGATAGCCTTGGTCCAATACCGCATACCCGATGTCTATCAGCGGGTATCCGGTACCATTCAGAAAGGGCGACTGTCGTTGATCGAATCTGTACTGCGCGCGGCTGCCGATAGAGGTGAGATCGAGGAGGAATCAATTCAGATCGCCGCCTCGATCGTCTTCGACATTCTCGTCACTCAGCCTAGGCGGGAGTTACTGACGAACCCGATTGCCAAAGGTGATGCGCCGATGAACGCCTACCTGCAAAAGGCCATAGATTTGATGCTGTACGGCATTTATCTGCGACCCCAGCAGGATTCGGTGTAGGCCCACAGAGCCGCTGGGCGGCCCCTTTTTACCATTGCTACGGTTTGATCTTCCCCTCAAAGCCACCAAGGACAATGCCCTGGGTGCGCTTGATGAAGTCATGGGGGTACCCCAGTTCGACGGCGCTGAGTGTGTCGAGTGACGCCACCTGCTCCGCATCAAGCTGAAAATCCAGGCATGCGAGGTTATCGCTTAGTTGCTCCAGGGTTCTGGCGCCCAATAGCGGTACCACGCCTGTCTTGGCCCGGAGCCAGTTCAATGCCACGTGGACCGGATGCCTTTCCAATCGAGCGGCAAGCGCACTTACCCCTCGGGCGATGGCAAGGCTTCGTTCATCCAGAGGTTTGAGCTGGAAAGCGTCTAGACGCTTGCTTTGCGTGTCGAGTGGATCGCCGTACTTGCCGCTGAGAATGCCACTGGCCAGTGGTGACCAGGCGCATACGGACAAGCCTAGAGCAGCAGCCATGGGCAGTAACTCACGTTCAGCGGCGCGCTCGATCAGGTTGTATTCGATCTGCAGGCCAATAAACGATGTCCAGCCTCGCAGCTCGGCCAAAGTGTTGGATTGCGCGACGACCCACGCTGGAGTATTGGAAACACCGACATGCAGGATCTTGCCATCGCGCACCAGGTCGTCGAGTGCACGCATCACTTCCTCGACGGGCGTAATGCCGTCCCAGCAGTGCGTCCAGAGGACATCGATGTAGTCAGAGTCCAACCGGCGCAGGCTTGCCTCGACTGAGCGTTTCAGGCTTTTGCGATGGTTGCCGGCAATGTTGGGGTTGCGTGTCCCAGGCACATGAAAGCTGTATTTGCTGGCGATAACCGCTTCATCTCGGTGCCCTTTGACCAGTCGGCCTAGAATCTCCTCCGAGCGCCCTTCTGAATAAATTTCGTTTGCCGTGTCGAAAAAATTACCGCCCGCATCACGGAACATTTTGTAAATTGGGCCAGCATCCTGCTCCGAAGTGCCCCATTGCCTGGCGCCAAAGGTCATTGTCCCTAGGCAGAGTTCCGACACCCTTAAACCAGAGCAACCTAGTCGTTGATAATGCATACCTACCCTCACTGAGCTGAGTCGTGTGTAATGGAGTGACGCCGCGCGCAGCGGCGTCATGGCTGCGCATGCAGCTGCTCAGCCCTCGTCGTTCACCCAGCGGACAAAGCGCTGCAGGGGATTGAAACCGTCATGAGGCAACCCGGCCTCAATGCCAGCAGAGCCGCCGATATTCACCACCCGCTGCGCCCCCGCCCCTGCCAACCGGTCGCGCAGCAGTGCTTTTCGTTCCGGTGGATAGACACCCACCGTCTGGGTGGCGATGTTCACGTGCCGTATCGCATCTTGCAGGTCCTGGACCTGCACGACATTGACGATCTTGCCATCAGGGTGGAAGTCAACAGGATCGTGTGAACGGATAACCACGCCCTCCCCGCCGTACCCACCCCACACCCGGTAGGCGGGCTCGAGCATCCGCAAACCGTCGATCTCGTCACGCAGCCCTGCTGGCACTCGCGGCCCAATAGCCGAAGCCATAGGTCGGTCGACATTCATGCGCTGCTGCAACAGTGCGCAGTACCGGTCGACTTGCTCGGTCGTGCCTTCGACAAACTGAAAGCGGCTGGAGGCGCAAGCCTGCTGGTTCATGAGGGTGACATCAAACGCTGCCTTGTCGGCAACTGCAGCCAGCGTTTCTGGCGAATCGAACACCTCCCGGCCAATCATCGAAATCGAGGTTTTGGGATCGAACGACACCAGTTCAAAACCAGGGCCAATGTACTTGCTGACACTGCGGATGGCGCTATCCCCGCCCCAAGCGACCACCTTGTCGAAGAACTGCGGCCTGAACAGTGCACGCTCGACCTGCTCATCGCCTCCTCGCCAGTACACTGCCGAGAACGAGCGCGTCAGCGGATGCCCAGGTGCCACGCTCGCCATGGCCCGCAATATAGCCGGCGCGGTGAACAGGTCGTTGGAAGGCAGCTTGAGCAGGTGGACGCCCTTGGTCAGTGCTCCACGTACAACCGTCAATGCAGAAACGCCCGGGGCGTTACCTGCAACGATATGGATCAACCTGGGTGGAAATGCGCGTATACGGCTCTGGCGGCCACTGGGCGAATCCTTGATCTCGCGCCAGCCGTCGAGCACATCCGCGCCGCCGAGTTCAGTGCGGATCTGAAATTCCAGCCCCGCCCGATTGAACGGCGCTGAAATATTTTCATAGGAAAACTCCATGATATGCCGCGGCAACGGCCCTGTTTTGAGGGAGTTCTCCAAGGCTTGGGCTACCAGCCCTTCAGGGTCTGCCTTGAGCCACTGGCCGGTCTGTTCCAATACATCAATGATCTCGCTGACTGGGGTATCGAAGGCCGGGCCAGGCTTGTCCCGTGTCCAAACCAACTGATCGAGGTCAATTCGAGGGGTCGCGAAGCGCGCCTGAGCAGGACCATGCACCGACTCGGCGCCTACTACCACATCGCCTTTGATGATATGGCATACAGCAACCGCTTCGGATGCGGGTTGTGCAACTGAGGAAGTAGTCATTCTGCAAGCGCTCCGCGAATGTAGGCATCGAGCGTACCCGCGCACCCGATATGGTCGTCCTGGCCGATCTGGGTAAAACGCGTGATGTTGTCGAGCAAGGTGGGACCGTGGCGCCCGCAAGGGCACTGGTCAGAGAAGTCGACGGTCACTTTGTCGCCGGTGATCACGCCTCCCCAGCGCCCTTCGAACAGCAGGTCAAGGAATGCAAAGCGGCCTTCGACCCTGCCGTTTTCGTCGGCATCCGCTGGCGTCAGCAAGCGCTCCCCCGGCTCATCGGTAATCAACCAGATCAAGCCAGGGGCGCGATGGTAGCGCCCGGCTTCACAGCGGGGCATCAGCTGGGCCATTTCAGTCATGCCGTAGGCCGCCGGGCGGATGACGTTGCCGTAGAAGCGCTCCACTTGCTCTTTGTAGTCTTCAGGCAGTGCGACGCCTTTGATACCGCCACCTGCCTGAATAATGGCCCCAGGGTGGAATTCACCATCGCCGATACCGCGCTCACGCGCGCACTGGATAATCATCATGTGTTGGGCCCAAAGGCCACTGACCATGATCGGTTCATGGCGGTGGTCGAGGATTTTCTCGGCAAGCAGGCGCATGGCCGCTGCGCCCTCCTGCGCTTTCAGCCGTGCTGAGGCTTCAAACGCCTGGATTTCTTCAGGTAGCGCTGTGCCCTCGGCGATGGCTTTGCGCATTGCCGCAGCACGGCTCACTTCACTGATCAGCAGCGGCTCTTCAGTCAGAGCAAACATGGCGCCCGGCCGCCCCCAATTAACGCGACCGATCTGCGCCGATTCGATAGCGCTGTTGTACCCCTTGATCGGGCCCAACCAGAACAACGCACGATTTGGCTCTGCCTTCGCAAATGGCCAGGCCGTGGCATGCTTGTAATGCAGCGCCTTGTTTTCCTGGTCGCCGGCCGTGTGGTTGAGAAATGAGCACTTGCCACTCGAGCCGCTGGTGGCCAATGGGCGATGGCCAGCTTCATACAGGCGCTCAAGCCATTCATCAACATCGCGCACGCCGTCCACGTTTACATTGCTGACGTCAGCAACCGATAGCGTTTGCAGCCACTGCAGCATCCGGTCCCAACGATTGTTATCGATGAAGGACTGCGGGTAGGACTTGTAAACCGTGTGTGAGAACAGTAGGGGCACCAGCTGTTCGAGGCTGTCGATGCGGGTGATCCCGGCTTCCTCGGCCCGGTGACGCAGGAGCGGTATCTGCTCAATGCGCTCCTGGAACAGCTCTTGGGCAGCCTGGACCTGCATCTCATGCACTTTAGCTGGCGGCTGATCGAACGCGCTGTCGGGGTCGAGTATGTGCGACAACAATTGCTTACGTACGGGAGTCATTGCTTACCTCACAGTGTTGTTCTTTTATGTGAACGGCGTTTTGTTTTCCCGTGGAAATTAATATACCGGTTTTTATTCTGCGTCAACGGCACAAAATGCGCTGTCTTTACGGGAATAACCCGCATGAGAAATAGAATTGGCCAGTATCAAGTACTGCTGATAATGTATGGAACACATACCTTCGAGATTTATTAGTTAGTTATGACTAACCGATCTGAGTGTCTCCAAGCTGTATTTATTGCTCTGGCTGATCCCACCAGGCGCACCTTGTTGGAAATCCTCGCCCAGGCTCCAAGCCCTGTGGCCGCGTTGGCACAGCAGGTGCCAGTGTCACGGTCAGCGGTGTCGCAGCACCTGAAGGTGCTCAAGGACGCAGGATTGGTGCAACAAGCCAAGCGGGGCCAGCAGCGCATTTATGCGGTGATGAACGAATCGCAGGGGGCACTCAAGGGATTAAGCGATTATGCGATGTCGCTCGTTGCCCCGCCGCCAGGCGACGCGGATGCGAAAAGTGCCCCATCTGTCCTTCAGGAACGAGGCGAGTCGAGGGCATTGGATTGGTCAGCCGTGAACGACGAGGTTGACGCTCAAACCGTCTCATTGGCCGGGCGGTTTTATGTGGCGGGTCACCGTATGGAGCGTCTGCTCGCCCGCACCGCAGCCGCTTACCAGCTGAATGTTGGCGAAGCGATGATCCTGGGCACTTTGAAAAGACTCGGGAATGACAACACCTGCACGCCGACCGAGTTAGGTCGGCATTCGCTGATATCCGTGACGGGCATCGCCAAGCGCCTGAATCGTCTTGAACAGGTAGGTTTGATTGAGCGTAAGCATGACGAACAGGATCGTCGGTCGGTAAAAGTGCGCTTGACGGCGGCGGGCGCCCGCACCTTCGAGGCAATCAGCCATGAGCAGTTCACTCACAGCTACGTCGGGTTCAACGCGCTTTCGCCGACGCAGCGCGAGGGCCTGGACAGCGTATTGGAAAGTCTGCTGGAAACTCTTCCCGAAACCTGACTGCCGGTTTCGGGAAGAGCAGACGCCTCAGGGCTCTACGTAGCGCTGCAGCCGCTCATTGATGATCGCACGGGCATCAGCAATGATGGTTTGCACAAGCGTGTCGCAGCTCGGGATGTCGTGAATCAGGCCAGCCCCCATACCGGCTGCGTAGGCGCCATCATCCGCGTCGCCACGCTCCACCGCACTTACCCAGCGCTGGCTGCTCGCCAAGGTCATCAGTTGGTCGTGGTCCGCCCCTGCCCGCTCCAGCTCCAGAATCTGATCGGTCAGTGCATTTTTGAGCACACGGGTGGAGTCGCCGATGCTGCGGCAGATCAGCGTGGTATCACGCTCCGTCGCCGCCAGATACCGGGCTTTGACTGCTTCGGGCATAGGTGACTCGCGGGTCATCAAAAACCGCGTTCCCATGGCCATCCCTTCTGCACCCAATGCCAATGCAGCCACCAAACCACGGCCGTCAGCGAACCCGCCATTGGCTACCACGGGGATAGTGAGTTGGTCGACCGCCGCTGGGACCAGCACCATATTGGGCACTTGGTCCTCGCCCGGATGCCCGGCCGCTTCAAACCCGGTCAAGCTCACTGCGTCTGCACCGAGCTGCTGTGCCTTCAAAGCAAAACGCACGGCAGTGCATTTGTGAAGTACCTTGATCCCTGCTTCCTTGAAAGCGGCAATAAAGTACGCGGGATTGCCACCCGCCGTTTCCACGCATGTCACGCCAGCGTCCAGAATCACTTTGGCGCTGTCCTCAGGCTTGACGCTGAGTTTGGACAAGATCGTAAGGTTGACGCCGAATGGTTTGTCAGTGAGGCTGCGAACCTTCTCGATTTCCTCTCGCAAGGCAACAGGTGAAGGGAAACTGTGCGCAGACAGAAAGCCAAGCCCGCCGGCGTTCGCAACCGCCGCTACAAGTTCTGCACGCGAAACGAAGCGCATCCCGCCCTGAATCAAGGGGTAATCAACACCGAACAGTTCTGTGATTCTGGTCTTGAACATGGCAATTCCAAGAGTTTGGTTCTGAAGTGCAGTGACCCTGAACCGCTTTACTCAAATGAGCTGTGCACGGTCACTGCCTACGGGTTCCCGTTCACGCCGACGCAACGAGGGATGCTTGAGCAAGCTGCTTGCGGCATTCGCCGATCATGCGCTCGAGCAAGTCTTTGCACGTCGGAATGTCATTCATCAACCCGATCGCCTGGCTCGCCCAGACCAAGCCATCGTTGACGTTGCCCGACTCCAGCGTCGCGCGTCCACGAGCACCCATTACCAATGGCCGGACATCCTCGAACGTGCAACCACCCGGCCGACGCTCGATCGCCACCACTTGTTCGGAAATCTCGTTACGGAAGACTCGACCACTGTTTTTCAACGTGCGGAAAATAACCACCGTGTCACGCTCGCTGCCTTGAACAACCGATTCCTTGATATTGGAATGGATGGGCGCTTCTTGGGTAAGCATGAATCGGGTACCCATGTTGACCCCCTGGGCGCCCAGTACAAGCGCAGCCGCCAGGCCGTACCCGTCAGCAATGCCGCCGGATGCAATCACAGGAATCGTCAGGGCTTTGACCGCTGCCGGTATTAGAACCAATCCACCAACATCATCCTCGCCCGGATGCCCAGCGCATTCAAAACTGTCGATGCTGATGATATCGACGCCGTTGCGCTGCGCGCTCAGTGCATGACGTACCGAAGTGCATTTGTGCAGGATTTTGATGCCAGCCGCCTTTAGCCGATCAAAAAACTCTTTAGGACAATTACCCGCGGTTTCGACGATCTTCACCCCACTGTCGATAATGGCCTGCAGGTAGTCGGCATAGGGTGGCGGGTTGGCTGACGGGAGTACCGTCAAATTGACCCCGAACGGCTGATCTGTCAGCCCTCGGCACCGGTCGATCTCGGCGCGCAAAGCATCCGGTGTCGGCTGAGTAAGAGCGGTCAGAATACCTAGCCCGCCGGCATTGGAAACAGCAGAGGCAAGTTCAGCGCGCCCCACCCACATCATGCCCCCTTGTACGATCGGGTAGCGGATGCCAAGCAGCTCGGTAATTGCAGTCTTCATGCAGCACTGTCTCCTGAACAATTGATCACGCATTTGTTCTTTTATGTGAACGATGTTCAATTTATCAGCTTATCGCGAGGCGAACAATGCTTATGCCGCTCAGTCGTTAGCTTCATGGATTCCGCCAATCCCGGCATTACATCCCGCCCAGCCCACGCCGTGTAACGTTCGGGCTCTGGTGCGCTGATGACTGATTCTCGCAAGTCAAATAGTCGTACGCTCGGGGTATTGGTGGTGTATTGCGGCCAGCCAGGCAGAGGGCAACCACTCCTCACGAAGTGCACCCAGTTGGCTTTCATCGAATTGCCGAGCGCCCCTCGCGCGCCGCGCATCGGGCCGCCTCTGATAAGGAAGCCAAAGATCCCCCGCACCGGCCACAGGAATGCAAGGTCGAGCGCATGACAGGCTCCCAGCAGCGGATGGCGGTAGTCGAATCGGTAGAACCAGGTAGGATTAGCTGCGCTGTGGCGCTCGGCAAAATGCCGCGTGGGCAGTATGAAGTTAAGATCCGAGGCTAAGGCACTCTGGCCTTCCCGTGTTCGGGGATAGCTGGCCAGAATACGCTCGACCTGATCGGAAGGAAGCTGGCTACGCAGTAGCTTTTCCATATCTAACCAGCGGACGGGCACCAGTTTGTTGCCCGGAAAAATTTCGAATCTACGCGCCTCATCCAGGTTGGCGCCGGCCAGCAGAGGTACCGGCGCGGTAGGCGCCGCATGTGCCTCCGCCAGTGAACCTGGTAACAAGTCGCCATCGAACCATGGGCTAGCAGGCAGTGCGTACGGCTCTTGCGAGTTGATCGCGGCCTGGGCTTCTAACAATTGCTCGAGGCTAACTTGACGCAAAGTATCAATCGTTACCGTTTCAAGCCCAAGTAACTTCGCATAGCGACGTCCAATCCCCCGACTTTTTTCACGATCCTGTATGAGATTCACTGCCCCGCTTTGCATGATGGCGCCATGGAACAGTGGCCAGGCTTTCGAACTAAGCATCAGCAAAGACACGCTAACGGATCCAGCAGATTCACCGGCAACGGTAATGCGGGTCGGATCACCGCCGAATGCCTGAATGTTAGCGCGAATCCACTCTAACGCGGCGATCTGATCGCGAAGTCCTAGGTTGGAGGGTATTTCAGGAAGGTCAAATGCCTCAGCGAAATTCGCGAATCCGAGGACGCCCAAACGGTAATTCAGGGTTACCACCAGCATGTCGCCGAGGGCCGCGAGTTCTGCGCCGTTATAGGGGTTGCTTCCGCCGATCAGGAAGGCGCCACCGTGGATCCAGACCATTACGGGCTTGAGCTCTGAACTTTTTCCTACGGGTGCCCAGATGTTAAGGTTGAGGCAGTCTTCCCCATAGTCGGGCGATTCCACCTGAGCACGCTTGGCTTCGCTGCCGCGCCTTTGTGGGCACTGAGCGGCGAAATGTATCGCGGGCCTGGTACCTTCCCAAGGCGTTACAGGCAGAGGCGGACCGAAGCGCTCCGCCTGCGCATACGGGACCCCCAACCAGCTTGAAATTTCTCCGTCACGCGCCCCCTGCAGGTAGCCCGACTCAGTTTTTCGGATCCCAAACAGCTCTGTAACTGCGGCCTTCATAACGCCCTCTCTCCCTGTGCTGGATCATGAATTGGTCTTAATCTGAGCGACATTCAAAATCATGAAACCACCGTGCGGGCGATGCTTGCGCTCCTTAACTTGGTGAAATACTGACACCCACACCTTTGGTGCGTATGAACTCATCCAAGCCAGCTTTGCCGCCCTCCCGACCAAAGCCTGAATTCCCTAATCCGCCGAAAGGCGAGCCCGGATGGAGTGTTGGCGTCGCGCGATTGACATATACAGTCCCAGCGTGCAGGCGATCGACCAGGCGCTGGGCAGTATTGAGGTTGGTGGTCTGAATGTATGCGGCCAAGCCGTACTCAGTAGCATTTGCCAGGGCTATGGCTTCCTGCTCATCATGAAACTTCAAGGCGCATAGCACCGGACCGAAAACTTCCTTCTGCGCAATGGAGGCATAAGGGTCGACATCTGCAATCAGCGTGGGCGGAATGAAATTACCGGGGGTACCTGCAGTTGTCGTCCCATTGAAGAATCGGCCAGCACCGCTTGCACGCGCGGCGTCGATCATGTCCTGTACACGCTCGCAGGCATTGGCATTGATTAACGGTCCGACGATCACGTTTTTGTCGAGCGGGTCGCCGTAAGGTATATGTTCAATAGCGGTTTGAAGCGCATCGATAAAGCGCTCGTAGATCGCCTCATGGATGATGAGTCGCGTAGGTAAGGCGCAGCCCTGCCCACTGCTGGACAACCCAAACGCAGCGCAGTACGCAGCGGTGGCGTCAATATCCACATCGGGGAACACTACATTCGCCGATTTGCCTCCTAACTCGAATACCAAGGGTTTGAGGGTATCCGAAGCCGAACGCATGATTGCACGCGCTGCATTCGGCCCTCCTGTAAATGAAATTTTGTCGACACAAGGATGACTCACGAGTGCAGCGCCTGCCGCAACTCCTCCTGGCAATACGTTGATGACCCCAGGTGGCACACCTGCTTCAAAGGCCAACTCCGCGAAAAGCTGGGAGCTGAACGGCGTGAACTCAGCCGGTTTGATGACAACGCAATTGCCGGCCGCAAGCGCAGACGGGACCTTCATGGCCAACGACAACAAGGGAGCATTCCAAGTGATGATATGCCCCACGACACCATACGGCTCAGGCACTGTGTACTCGAAGTGGCCGCCTCCCGCGGGGCTTCCCGTTACCAGTCCTTCTATCTTGTCCGCCCAGCCGGCGTAGTAGCGCACCCAGCTGCTGACCCGAGGTGCAATGCCCTCGACCATAGTGCTGATTGGAATACCGTTTTCGACCACTGCTATCTGGGAAAACCGTTCCATGTTCTGGTCGATCAGGTCTGCGAAACGGTCGAGAATCAACCGGCGGTGGGCTGGTTTCATGAGACGCCATCCTGGGTATGCGGCGCGAGCCGCAGCCACTGCCTTATCCACTTCGTTCCGTCCGGCCAGGGGTATATCTCTCTGGAACTGGCCTGTGGCGGCGTTACAGTGGCTGAAAGTCCCACCACTCCCTCGAACAATGGCCTGTTCACCGATCAATAGCTTGACTTCAGGCAGTGTCGAGGCAATTGCTGCGTGCGCCGCAGCGCTTGGAGCGATGAATTTCATCATCGTTGGAATTCCTTTCTCGATGCCTTATTGAATGGCTGTTGATGCCCTGCGCGACAGCTTTCTCGACCCCTGTCGGCGCTATTGCGCTGCGCCAGCCTCGATCAATGCATGGGCAGACAGAGGGCCGATTTCGGTCACTCCGCCGTCTACCGGGAGGTGCACGCCGGTGATGAAGCGCGCCTCATCACTGGCCAGGAAGCGCACGGCTAACGCGACATCCCATCCATCACCCTCGATACCCAGTGGGCCGACATTCCGCCGTTTGACTCGCATCTGTTCGGGTAGCAGCGACATCGCCAGCGGGGTGAGTACGTGGCCAGGTGCAACTGTGTTGGCCCGAATGCCTTGACGGCCATACAGCACCGTCAGCTCGCGCGCCAGTGCTGCCATGGCAGCTTTCGAAGGACCGTAGGCAATACTGCCGTGTGCGCGTATGCCCGCAATCGACGAAATGTTGATGATCGAGCCCCCGCCGTTCTGGGTCATTGCAGGCACCGAGTAACGACTCATCAGCATCGCGCTGGTCAAGTTGATGTTAAGCACACGCGTCCATGCATCTTCATCGTCTGCCTCCAGAGCGACCGGTGTAGCCACACCCACATTGTTCACCAGGATGTCGAGGCGGCCATAACGGCTCATGGTTTCCTCGACGATTCGGGCACAGTCATCACGCAGAGTGACATTTGCGCTGATAATGAACGCTTCAGCGCCCATGCTTTCTATCTGCTTGAGCGTGTCTTGCGCGCGCTGAGCGTCCAGGTCCACAAGGCACACTTTGGCCCCTTCCCCGGCGAGGACGACTGCAATTGCACGACCAATACCAATGCCGTCGCCTTCGGCGCCAGCGCCGGTGACGATAGCGACCTTACCGGCCATCGTTGAGTTGTATTGTTTGGGTTGAGGCATTATTCAGCACTCCAGATGCGAGCAGGTATTCAACCGGCAGCCGAACACCCCGCCGCGGCGCCCTTAAAAAGAGCTTCGCGCCGGGGCATTAATGACAAGCCCGCCAGGTAAAGGGGTTAGTGGATGGACCGCACCAGTGTTGCGACCAGTCCATCGTCGCTATTGACCAGCACTGTCTCGCCGATCTGGAAAGTTTTCGGGATATCATCGCCCTCGCGCTTCTTCCCGTCCGTCCCGCGCACATAAGTCTGCGGTACGATCGCAAAGCCCTTGTCCTGCTGAGTGCGCTGGTCACGCAAGGTGACCTGATCCGGCGTAATGCTGAGTACCTGTCCAATCGATGGCACCTTGCCCGAGGCTTCGGTGACGCGGATATCCATGGACATCCGGAAGCGGTCTTTCGACAAATTGGTCAAGCCACTGTGGGGCAGATTCAAATCGAAGATCACAATGTCGCCCGGTTCGAAATCAGCCCGCTTCCAGCCTTCTATGGGAATAAGGTCGGCCGGAATAGGGAATGAGGGAGGGTTGGTCACGTCATGCAAGATGGGGCCGCGGTGCGCGCCCTCAACCCAGGCGCAGCCACCCACTTCATCGTCAACCGTATCGATTGGCACCCAGCAGATTTTCATTTCCAGGCCGCGACTGTAGAAGCCATCCTGGTGAGGGTAGATGAAGCGGTTCTGGCCTGGATCCTCTACCGGTGGATTGGCTCGGTATTCTGCAATCGGCAGCCAGAACGGATCGTCACCAAGCAGCTCTTTCACGGTCGCGACGATCTTGGGGTTTTCGGTCAGCATGCGATGCATGTCGTTGTGGTTGAATTCGCTGACACGCGCGAGCTCGGCGGGGGAGACACTCTTGCCTTCAAAGCTGGAGCCGTTATAACGATTTTCGGTAACGCCTGGGTCAATCAGGCCATGGCGCTGCAGATAATCAATCCAGCGAGCACGCATTTCACCGATGACGCCCTTGTCCAGGACCCCTTTGAAGTACCAATAACCATCACGCTCCCACGCCTGATCAAGGGCTTTGCGGTCGCCGAGCAGGTGATTGGCAGTTTTCAATTGGCCCATTTTTTTGGGCGGGTTCAACGGTACGGTTTGTGCGTTGTTATTGTTCATACACCGTCTTTCCTTCTGACTTGAGTTCAGTCAACCAGGTTGATGATGTCCCATGCTGACATCGGAATTCGGGCCTCAATTAGTGTCGAATTCAACATAATTAGGGGGTGAATTCGACACGTCCTTGGCTGAGTTGTATCCATTGATTACGCTCCCGCTGTGCGGCCATCATCGATCACCTGCATTGCGCCGGTTATTCCTGCTGCTTCGTCACTAGCCAGGAACAGCGCCAGGCTTGCCACTTCGTGCGGTTCGATCATGCGGGCGCTGGTTCGCGCTAACAGGCTGGCCATACTCTCATCGGAAAGCCCCTCAAAAATCGACGTACGCGTCATGCCTGGACAAATGGCGTTAACGCGGATCCGATGGGGTCGATACTCCAATGCCGCGGCCCGCGTCATCATCAGCAGCGCCCCCTTGGATGCCAAATAGGCGATGGAATTGGTGGTGGCTGAAAAAGCACCGACAGAAGCGGTGTTTATGATCGAACCCCCACCTGAGGTCATCATCAACACCAAGGCGCTTCTCATCATCAGGAACGCACCCCGCTGGTTCACATCGATGACGCGATCCCAATCCGTGAGGGTCACTTCATGAGTGGGTACCCGCTGCGTGGGGCCGATACCGGCGTTGTTGGCCAGCACATTGAGCCGGCCATAGCGCGCATGAACATGCGCGAATAATGCTTCGACCGCCGCTGGGTCACTCACATCGCACGGCCATGACTCGAAACTGCCCATGGCGTTATCCCCCGTACCAGACGGCACAGGCTCGACCGTATCAAGGTCCACGGCTATTACCCGCGCGCCCTCCTGCACGAACCGTTGCGCCATTGCCCGGCCAATACCCGCTCCCGCCCCTGTGACCACTGCTACCTTGCCCGCAATTCGAGCCATGGAAATACCCTCCGATTGATCTCGTCCCAGCGCAACGATCCTTATCGTGCCACCACGCCCCGCTCACGCAGGCAGGCAACGATCTGCTGGGCAGCATCCACTGCGCTCTGGCTTGTCGTGTCGATATAGACTTCCGGCGAAAGCGGAATCTCGTAGGGCGAATCGATGCCGGTGAAGTTCTTCAACGTTCCCTGACGCGCTTTTTTGTAAAGCCCTTTGGGATCACGCTGCTCCACCACTGCCAATGGGGTATCGATAAAGACCTCGACGAACTCACCTTCTTCCACAAGGCTGCGCGCCAATTCGCGCTCAGCCCTGAACGGTGAGATGAATGCACTGATGACCACCAGCCCTGCATCGACCATCAGGTGGGAAACCTCGGCGATACGGCGGATATTCTCGACCCTGTCAGCGGCCGTGAATCCAAGGTCTTTGTTCAGGCCATGTCGTACATTGTCACCATCAAGCAGGTAGGTACGCACACCAAGCGCATGAAGCTGCTGCTCGACCAGGTTGGCAATGGTGGACTTGCCCGTGCCCGAGAGCCCTGTCAGCCAGAGAACGACAGGCTTATGGCCACTGAGCCGGCTACGGGCAGCCTTGTTCACTTCCACTGCCTGCCAATGAACGTTTTGCGCTCTGCGCAGGGCAAACTGCAGCATCCCCGCCCCGACTGTGAGGTTGGTGATACGGTCAATGACGATGAAGCTGCCCATGTCACGATTCTGGTTATAAGGGTCAAACGGCTGAGGTCGGTCAAGCGCCATATTGCAGACCGCAATATCGTTCAGCTGCAGTGTCTTGCCCGGTAGATGCTGCAACGTGTTGACGTCGACAAGGTGCTTCGGCGTCGAGAACGTTGCGTTGACTGTGCTTGCACCCATCTTCAGCAGATAGGGGCGGCCGGGCAGCATCTCGTTGGCGTCCATCCATACCAGCGTGACCTGGAACTGGTCCGAAACCTCTGCCGGATCGTCTGCTGCAACCAGTACGTCGCCGCGGCTGATATCGATCTCGTCTGCCAAGGTGACGGTAATGGACTGATGCCGCTGTGCGAGAGCCAGATCTCCGTCGAAGGTAACAATGCGTTTGACCGTACTGCAATTACCCGATGGCAACACCCGCACATTGTCACCTGGCCTGAGCGAGCCCCCCAGCATGCGGCCGGAGAAACCCCGGAAATCGAGATTGGGCCGATTGACCCATTGCACCGGCATGCGCAGAGGGGCGTCGTTACTCACATTGCCAATGTCGACGCTTTCCAGGTATTGCATCAGGCTGGGCCCTGCATACCAAGGCATATTGGGGCTGGGTTCGGTCATGTTGTCGCCCTTGAGGGCAGAAAGCGGGATGCTCTGGATGCAGCTGAACTCCAGTTGGTGAGCGAATGTACGGTAGGCCTGATCGATACGCTCAAACACTTCCTGTGCGTAATCGACCATGTCGAGCTTGTTCACCGCTAGCACCACATGCTTGATGCCGATCAGTGATACCAGGTAGCTGTGGCGAAACGTCTGGGTCAACAGGCCTCGGCGAGCATCAACCAGGATGATCGCGACATCGGCAGTGGATGCACCGGTCACCATGTTGCGGGTGTACTGCTCATGCCCGGGGGTATCCGCGACGATGAACTTGCGCTTGTCGGTGGAAAAGAACCGATAGGCGACATCGATGGTGATGCCTTGCTCGCGCTCGGCGCTGAGCCCATCGACCAGCAGGGCAAAGTCCAGCTGGTCGCCCTGGGTGCCAGACTTGCGGGAATCTGCTTCCAGGGCGGTCATCTGGTCTTCGAGCAAGGCTTTCGCTTCATACAGCAGGCGGCCGATGAGCGTGCTCTTGCCATCATCGACGCTACCGCAGGTAATGAACCGCAAAAGCGTCTTTTGCTCGTGAAGGTTGAGGTACTGCTCGATGTCTTGCTCGATGAGTGCAGTGTTTGCGTTCATTAGAAGTACCCCTCGACTTTTTTCTTTTCCATAGAGCCTGCACTGTCGTGATCGATCACGCGCCCTTGGCGTTCAGTGGTGGTGGACAGCAGCATTTCCTGGATGATGGCCGGCAGCGTGTCTGCCTGAGATTCCACCGCCCCGGTCAACGGGTAGCAACCCAACGTGCGGAAACGAACACTGCGCATTTGCACGCTCTCGCCGTCTCGCAGTGGCATGCGCTCGTCATCCACCATGATCAGCGTGCCGTCGCGCTCTACCACCGGCCGCTCAGCGGCGAGATAGAGCGGCACGATGGGGATGTTCTCGCGGTAGATGTACTGCCAGATATCCAGCTCGGTCCAGTTGGAAAGCGGGAATACGCGGATGCTTTCACCTGGGTGTTTGCGCGCGTTGTACAAACGCCACAACTCCGGGCGCTGGGCCTTGGGGTCCCAACGTTGCTGGGCTGAGCGAAAAGAGAACACCCGTTCCTTGGCACGGGACTTTTCCTCATCCCTGCGTGCGCCGCCGAATGCCAGGTCAAATTTGTGCAGGGCCAGCGCCTGCTTCAGCCCTTCGGTTTTCCACATGTCGGTGTGCAATGCCGAGCCGTGGGTGAACGGATTGATGTTCTGCGCTTCGGCCTCGGGGTTGCGATGAACCAGCAACTGCATGCCCGATGCTTTCGCCATCTCTTCGCGCATCTGATACATCGCCTGGAATTTCCAGGTGGTGTCTACATGCAACAACGGGAACGGCGGGCGAGACGGAAAGAACGCTTTGCGTGCCAAGTGCAGCATCACGGCGCTGTCCTTACCGATTGAGTAAAGCATTACCGGGTTTTCTGACTCCGATACCGCTTCACGGAGAATATCGATGCTTTCTGCTTCAAGACGTTGCAGGTGGGTCAAATCAGTCATGCTGGAGCTCCTCGTGCCGCTGGCACTCGGCAATGGTCGAAAGGAGAGCGGCTGCAACCTCTGGCCGGCAGATCAGGAGGTCGGGCATAAACACGTCACGCTGGTTGTAGCTGCAGGGCCTACCGTCAATGCGCGAGGCATGCAGCCCCGCCGCCAGCGCCACACCCACGGGGGCGCAAGAATCCCATTCGTACTGGCCGCCCGCGTGCAGATAGGCGTGGGCCTCACCACGCACCACCGCCATGGCCTTGGCGCCTGCCGACCCCATGGGCACCAATTGCGCGTTCAGCCGCTGTGCAACCTGCTCGGCGATCCGCGGCGCTCGAGTGCGGCTCACCAGAATCTTCATGCCCCCTACTGGCGCTGGAGGTAGAGCGATTGACGCAGCTGCGCTGAACACCTGGCCCAGGCCAGGCAGGCTCACAGCACATGCCGCGGCGACTTTGCCGTCCTTGACCAAGCCGATGTGCACGGCCCAATCCAAGCGGCCTTCCGCGTATTCCCGGGTGCCATCGAGCGGATCGACAATCCACACCCTTTGCTTGTGCAAGCGAGCATCGTCGGATGCCTCTTCTTCTGAAAGCAGGCCGTCATCAGGGCGATGCCTGCGCAACAAGTCGGTCAGCAAGGTATTCGCCAGGCGATCACCATGCGCGCCAAGGTCGCTACTCGATAACAGGCCATGCTCCCTCAGCTTGAGCAGATGTTCGCCGGCAGCGGTTGCCAGCCGTAACGCCAGTTCGGCGTCGTCTATAGTCGGATCGGCCATCGGGATACCTCTTGAAGTACAGGAAGTGGCTCAGGCCAGTGCCTGGCGCTGGATATAGGGGGCGAACCGTTGATTGATCAGGTCTGGGTCCAAACCATAGGTTTCAGCGCTATAGCGATGCTCACCGTGGCGGGCTTCTGGCGCAGCGGTTATCCGCGCAAGCATCCGCGCGTGCGCTTCATCGCTTAAGGTCAGGCCGAAGTGCTCGTAGATGGTCTGGATTACAGCCATCGGTTGCCGCTGGATGTCCTGTTGCAGAATGTCCAGGAACTGCCCTGGCGCCCTGGCTCTTGCGCGGTGAGCGTCCTCCACTGCCGCTCCCCAGTAGCTGGCTTCACGCTCACCGATCGCCTGAGCATCAACGCCCTCCTCCAGAATGCCGCGAGCTTCACGAAGCACACTGCACAGCGAAGGCAGTGCGCTGGCCGGGGCACGATGGGTCTGGATCACGCAAGCATCGGGAAACACGTCCAGCAAGTTGCCGACCTGGGCCACGTGCCCTGGGTTCTTCAACAGCCAGGTCTTCTCCGGGCTGTTGGCGCCGATCAATTGAATGACCTTGCGAAGACGCCGATAACTGCTCGCCTCGCTCTGCTCCAGCCACCAGCGGTCGTAGTCAGGTACACGCAGGGAAGAGCCGAAGAAGTTGCTGCAAAAGTTCTGCTTCAGCACTTCCAGGCATTCGTCCACGTCATCGGCTCGCATGTCATGGGCGGCACGCATGTGTGGCGCCGCTGCGAAAAACTGTTCGAGACCGGCGGCGCAAGCCTGGTACCAAGGGTTCGCGGCCCAAGTGGCGCGCTCTGGCCGCGGCATCGGAAACGCAGTGAGCCAGCGCTCCATCCCTTGGAATTGCGGGTCCATCGACAACAGCTTATGAAGTGCCGTGGTGCCCGTGCGCGGGATGCCGATCACGATCAGCGGGCGCGTTACTGGATGCTGCAAACAGGTTGGATGGTCTTTCCAGCCCTGCTGGCTGAGCAAGCGTGAAATCAGCACGCCGGCCAGCATGTTCCAGGCAAACTCGCGGCCACCAGGCTTGAAGACCGGGCCATTGTCATCCAGGGCAGCCAGCAGCCGTTGCAAGCCCGGGAGGTATTCAGCAGGGTCACCAAAGTCTGTCAAACCCGTTGCGGCGCTGGCGGCGGCGTGCAACTGCCCCTCCGCGCCCTTGAAGTTGGCGGATATCGTCACGATGTTCATCTCGTTAGCTAGTGATAGAAGGTGGCGGACGCCACGTTGCGGTCGCTGCAGTTACCCGGGCCGGGCGGTAGCGATAGCGGCCTGAATTTCGGCAAAGGTAGGATTGCGGCGCAGCGTCAGGCCGCCATTCACTTGCAAGGTCTGGCCGGTCATGAAGCACCCCTCGCCGGCCAGGAACAATGCCGCTTGGGCGATATCGTCCACGGTGCCCAAGCGGCCCAGCGGGTACTCCCGCTCGAAGGCCTGGCGCACGCCGGGCACTTCGGTGAAGCCTTGGGTCATTCCGCTCTCGGTCAGGCCTGGGGCGATGCTGTTGATACGGATACCGCGCACCCCGTACTCATCGGCGACCGCCCGCACTACATGCTCGCCGGCGGCCTTGCAGGCGCCGTACAACGTCTGGTCCTGGAAACCGATACGGGCGATGGCCGACGACAGCATGATCACCGAGCCCCCATCGGACATCGCTCCCAGCATGCTTTGCAAAAACTGGAACGAGCCTTTGAAAACAGTGCGATAAACCTGGTCCAAGTCCTCCTCGGTGGTCTCGGCAAACGGCTTGCTCAACCCCATGCCTGCAGCATTGACGGCAATGTCCAGCTGACCGTAGCGTTGCAATGTGATCTCGGCCAGGCGCTCAAGGTCAGCCTGACAGGTCACGTCGCATGCCAGGCAACTGCCGCCTATATCCCATGCAAGTTGCTCCAGGGGAGCGATGCGCCTGGCCGCGACCACTACCTTGGCGCCATGCGCCGCGAACAGTCGGGCGATAGCGCTGCCCATGCCCGGATTAGTGGAGGCACCCAGCACGACCGCCACCTTGCCATTGAGTTGTTCCATGCTGGCCGCCTCCTACCAACGCCGGCGTAATTGCGCCCCGACGCGACGCACGCGCAGAGCCTCACTGCGCTCCACCGCAGTGACGCGCAATGTATCCAATGGCAAATGCTCGTCCAGGTCGGCCAGTTTGACTTTCTTCAGGGTGGGCGTGGGATGAGAGCTGCTGCGGTACCATCGCCCGATCAACATACCCTTTAGATTGCCGCCGGTATCCAGCCAGTTGGCAACGCCTGGGTCTTCGATGGATAGCACAGCGCGAAACTTTCCGTCGCCATCCACATGTGCTTGATGACCGTTGAGGCTGCTCTGGCGATGAACGAGTTCGACCTGGTTCCACAAGGCATCGACGACCTGAACGTTCCAATACACCAAGCGTTCCGGCAGTTCGGTTTCCAGAATCAGCGCCTCGTCAGGCTGCAAGTCGTAGGTGCATTCGTAATAGGCCTGTGGCCAGTCATCTCCGTTACCCAGCTCGGCAAAGGTGACCAACTGCATCTGGTGCGACGGGCGGCTGGTGCGGCTGTTGGCGATGATCCCTTGGCACAGTTGTGACAGACGCTTCACGTAACCGCCAAACAGCTCACGCAGTTGCTGGTCAATGGTTGCCACGCTCATGCGTGGTTTTAGCGGCTGCGCCCCCAGGCGCTCGATACACACCTTGACCTCGCGTTCATTCCCCCAATCGTAGGAAAACTGGCGCAACAACAGGAAGCGCGATTCGGGGTGCAGGTACAGCCAATTGCCCACGTAACCCTCTGGCCGCTCATTGCTCAAAATGACTTCAAAACTGCCGTCCTCGGCGATATCCAGCTGGTTCAGGTCGTAGTTGTTGAAGCCCGGCCCGGGTGGGCTGGCCATGCCGATCATGTGTTTGCCTGTGGCGAAGCCCGCCACCGGCACGTTGCCCCGGTTGCCTGACACCCGGTAGGTCCCCTCGCCGCTGACGGCACTGAAGTGATACACGGCGTCCGGATTAGGCTGTGCGAGGAACACCGAGTTCTCGAAGGGTGCCCAGTCGGGGTAATCGGGGTCTGCCTGGAAATACAGAAAGTAACCTTGCGACAGGTTCATGGCGAATTGGCGGTACAGTTCGGCACGCAATTGTTCGTCAAGGGGGTCCCACAGCTGTTGTTCGACTTCGCTGGCGGCTTTGAGCAGGTCGACGTAAGCCGCCCACGGTTGCAGGGAAGCATTCATTCAGTCACCTCCGGTGGAGCGCGTCTGGATCGATAGATGAAAGAGCAGCACTGTGACCGCCGGCGGTTCAGGCCCAGGGATGAATCATGACCTTGCATTGCCCGCTGGGTGCGCGCAGCGCTTCGAACACGGATGGCACTTGGTCCAGCGAAACGTGCTGGGTGATCATTGCCCGCGGCTCCAGCGCCCCACGCGCAAGCACCTGCGCCACATGCTGGAAATCACCCACGGTGTATGTGTTGGAAAAACGCAAGGTGATTTCCTTCCATACCGCTGTCGCGGGCACAAAGCTGTCCGCTGTCGTACAGAAGCCCAGCACCACAACGGTTCCGCCGCGGTTCACGGTTTGGATGGCTTCACTGATGCAGCCTGGTTGGCCCGCGCATTCGAGCACGATGTCTGGCGCTGCACCGAAGGTTTCGATTACCGCGGCATCAAGCGCTTGCCCCTGGCCTTTGACGATGAAGGAATCAGCGCCCATTTGCAGTGCCAGCGCCTGTCGGCGGGTTGAATTGGCGGCGACTACAATTCGGCCAGCACCCAGTTTTCGCGCAAAAAAAGTCGCGGCCAGTCCGATAGGCCCCGCCCCCAGAACCAGCACCGTGGCGCCAGGAGTGATCCCTGCCATGGCTGCACCATGGAGGCCCACCGCCATAGGCTCCAGCAGGGCACCGTCATCGTAGGTCAAGGAGTCCGGGAGCTTGATCGAGGTACGCTCGCTGACTGCGACATATTCGCTAAAACCGCTACCCAGTCCGCGGAACCCCGCACAATGGCTCGGGCTACCACGCTTGCACGCCAGGCAATGGCCACAACCGGTAAAGGGCAAGGCACTGATCCTGTCGCCAATCTGCAGCCCCTGAACATCCGCCCCGACGGCCACCACCTCACCTGCATATTCATGCCCAGGGATCGTGCCGGCTGGGTAGTCAAAGCCGGGAGAATGGCCCTCGGTCATGTGAAGGTCCGTGCCGCAGATACCGCAGCTGTGAACCTTCATGACGACTTCACCTAGGCCAGGTGCCGGATCGGGACGCGTCTCGATCACCAAGGGCTCGCCGGCTGCGTGAAACACCGCTGATCTCATTATTATTCTCCGTAGGTGAGTACGTTTGGCGTAGCAACCGACCATCTTCTTGATGACAGGCCTCAACCGCCTTGGAACAATAGTTCACCAGGAAACATTTAACGTCAACAGTTTTTTGAACGCTATTCGGATTTATCTAGCGCAGCGCGGCGTGCCAACTCGTCCTCCATCAGGCCGTGAAAATGCTGCAGCAGATGCGCTAACTGGGTCAGCGCGTTGGCAGTCAGGCGCTTGGCGGCGGCATGGTCGGCACCATATTCATGGTGATCAAGAATGGTTTTCAGCGTGCCATGAGCCTTGGTGGTCAACGCAACATGGCTGATACGACGGTCCTGCTGGGAAGCCGATCGGCAAATCAGCCCCAAATGCTCGAGATTGTTCATCAGTTTGGTGACTGCGCCCTTTGTCAGGCCCAGCCGCATCTGCAACTGCGAAGGCGTAAGGCTATGCCCAGGCGTCAGATTGATCGCATCCAGCAGCAGCAACTCACTGCCTTGCAGGCCATGACGCTCAGCGGTTTCCTTCAGCGCCCGTTCCACATGGCGCCCCATCAACAGCAAACGCTGGGTCACTGCGTAGACATTCGGATCCTGGCCCGGCCACTCCTGCGCCCAACGCAGCGCGGCCAAGGCGATTGCATCAGCTTCGAACGCGTGCGGCAGCCCTGGCTCGGTGCTGGGAGTCGCTGCTGTCAGCCCCCCCAGATAGCTCACCAACTCATCCAGTGCTCCGGGCCTTGCCGCATACAACGTACGCCGTCCATCACGCTGCTGAGACACCAGCCCAGCTTCGAGCAGCACCTTCAGGTGCTGCGATACAGCCGGCTGGCTCAGGCGTGATTCCTCAGCCAGCGTGGCGGTATAGGCAGGCTCCCGCACCAGGCTTTCATAGAGGGCTCGCCGGCTAGGGTCAGCAAGCGCTCGCAACTTTTCATCATAAGCCATGACTTATGTATCCTTGGACCTTGATTCCATAGCGCATTAAAAATAAGCATCGGCTTATGTGTCAATCCGTGCTCCGTAAATTCGGAGAGGATTTTCTATAAAGCTATTGAATTTATCGAGTGGAGTCGCTTACCTTGGTAGAACATTTCTAAACTGAGCGCGGATGCTTCAGATGCCGATCAAGCCCACCACCGGCAAATTCACAAAGCGCCGGTTGGAAATCCTCATGGCCGCCGCCTCGGTTTTCGCTGAAAAAGGCTTTCATGGGTGCCGGACCCAAGATATTGCGGACCGGCTTGAGCTCAGACAGGCCAGCTTGTATTACTACTTCCCCACCAAGGAAGCCGCATTGGAGGCGGTGTGTCTACACGCAGTTGAAACGGCCATTGCCCGTCTGGCGCAGATCACCGAAAACCCAAGCGCTTCTCTGGCAGACCGGATCCGCGGGGTTATCCACGCGTACCTGCATGACCTGCACGCCCACCGGGACTGCTTGATCGTGCTTGCGGAGCAACGCCGCTACCTCAGCGGGGATCAACAACAGGCTGTACGCGCACAATCGCGCCACTACCAGGCACTGCTCCAGCAGATGTTCGAGCAGGCGGCCGCTCAGGGATTGTTGGATCCAGCTATAGATTGCCCTTTGGCCGTGCGCGCTTTGATTGACCTCTGCCATTGCGCAGCCTTGAGGCTGCAGCGCGATACCCAGCAAGACGTCACCCACATCATCGATCAATACACGCGGCTATTCTGCTCAGGCATCGAGCATTGATGCGCATCCAGCCGTTTTTTCAGCGTTTGAACGAAGGATCAAGACAATGGAGTTCGACGGTAAGCTCTATCAGATCGGGGTCGTAGTGCGCGATCTGGAAGCAAGCATGGAACATTATCGAACCTTGTTTGGGCTCGGCCCCTTCCGCAGGCTCGACACCGATTACACCGGGCGTTACCGGGGCACCGAGCAGCGGATTGCCAACCGCAATGCGTTCGCACGCTGGGGCGATCTTTATCTGGAAATGGTAGAGCCTGGCAGCGGCCAGAGCAGCGCGTCCGAGTGGCTGCAGACCAGGGGTGAAGGGATTTTCCACCTGGGTTACGCCACAACCAATCTGGACCAGCGCCCAGGGGGTGCGCAGGTCTGCTTCGAGACCATCGACAACCTCAACTCACAAGGCCAGCCCGCCATCATCCACCTCGACACTGTCACTCAGCTGGGATACTTCGTAGAGCTGGCGGACGCACAGCTGGCCGAGAGGCTGGCGCAATGGATCGATGGCGGCGCGGACCTGACCGGTTAGTCACAGGGCGAGCAGTCGCTGCCAGCGCTGCAAAGGTGTGCCGGACACTGCGCCTGGGGCATACTCCGGCAGCGGCTTTCCTGATTCAAGGACCACTCCATGTCGGGTTTTGCAGTAGTAGGCATCACAGGCGCATACCTTTCCAGCCTGGGCGTATTCCTCGATGCGTTCCAGCTCATCGGCCGGCAAGTCGTGGAGCTTTATCGCACGCGCCAACCCATTAGCATGCAAACCCGGGTGCATTTGCTCACAACCGATGGGCGCGCTGCAAAATTGGCCGGTGGCCGCACCCTACCCTCAGACGGCGGGCTGGAAGCGGGCTTGCAATTCGATCTGATTCACCTACCCGCTGTCATCCTGGACGAGCAGCTGTCTCTCCCTGATTGGCTTGCCAAGCACAGCACCCTGTGTGAGTGGTTGATCCGCCAGCACGCCGGCGGCGCGCTGATTTCAGCCAGCGGTTCAGCGGTGTTCATTTTGGCAGAGGCAGGGCTGCTAAACAGCGGTACGGCCACGATAGGACGCACTCTGCTGCCACTTTTCCGACGTCGTTACCCCAATATTCGCCTCGAGCATCGCAGCGCCGTGGTCGAGCATGGCCGGGTAATTACTGGCAGCGGGCTGGCGGCGGACATGCAGTTGATCACGCGCCTGATCGAGCATGTTACAACGCCGGAACTGGCCCGCTGGTTGAGCGATGTGACGAGTTTGCATCAGGCGGCCGAAGACCATCTCGCTGACGACGCCCTCACCGCGAACGCCCAGTTGTGGTTGGAAGAGCGATTCGCCCAGGACGTACGCATTTCCGAGCTGGCCAAGGCCATGGCGGTCAGCCAACAGACAGTGTTGCGGCATTTTCAGCGGCATCTTGGCAGCACGCCACAAGAGTACGTCAGGCAACTGCGTATCAAATCTGCACAAGGCTTGCTTGTGCGCACCAGTCGCTCGATCGCGCAGATCGCCACCCTCAGCGGCTACAGCGATGTGCAGACCTTCCGTAAGGTGTTCAAGGAGTGTGCCGGTACCAGCCCGAGCCAGTACCGGACGCTCCACAAGAGCAACGCGAGCCTTCAGGTGCCATCAGCTGACCAAGAACCCTCCGTCAACGGCCAGCAGTTGGCCAGTGATGTAACGTGACGCAGGGCTGGCCAAGAACAAAGCTGCATTGGCGATATCCTGCACATCACCCATCCCTCCCAGCGGAATGCGCCCTTCACCCAGTATCGGCCCCTTGAGTTCAATGGCCGCCGATGCTGTGCGCGCCCCTGGCGTGGGGATACCGCCTGGGAGCACGGCATTCACCCGAATTCCATCCGGGCCGAATTCGAGCGCGGTGGTGCGCGTCAGGCTATTTACCCCGGCCTTCGTGGCGTTATAGGTGCCATTGTGATGCACCACAGCCTGCATGGACGAAACCGAAGAAATATTCACAATCGAGCCGCCTTTACCTGCTTTCATATGGCGGATCGCTTCGCGAAGGCACAAGAATGTTCCACGCAAATTGACGGCCTGCAGGCTATCCCAGAACGCCGTATCGACCTCCAGAAAGGGTTTCTTGGGAAAGATGGCCGCATTATTCACCAGCACGTCCAGGCCACCGTGTTGCCCGACCACCGCCTCGAAGAGCGCGATTACCTCGTGTTCCTTTGATACATCGACGGCCAAGGCATGCGCCTGCCCGCCAGCTTCGGTAATAGCGTCAGCGGTCAGTTGCGCTGCAGCTGCGTCCAGATCTGCCACGATCACATGTGCGCCGGCGAGGGCGAAGGTTTCGGCGATGCTGCGGCCGATGCCTGCACCGCCTCCCGTTACTACGGCAATACGATCATCGAGACGGAAAGCATTATCCTGCGTCATTGAAAATTCCTGCACAGTGGGTAGTAATGAGAGCCTTCACAAGGCAGCCCGCAATCGGGCCGGTTTGACAGCGGCCTATTTGGTCGTTCAGTATTTCTAACGTCGTTCCAAATAACATATCTTTGTCACACGTATTTCACAACGGTGCCGGAGCCTCGGATTGACCGGCCCCAGCCAAGAGGCGGCGAGAGAACAAGAATGCCTACGATCACCTTTATTCAACATGATGGCAGCGAACAGCGCGTTGAAGCCGATGTCGGCCAGTCCCTGATGCAAGTGGCCTTGAACAATGGTGTGCCTGGAATCCTCGGCGATTGCGGGGGCAATTGCAGTTGTGCGACCTGCCATGGCTATATCGAGAGGGCAAACTGGGCCGCGCAAATTCCTGAAGCCCAGCAGTATGAGCGCGACATGCTCAGCTGTGCCTCGGAAGTCACCGAGAACAGCCGCCTCACTTGCCAGGTCATTGTCAGCCCCGCTCTTGAGGGGCTGATCGTGCGGCTGCCAGCATCACAGTACTGAGGGGCGTTTTCAGCCCTCTCCCACTACTGCCAGCAGACTCCGCGCCCTGACAAGCACCGGCAGGTCGACCATGGCGCCATCAACTGAAACTGCCGCACCCGCTGATCGGCTGCAGGCTTGCACTACGCGCCGTGCCCAGGCCAGCTCCTCGCTCGAGGGCGTGAATGCCAGGTTAACCATGGGCACTTGGCGCGGGTGGATACAGAGCTTGCCAGCAAAGCCCAGTGCACGACTGCGCTTTGCCTCGGCAGCAATCACCTCGCTGTCATCGAGTATGACCGACACCCCGTCGATAGGCGCTTGCAGGCCAGCCACACGGGATGCAAGTACGATCTGAGAGCGTGAATACAGCAGGGCATCGTCTGTGTGTTCACACCCGACATCAGCCTGAAAATCAATCGACCCGAACGCTAGCCGTTCTACGTTCGCCCCTCTGGCGACGTCCATAACCTGCCAAACACCCAACGCGCTTTCAATCAGCGGCACGATGGGGGCGGTGGTAACCGCTGCCAATGCGCGCAAAGGCTCGATGGATTCCGCCTTGGGCAGCATGATGGCCTTCACGGACAGGCGGCGGATCAACTCAAGGTCTTCGGCAAACGCGTCTGAGCCCTGGCTATTGATGCGGACCATCACCTGCGCGCCCTCCTCGACCGCCCTTGCAATGTGCTCCCGTGCGGCCCCTTTGTTATCTGGGGCTACCGCATCCTCAAGGTCAAGAATGACCCTGTCGGCACCGGCCGCCAAGGCTTTGGCAAACCGCTCTGGGCGATCTCCAGGTACGAAAAGATAAGAACGCATATTCACCTCGTGCCCATTAATGTCATGACGATAACCAGCGCCCACAGCAGCACCCATATCAGGTCGGTGCACAGCGGTTTGCGCCGTTGCATCAGGCAAGTTCTGCTCGGGCGTCCATGCACAGGAAGCCTTGCTCATCTTCCGCCCACAAATGCACCCTATTGGCTTCAGCGCGACCACATAGGCGCAGCGGCCGCTGGTCAAACGAGGGGCGCATTGCGCGGAAGGAAAATGCGGTTACTTGTGCCTGCGGTAACTGATCGCGCAGCAGGTTCATGAGTAGCGTGGCGATCAATGGCCCATGCACCACCAGGCCGGGGTAACCTTCCTCTTCTGTGGCGTACGGGCGGTCGTAATGGATGCGATGGCCATTGAAGGTCAAGGCCGAATAACGGAACAGCAGAACCGGGTCCGGCACAATCTCTTTTATCCAGTGTGAACCTGTCGGTGCAGGCTGGGGCGTTGGGGGCCGGTCATCCGGACCAGGCGCATCGCGATAGACGATATCTTGCTCTTCGCGCACGCGCACTTCGCCTTCAACTGACAGCTCGTGCAACAGCTTGACGAACACCAGCTCTCCGCTGCGGCCGGCTTTATGCGTGACATCAGTGATTGTCGTAATACGCTCTACTTCAGATCCTACCGGCAACGGGCCATTGAAACTGAGCCGCCCCCCCGCCCACATGCGCCTGGGCAGGCTAACCGGGGGCAGGAAACCACCCCGTTGAGGATGTCCGTCGGCGCCAACATTCGATTGCCGCGCCAAGGGCAGAAAATACAGCCAATGCCACAGCGGCGGCACTTGAGCACCGCCATCATAGGCGTCGTCTTCGTGATCCAGTACCGCTGCGAGGGCGCGAAGAGGAACGGACGTCAACAAGTCGCGCTGGGTTTCCTGGCGACCGATCCATTGTGTGAGCAGCTTTTCATCGATAGGCACGCTAGCCGATCCTCATTCATTGGGCCTTTGTGTCAGCCAGGGCGCCAGTGTCAGGTGCCCCAGCAAGAAATCGATCCCGGCCATGGCGCAGCGCTTCGCTGGACATAAGCTGGTCGTACAAGCGTCGAGCGCAAGCGAGCCCCGCATCGAAGTCTGGGCTATCGACAGCCGCTTGCACGGCTTGCAGTAACGCGTGGGAGGCGGCATCGGTTCTGCCTTGCAACAACTGCCTCGCCTCTATCAGATCCTGCTGCAGGTCATTGCCTGGGATGGGCATGGAACGCACCAGTCTCTTTTTCAGATCGGCATAGCACAACGGTGAAGCCGCCATCTCGCTGGCCCAGGCACAGGCGCTCGAAACCCCTTGCCCGGGGTCGACGACGCGATCAAACAATGCTGTTTGATGAAACTCAGATACCTTTTCTCGCTGCCCTTCGAGCATCAACTGCACAGCAGGAACAATGCCCAAAAGGCGTGGCAGGCGCTGTGTGGCCGACAATGGCAGCGTACCCAGAGTGACTTCTGGCAGACCGACCCAAGCATCTTTTTCAGCAACGCGGTAATGGCTCGCCAGTACGGTTTCCAAGCCACCTCCCAAGGCAAAACCTTGCACAACTGCGATGACAGGCTTGCGCAAACGTTCGATGGCAGCGTGGATGTGGCTTGAAAGACCTGGAAGCGCACTGGCGTCGGGCGTACCAAATTCGCGAATATCGCCCCCTGCACTGAAGCCTCGCCCGCTACCGGTGATAACCACCGCCTTCACCTGCCGATCAGCGCCGGCCCATTGCAGCGCGTCGTGTAATTCACGGCGCATACGCAGGTTGAAAGCATTGACTGGAGGACCGTCGAGCGTCAGCAGAGCGACCGGACCTAGGCATTCCCTATGCACCATGGACTGTGGCATCACGCAACCCCGTATATTCATAATTACGAACGTCGTTCAGCATATTACCATTCATGGAACCATGGCAAGCGCCCACACCGCCTCCGTTGAGCTGCCTCACTCCGATTAAAACGACCGTATGAAATTAGCGCGCACAATCACTCTAGAGAGCTTGCACTGCATCCGGGTTACTCATATAAATGGTGTGCGTGTATGTGAACGTGATTCACAAAAAGACGTTTTGGACCATCAGGGATATAGCCGCGGGAGAGGAGCAAAATCAGAGCATTCGCCATGAGTCGGCTGCCTCATGGGTTAGAAAGCAGAGCTCCCGATCTTGCACAGACTTACGAGCGCGGGTCCTCTATGCCACTGCGCTTCGATTGAAAACAAAAACAACAATTCAGAGGGCACTTCAGATGGACAAAAGGAAAATGCTAGTTTCTCGCCCCCTCACTGCCGCGCCGATGATGCTTGCTGGCCTTTGCCTAGCCATGGGGGCCAGCGATGAAGCGTTCGCCTTCCGCATTGACAGCGGCATCCCCGACCTCAACATGAGCTTGGACACGACCGTGCGCTACAACCAGGGCTGGCGAGTCGATGGGCGGGACAATCACCTGGCTAACAACCCGAATTTTGACGAAGGCGACCGCTTTGCCGACAAAGGGGATGTGTTCCTTTCGCGCCTTGATCTGTTCAGCGAATTCGACCTGAACTGGCAGGACAAGTACGGCCTGCGGGTGAGCGGTGCGGCTTGGTACGACCACAATTTCCCCGACAAAAGCGAAAGCGCACCCGGCCTCGAAGGCGTAGCCAACTACCGCAACAATCGCTATTCGAGCGTGGTGGACCGCTACTACGCAGGCCCCTCGGCCGAGTTTCGTGACTACTTTGTATGGGGCAACTTCAACATCGGCTCCACCGAACTCAACGCGAAGGTGGGTAGCTTCGCCTGGTTACCGGGCGAATTCTTGTTCGGTAACGGCAGCAGTGTGTCGTACTCCATGGCCCCCAACGATGGCCTCCTGAGCGACCTCAGCCCAGGCGCCTCGGCCAAGGAGACATCGCTCCCGATCGGCCAGTTTGCAACCACTTGGCAACTGGTACCGGAACTCTCGTTGATGTTCCAGTACACCTATGACTATGAACCATCGCGGGTCTCGGAAGGCGGTACCTACTACGCCGTTTCCGATGGTGCCCTGCGCGGTCCGGACTTCCTGGCGCCAGGCGTAGCACGCCACGATGCAAAAGAAGGCGATAACGGGGATGTCTCCGTCGGCCTGCGCTGGTCACCTAGCTGGGGCCTGGATAGCAGCTTTGGCCTGTGGTACCGCAAATTTGACGACAAGAACGCCAGCTGGGCTAACCAGGTCATCGTATCCAACCCCCGGGCTCCGTATGCACGGGCTGTGTACGCGAAGGATATCGAGTTGTACGGCTTGACCTGGAACGGGGTGTACAAGTCGGTCAGCATCGGGGCCGAAGTCAACTACCGTACCAACATGCCGCTTAACACCACTGGCCAGACCTTTGTAGCGATCGGCCAGCCAGAGCCTTCCAACCTGGACGGTGCGCGCGGCGACACTGTGCATGCCCTGCTCAGCGGCGTGTTCACCATCAACAAAAATTCATTCTTCGACAACGGGTCTGTGGCCGCCCAGCTTGATTACATGCATCTGGTCAAAGTGACCGATAACAAGGCATTCTTCAACGCCAGTGACAGCGAGGGTGGGTCGGTTGCAGGGCGCTGCGAAGATAAAGAGCTGCTGCGTGGCTGTTCGACGCGCAATGCGGCGTCTGCAAGTGTCTCGTTCACACCGGTTTGGCAACAGGTAATGCCTAGCCTGGATGTGTCCTTCCCAATTTTCGCCACCTACGGCTTGTACGGTAACCCGGCTGCCCAGAACGCAGGTATCCCGCCAGAGGATTCCTACCTGGTCAAGCTGGGCCCACGCCTGGAGTATTTCGCAGGTTCCATGAAGCACCAATTTGACCTTGCCTATACCGCGCGTCATGGCCGTACCGGCAATATTGGAGGCGCCAATGCCTATTCCGGGTTGGGCTTCCTGCATGACCGCGACACGCTGATCCTTACTTACCAGACTGCTTTCTGATCGGGAGTTCCAGCATGAAAATAACTACCCCAACGCTGGCTATCGCCATCCTTTCAGCCAGTACCGCTCATGCAGCCGTTTCGCCGCAGGAAGCCGCCGAGCTGGGTAAGTCTCTCACCCCCTGGGGCGCCGAGATCGCCGGCAACAAGGACGGTAGCATTCCTGCCTATACCGGCGGGCTTCCCACTTCGACCAAGCCCGCAGGCTTCCAGCCTGATTCCGGGCACTGGGTCAATCCATTCGCCAATGAAAAGCCGCTGTATGTGATTACTGCGAAAAACGTCGACCAATACGCTGACAAGCTGTCCGAAAGCACCAAGGCGTTGCTCAAGCGTTTTCCCGATACCTATAAAGTTCCGGTTTACCCGTCCCATCGGACTGCGAACTATCCAGACTGGATCAACAAGAACAGTATCGCCAATGCCACCCGCTGCAAGACCACCAAGGATGGCCTGGCCGTCGAGGGCTGCTTCGGTGGCGTGCCATTCCCGATTCCCAAGACAGGTCACGAGGTCGTCTGGAACGCTCAACTGCAATACAAAGGTGAGTCCAACATCACCAAGGGTGAAGGTTGGTACGTTGACGCCAAGGGCAGCCGCGTTCTGACAGGGGGCATCAACAACCGTGGCGACGCGCAGTACTACAACAAGGATCTCGATGCCGACAAGTTCAGCTCCATTGGCACCTACCTGACCCAGTTGAACATTTACACTGCCCCTTCGCGTAACGTGGGCGAGGGTAACCTCCAGCGCTTCTATGTTGACCCAGTTGCAACGCCAAACCCAACCTGGGCTTACTCGCCAGGTCAACGTCGGGTACGCCGCTCACCGGATGCCGAGTACGATTTCCCGGTTTCCACATCGGGCGGTGCCATGCTTTACGACGAAATCTACGGCTTCTCGGGCAAGCAAGACCGTTACGATTTCAAGTATGTTGGCAAGAAAGAGATGATCATCCCGTACAACAATTACGACTGGGCGTCGACATCGCCGGATGACCTTCTGCAACCGAACCACCCGAACCCTGAGGCCATGCGTTGGGAGCTGCACCGTGTGCACGTGGTCGAATTGACCCTCAAACCTGGTATGCGCCATGTCCAGCCCAAGCGCACCCTTTATTACGATGAGGACATCCTCGGCGCCGGTATGACAGATGCCTGGGATGCTTCCGGCAAGTTGGCCAAGGGTGTCTACATGCCGGCCTACCAGATGTATGACAAACAGATTCCGCACACTTCGTCGACCTGGCTGTTCGACTTCGCTACTGGGGTTTACTACCACTCCAGTATCACCGGCGGTGCCCGAGGCGGCATCTTCCCGCAAGCCAAGATGCAACCTGTGCAGTTCTTCACTCCCGAATCGCTGGCTCGTCAATCTCAGCGTTGATGCACACGACAGCAGCAGGCTGACTTGCTGCTGTCGTTCAGCGTTCAAAGCGATCACCGGCGACACAACGTAGACCGGTGCTCGGCAACACAGGGAGAAAATAATGAAAGCGCTATTCAAGGTGCTGGCGTTGAGCGGTGGGATGTGCACTTGCATGGCCCCTGCCCTGGCCTTCACTGACCCGCTCGATCAGCCAGCGATGATGTCGGACCGGGCGGCTGGTTCGGCCCTTTATGGGCTCGCGGCAAGTGGCAACGCTCAGATTGTGGTAGTTGGCCCGCGCGGGCACATTTTGCGCTCAGCCGATGCCGGCAAGCGTTTCAGCCAAAGCAAGGTGCCACTTAGCAGCGACTTGACTGCCGTTTATTTCCCAACCGCTTCACAAGGCTGGGCGGTAGGCCATGACGGCGTCATCCTGCACAGTGAAGACGGCGGTGAGAGCTGGGTCCGCCAACTGGATGGACGGCAGATCGGGGAACTGGCGAGCCACTACTACGCAAAGCTGGCGGGCAGCAGCGAAGCCTTGGATCGCGCCAAGGAGAATGCTCAGACGCTGCAGCAAAGCGGGCCCGTTCGGCCACTCATGGATGTCTACTTCGAGGATGAGAAGACCGGTTGGGCTGTAGGCGCCTACAACCTGATCCTCCACACCACCGATGGCGGCGAACATTGGCTGCCATGGATGGAACGTACCGAAAACCCTGATGAATACTCGCTGCATGCCATCAGGAAAGTTGGCGATCAAGTCTACATTGTGGGCGAATTGGGCCTGCTCATGCGCCTGGATCGCGATCAGCAACGTTTCGTCAAGTTGGAAAGCCCCTACCCAGGTTCGTTTTTTGGCCTGACCGGTCGAGAAGGCTTACTGGTCATTTTCGGCCTTCGCGGCAACGCATTCATCAGCCGCGATGACGGCAGCTCCTGGGTCAAACTTGATACAGGTGGCAGCGAATCGATCAACGCGGGCACTGTGCTGGCAGATGGCCGAGTCGTGCTCGCTACCGCTGGCGGCAGCTTATTGGTCAGCAGCGCTGATGGCAGTCGCATCGTCAGCAAATCATCGGCTGGCCGCGCGCCCGTCTACGGCGTGACCTCAGCCAGCACCGGCCTTGTGGCAATTGGCCCTGATGGCGTACGGATCGTCGCTCAACCCTGAACAACAATGAGTCGTGCGTCCTCTGGACAGCGCGAGCACTTGCTTCCCCATCGGAGAAACCGCGATGGCTATAAAGATGGACCATGCCACGGATAAATATCCCGTGATCAAGCATCGTCGAGACTTCGATGAGAAGACCGGCAACCGCATCGAGCGACTTATTTTCAATTACCGCGCGGTGATCATACTGATCATTGCATTGGTCTCTGCAGTTCTGGGCTGGCAAGCGACGCGTCTGGTCGTCAACGCAAATTTCGACCGGATGATTCCCACCTCCCACCCCTACATCCAGAACTTCATCGACAATCGCAACGAATTGAGTGGCTTGGGCAACAGCCTGCGGATCGTGGTCGAAAATACCGACGGCGATATCTTCGACCCCGCGTATTTGCAGACCTTGAAAGAGGTCAACGATGAGGTGTTCCTGACGCCGGGCCTCGATAGGCCATGGATGAAATCTTTGTGGACCCCGATCCTGCGTTGGAATCAGGTGACCGAAGATGGCATGCGCGGTGGCCCGGTCATGCCCGACCATTTCGATGGTTCTGCAGAAAAGCTCGCTGAGTTACGCGAGAACCTGAACCGCTCAGGCGCTCCAGGAAGGATCGTGGCGAATGACTACAAGTCCTCGATGATCACCGTGCCAGTGCTGGACCGCTACGCCGACACGGGTTTGCCTATCGACTACAAAGCGTTATCACAAGCTCTTGAAGAGAAAGTGCGGAGCAAGGAGCGCGACGGCATCAAGATTCACATCGTTGGTTTCTCGAAGCTGGTGGGTGATCTGATACAGGGCCTGGACAAAGTCCTGATGTTCTTCGGCATCTCCGCATTGATCGCTACCGTGTTCGTGTATGGCTACACGCGCTGTCTGCGCAGTACTCTGATGCTGGTGGCCGTTTCAATACTCGGCGTGGTCTGGCTGTTGGGCCTCATGCACCTGGCAGGCTATGAGCTGGATCCTTATACGATCCTGGTGCCTTTCCTTATTTTCGCCATCGGACTGTCCCACGGTGCGCAGAAAATGAACGGCATCATGCAGGATATTGGGCGCGGAACTCACAAGTATGTGGCGGCGCGCTACACCTTCCGGCGTTTGTTCATGGCGGGACTCACTGCCCTGCTCGCGAACGTGGTGGGTTTCGCGGTACTGATGATCGTCGATATACCGGTGATTCGGGATCTCGCGCTGACTACCAGCATCGGCGTCTCGGTTCTGATCTTCACCAAGCTCATCCTCATCCCTATCCTTCTTTCCTACACCGGCGTTGGTCAACATGCCGCAGAGCGGTCCTTGCGTGAGCAGAGCGGCGATCACAGCCGACCCACCGGGATATGGGCCTTCTTCGCAGCGTTTACCCAGCGCAAATGGGCCTGGTGTGCGGTAATCGTCGCTGCCCTGCTGACCACTGCCGCGCTGTTCGTTCGTCATGACCTGCAGATTGGAGACCTCAGTGCCGGCGCACCCGAACTGTGGCCAGAATCGCGTTACAACCGAGATGTCGCCTTCATCACGGCGAACTACGGACTGTCCAATGACCAGTTCGCGATCCTGGTCAAGACCCAACCTAACGTCTGTGACCATTTCAGCAACTTGCTTGAAGCCGATCGGCTGGGCTGGGAACTGAGCCATGTCCCAGGCGTGCAAGCCACTGAGTCGTTTGCCACGCTCACCAAGCGGGGGGTCGCGGGTACCTACGAAGGCTACTTCAAGTGGAACAGCATCATCCGCGAGCCGCGGTCGCTGGGCTATGCGGCGTCGCAAGTGCTGGTCAACAACCCGGACGTGCTCAACCCCAAGTGTTCGGTGTTCCCGGTCATGGCGTACCTGAGCGACCACAAGGCCAGTACGCTCAGCCGCGTACTGGAGCGCGCCGAAGCGTTTGCCAAAGAGCACAACAGTGCCGAGGTGCAGTTCCTGCCAGCCGCAGGTAGCGCGGGGATCGAGGCAGTCACCAACATCGTGGTGAAAGAGTCGTTCTACAAAATGCATGGGCTGCTCTATGTGGGCGTGATCCTGCTGTGCCTGATCACGTTCCGCAGCTGGCGTGCCGTGTTGGTCGCACTGATTCCGCTACTGATCACTACGGTGCTGTGCGAAGCGCTGATGGTCTGGCTTGGCATTGGGGTCAAGGTAGCGACGCTTCCGGTAATCGCCCTGGGGGTTGGCGTTGGGGTCGACTATGCGCTGTACCTGTTGTCGGTCCAGTTGCTGTTGCAACGACGTGGTTTCACCTTGTTCCAGGCTTACACCGCTTCGCTGCAGTTCACTGGGAGGGTTGTCGCATTGGTAGGCATGACCATGGCGGCGGGCGTGATTACCTGGGCGTGGTCACCGATCAAGTTCCAGGCTGACATGGGCATCCTCCTGGCATTCATGTTCCTGTGGAACATGCTGGGCGCGCTGATTCTGATTCCTGCATTGTCCTACTTCCTGCTGCAAAGCCGTGAACAGCGCAAGCAAGCACAGACGGCCAGCCTGGAGGCGCATGAAATGCGACCAGAAATGGCAGCCGAGCCGAGTCACAAAAAGGCTGCAACGGCCAGAACTGCTTAAGTATTAGCGTTACAGCGGCCTGCCCGCCCGGGCAGGCCGCTCCAATTGACCTCTCTCTCTCGACACCTCTGACCGCACTCACCTGCAACCGGTGTTGCACCCATTCGGCCGTGAGCCGGATGTACCCGTCCCTTCCAACAATAAGAACCGATACCCAATCGGGAAAGGAAGTCAACATGAAATTCTTGCTGACCCCAGCGATCGCGTTAATGAACTGTTTGAATTTCACCTTGAAATCCAGCTTGATCTGCGCACTGCTGCTGGCGCCATTGCTGGCAGCCGAGTATTACCTGACCCGCGATATCTACGAACAAATCAGTACAACGCGGGTTGAACTCGATAGCCTGCCCACACTACGCACGGCACTGGATGTCAGTCGTGACCTTCAAGCGCTGGTCGACCTGTCTGAGTTGCTGCTGGTACATGGCACTACAGGTCGCGCCGCCGATGCAATCAAGCAGGCAGAGGCGCTTGAAGCTGCGGCCATGCAGCGGCTGGCTGGCATGCCTTGGGACGCGGGTAGTGCACTCGGCGAAAAGCGTAACGCTATCGTTAAAGGGCTAAATGCAGCCGGCCAGGAGGCACGCTGGTCAACCAAACTGGAAATCCGCCGCAAGCAATTGGCAAATGCATTGAACCTGAACAAGGCAATCATTTCCGAAGCCGGACTATCTCAAGACGGTAGCCGTGCGATACGGCAACTGGTCGACCTGGTGACCAGCAGTACACCGCGGGTCCTCGCAGCGCTGGGCACAACCCGAGGGCTCGGCGCTTTGGTGATGCTTGATCAACAACTTGGATCGGCCAACGCCACACGGCTGGAACAAAACCTGATGACCCTGGGCGGCCTTGAAGACGAATACCGCCAGACACTTGCGGATCTGCAAGAGCCAGCCCTCGCCCAATTGGGCTCATACAGCTTGCAAACGCTGGTGCAACAGCAGCGCCTGCTGGCCAATGACTTGCTGGTCGGCGATGAACTGAACGCTTCCTGGCAAGCTTTTTTTGCCCAGGTCAGCGAAGAGATGGCCAAGACCTATCAGTTGAACAGCGCAGTGATCGATCAGATTGATGAGAGTCTGCAACTGCGAATCGACCGCCAAGGCACCAACCTGTTGACCTTTCTCGCCCTGCAGGCGCTACTCCTGTTGGCGATCGCCTACTTGTTTGGTGGCTATTACCTGTCCATTCGTACATCGCTGCGAGGGCTGGGCAAGCTGCTCGATAAGGTCGCCAATGGGGACATGACGGCCGGCTACGTACCGTCGAGCCGGGACGAACTAGGCGAGCTCGGGCACACGCTAACTCGCGCCCTTGCCCGTATACGCGAAATGATTGTTGACGTAAGCGCCACCGCCGCACAGGTTGCACACAGTACCGCGCAGGTCGAAGTGCACTCCGTTGACGGCTACCAGGCAATTTCAAGTCAGCGCGATCAGCTCGGCATGCTGGCAACGGCCATGAGCCAGATGTCGGCGAACGCTGAGTCGGTTGCGGGGAATGCGGCACTGGCTGTGGATAGCGCTCAACAGGTCAATCAGCAGACTATTACCGGCCAAACCTTGGTGGATTCACAGGTATGCGCGATTGCAGACCTTAGCGGGGAAATGGAAAAATCGGTCATGGCCATCAACCAGCTTGCCCAGAACAGCCATGAGATAGGTCGCATCGTCGATGTCATCAACAGCATCGCACAACAGACCAACTTGCTCGCCTTGAATGCCGCCATCGAAGCGGCGCGAGCCGGCGAGCAAGGCCGTGGTTTTGCAGTGGTTGCCGATGAAGTTCGTACCCTCGCCAAGCGCACCCAGGAGTCCACCCGCGAAATCGAGGGCATGATCGAAATGCTAGGACAAGGAGTCGGTATCGCTGTCAAGACCATGAACGCCAGCCACGAAAAAGCGAACCTGTGCAGGGCCCAGTCACAGCTGGTGGAAAGTGCCTTGGGCAACGTCCTGACTTGTACCGGCGCCATCCTGGATCAAAGCCGACAGATAGCCGCTGCGGCTCAGCAGCAGAATGCGGTTGCCATTGAAATGGATCGCAATATTTTGGAAATCAACCGTGCCGGCGAGTGCACTGCGGCGGGTGCAGGTCACTCCGAGAAGGCGTCCCGACAACTGTCAGTGTTGGTTTCACAGCTAAAAGACGCCGTAGGCCGCTTCAGCGTATAGGAGACTGAAGGGGCGATCCTGGCCGCGGCCGCCCCTTTTGATGACAGAGTTACAACAGGCCTGTCTCAGCAGCGGTCTGCACACCGCCGTCCATACCCCGCTCGCGCAGTACCTCTACCGCTACAGCCAGAGCACTGGATACCGCAGGAAACCCTACATAAGGGACGGTCTGGATGATCACTTCTTGAATGTCATCGGCTGTCAGACCATTGGTGATCCCGAAGCGCAAGTGATTACGCAGTTCCTCAGTCTGGCGCAACGCAATCAATGTGCTGATCACCACGACGCTACGGGTCTTCAGGTCCAGCCCTGGGCGTGACCATACGGCACCGAAAGCATGTTCCACTGCCATGCGCCCTACATCCGCAGCAAAACGCCCGGAGTTGACATTGGCCTCCATGGTTTTGGCGAACTCAGGGCCCATCATGCGGACCATCAGGTCATAGCCGGCTTTCCAGTTTTCATTGTCAATCATTTTCAAAGCTCCTGGTCGAATACGAGGCCGGCAGCGCTTGCCGGCCTGTTTTGGCTGTCATTTCGAGGGCGCAGCGCTCGCGCCAGAGGAGACCCGGGTATCAATTGCAGCTGCCGATACCTGATCGCCGGTCGGGTACCGACCCATGCCCAGGTAACTGAGCGCCGCCAGCACGAAGCAGCCCGCTGCCACCATCAACGCCACGTTGTAGTTGCCGAAATAGTCGTACGAGAGTCCTATCAGCGACCCTTGTATCGCAATCATCACGGCGATACAGAAAACGCTGATGCCGTAGATCGAAGCGTAGGAACGCATGCCGAAATAGCGCGCGATCATGAATGCCACCACATCGATTTCGGCGCCCTGCCCTAGTCCCAACAATACCAACGCAATGATCGCTACCCACGGTTCAAGCGATCCGGGTAGCAGTAACAGACATCCTGCCGCGGGTCCCAGGGTGAAGATGCAGGCCACAAGTGGTGCCCAAATGCGGTCGACCAGCATTCCGGTGACAAAGGCGCCAATCAGCGCTGAGACACCCACCACGCCGATCAGTGCAGCAGCGCTGGCTGCCTCCAGCCCCTTGCCTACCAAAAGCGGCTGAAACTGCGAGAGCAAAGCAACGATCGGCGCATAGTTCAATGCCGAGGCCAGGCACACCAGGACCACTTTGTGGTTTTTCAATAACCCCCAGAGTGAGATCTGGGCTTTTGCGCCCGCAGGCGCCGAGGTGGGCGCTACGCTCGCACCCCGTATCCAGAGCCAGGCCGTGGGTAATGCGACCAACAAAATCAACGTTCCGAGGGCGACGAAGCCCATGCGCCAGCCGTAGGTAGCGATAATGGCGAACACCGCTGGCGGTAACAAAGCGCCTGATAGCGCCAGGCCAGAGCGAGTGATGGCCAGTGCCAAGCCGCGAGAGCCCACGAAAGCGCCCGTGACTACGCGGGTGAAGGTCAACCCCGTAGTCGCCGCACCGACCACACTTAGCAGCCCATACAACAGGTAGTAAAGCGGTAGCGGCCCATGCATCAGGGCCAACGAAAAGTACGCGCAAGCTGTTAGTAACAGCCCGCCAATCAACACCGGGCGAACGCCAACGCGGTCCACCAGCCGGCCAAGTACCGGTGCGATCAGTGCGGCGGCAAGGCTGGCGTTCTGTGCCAGCGATATGTCGCCTCGGCTCCACCCGAAAGCTTCCTGAAGCGGTGCCACGAACAGACTGGACACGGATGGCCACACCGAAAGGCACAGTCCTGTCCCTATCAGTGCCGCCAGCCCAAGGCGCCAGTGCTCGCGCCATTCGCGCATCGCGACACGCCATTGATCGTTGTTATGGGCAGTCATGCTGCACCCTCTTGTTATTGGAATGAGGCGACGCACATTAGGTGATCGCAGCTGGATGTGTCAGTTAAGGACCGACAACGCTTCGTTGGTAAATGCATCGAAACCAAGGCCCAGGCGTGCCTTGCGCGCCCAGTGCGGATCCTGTAGCAGTGAACGACCGACACCCACCAGGTCGAACTCACCGCGATCGAAACGCTTCATTAATGCAGGCAAGTTGTCGCTGGGCTGCGCCCCGCCCTTTTTGTTGCTGTCATACATCCCGTTGTTCAGGCCAATGCCGCCAACTGTCATGGACAGGCACCCGGTCAGCTTCTTGGCCCAGCCGGCGAGGTTCAAGAGGCCATCCTCGCCACCTTGATCGGGGAACTCGGCACGGTCGAAGAAGCGCACGCTGGCGTCGAAGACGCTGACGCCCGCATCGGCGATCGGTGTCAGTATCTGTTCCAGCTCTTCGGGGTTGTAGGCAAGCTTCGCCTTGAAATCCTGCTGCTTCCATTGTGAAAACCGGAACACGATAGGCATGCCCGGGCCCACAGCGCTGCGGATGGCACGCACCACCTCGGCTGCAAAGCGACTCCGTTCGCGATGGTTGCCACCCCAGCTATCGCGACGCTGGTTAGTGACCGACCAGAAGAAGTTATCGATCAGGTAGCCATGACCGCCATGAATGGCGATGCCATCGAAACCACAGTCACGGGCGTGCGCAGCACTACGTGCGTAGGCCTGGATGACGTCGGCGATGTCGCGCTCTGTCATGGGCTGGGTAGGCACCAGTTGGCTTTGCACATAGCTATCCGGGGATGAGGTAAGCCCTCCATGGGGCCCCCAGATGCCCGATGGCCGCATGGAGGCGACCTCTGGGTGAGGGCCTGTGCCCTGGCGCCGCATTACCCCTTGGTGCCAGAGTTGCGGGAAGACCACACCACCTGCCTCATGAACCTGCTGTACCACCTGACGCCAGGCGGCGAGCGCGCTTTCACCGTACAAGTGAGGCAAATCCGATTCGCCGATCCCGGCCTCGCCCAAGGCTGCAGGGTGGTCGATCCCGACGGCCTCGGTGATGATCAACCCGGTCTCACCTTCAGCACGCCGCCGGTAATATCCGGCCACCCTCTCGCCGGGTACACCCGCGGGGCTAAAATTACGGGTCATCGGCGACATGACGATGCGATTTTTCAGCTGAAGCGAGCCGATGCGCAGGGGTTCGAACAATGGAGCAAGTAGCGAGTCCATGGTGTGACACCTCAGATAGAGTGGCGGATCATCGGCGAGGGGCATTGCTGCCAGAACCAGACCAAAAACCTTCCCAGGTTGGAAAACTCGAAGGCAGGCGCGGTTGGTGGCGCTCGGTTGTATATTTGCCCGGCCAGTTCTGCCACTGGGGATTGCCAGGGCGCTGCAACCAGTCGGTCGAATACCAGTGGCGCTCATCGCGCCGAACGAAAAACCATTGCCCATCTCGGCGCTGGTAGTGGTCGAAATAACAGATGGCCATGACCACCCAGTGCTCACCATCCTCATGCTCCGCCCGGCAATACACGGTGCCGGTGGCATGGTCCGCATCCTGAAAATCGATGGTTTGCCCGCAGATCTGATGAACGCAGCGATGGAACGCCTTGAGAATCTGCTCGGAGCCATAGAACGCAGCGAGCGCCTCTCGCCCCTTGCCCCAGCGGCCGCAATCGACATCGTCCACGAACAAGCCAACCAGGCCGTCAAGATCGCGGGAATCCACGGCCAGGGCGTAGCGTGCAGGTAACTGGCCTATGGCTAACTGTGCTTCCACCCGCTCCAGACGCTGCAGCAATAGATCCTGGCTCATGCAGACTGCTCCGCAGTCCAGCGACGCTCATCGGCCACGTAGGGTTGATGGGCCAGCAAGCCGCCATCGACATTTATTACCTGGCCCGTGATGAATTCGGCTTCCTCACTGGCAAGGAACAGCGCCGCGTTGGCTATGTCCGCGACATTGCCCAACCTGGGCGTCAGGTGATGGGACAACATCATCTCGCCCGCCGCCCCTGCATAGTCATCTTCTGTGGCTGGCGTCAGGATCAAGCCGGGCGCTACGGCGTTGCAGCGGATGCCTTGCTTGCCGTGTTGTGTCGCCACATAGCGGGTCAGATTCTCGATACCTGCCTTGGATACTGCGTAGGCGCTGTAGCCCATCGCCCCTGCCTGCGCTGCGCCAGAGCCGATATTGATAATCGAGCCGCCTCCGTTTTTCAGCATCGGCGCGAGCCCGTACTTAATGGCCAGCAGGGTGCCGCGCAGGTTGATACGCATGGTGTCGTCCCATACCTGAACATCCATATCCAGAACCGGCGAATCAAGCCGGGATGACAGATGCGTGGCAGCCGCATTGTTGAAAAGAATGTCGAGGCCGCCGAATGTGGCCACTGTCCGCTCGATCATGGATCGGATCGAGCTTTCGTCACCGAGGTCCACGCGCACAGAGCTGACCAGCAGCCCGCTGCGGTACAAGGCATCAGCCTGCTCCGATGCACCTTCTTGGTTGATATCGGCCAGCATCACCCGAGCACCTTCTTCCGCGAAGCGGCGGGCAGTCGCCAAACCGATACCGGACGCAGCCCCGGTCACGATGGCAACCTTGCCTGTAAGTCGATTCATCTTCATTCCCCGCTTCAAACGGCGGTATAGAGGCCGCCATCGACCTGGATTACCTGCCCCGTGATGTACCCCATGCCCTGACCACAAAGCCCAACCACCGCCCTGCCGATATCGTCACGTTCATGGCCCATGCGACCGAGGGGGAAGTTGGCGATGTACGCGTCGCGCAATGCCGGGTTGCTGTCGAAGAACGCTGCCGATGCCGCTGTCAGCGCCGATGGCGAGATCGCATTGACCGTGATGCCCTGCGGGCCCCATTCGCGTGCCAGTGCCTTGGTCAAACCACGAATGCCGCCTTTGATCGCGGCGTAGGCAGGATTTAGAGCGGCGCCGTGTAAGCCGAATGTCGAACACAGCAGAATCATGCGCCCGGCGCCGCTGGCGCTTAACGCTTCATAGGCCGATATTGCGCAATGGTGTGCCCCCACAAGGTCAACGGCGACCTGGGCGTCCCAATCCTCGTCTACAAAGTCCTGCAGTTGTTTAGGATGACCAGAGGCGCCGTGGGTGGCGTTATGGACGAGGATATCCAGCCCTCCGAAATGTTCCAGGGAGGCCTTGACTGCGGATTGCATGTCCAGCAGAGACGTGACGTCTGCTTCAATTGCCAGCGCTTCCCCGCCCTCGGCCTGCACCAGTCGAACGGTCTCCTCGCCGGTAGCACCGCGGCGCGCCGCTACCACTACACGCGCACCCGCGGCGGCCAGCTCCAGGGCGATACCCCGCCCGATACCTCCGCCCGCTCCGGTAACCAGGGCAGTCTGCCCCACCAGGCTGTTGCTAGGCATTGTCTTTTTCATGGGACCATCCATACGCCACCGTCCACTGGGATTGATGCACCTGTCACGGCGCTAGCGCCGACCAGCATCGCGATGGTTTGCACAACCCCCGTCTCGATCCCTGGGACGAACCCTAGCGCAGGCGGTGGTGGGCCCATTTCCGGACTCAGCGGCAGTGCAGCGCCCACCAGCTGTCCAGCGAATACAGTGGGATCGAGCCCAAGCCAATTGAGCCGGATAGCCTGCCCTCCCCACTGACGCGCCGCCGACTTCATCATTGCGCGCTGCGCCTCGCTCAAGGCAGACAGGGCAGCAAATCCGCCCGCCCCTGTGAGTGAAAAGTTAGGGCCGATCAGCACCACACTTGCCGAGCCAGGGGTCAATGCTCGCCATACTGCTTGCAAGCAATGACGGCTGGTGCGCAGGGGAGCCAACAAGGCCGAACTCCATTGCTCAGGCGAAAGCGCCACCACGGGCTGGGCATCGCGGCTCTGCGCATTGCCCACGGCCAGAACAACCGCGTCTATACCGCCCAATGCCAGCTTGGCCCGAGCGACCGCTGCTTCGACAGCCGCAAGGTCAGTGAAATCCTGGTCGGCGTCGAGTACCTGGCAGGCCGCTCCTTGATCACGCATGGCATCCGCCAGGCCGCGTAAACCAGGGCATCCGGGTATCGCTACCAGAACCCTGGTGGTGTTCAGCAACGGCGTGTTCCGTCCTGCCTTACTCATGGCTAGCCCGTCTCATTCAAGTGAAATGGTGGGTGACTACACGACCGTCAGTACCCCTTGGCAAAGCGCGCAAGATGGTGATCAGTGTCACCGAAGCGCTTTTCCAGCAGCGTCATGAAGCGGAAATAGTGGCCAACCGGATACTCTTCCGTCATGCCAATACCACCATGCAACTGCACGCCCTGGGCGCAAACAAACCGCCCAGCCTTGCCAGTCGCGGCTTTCGCCGCCGAGACTGCTCGGCGGCGTTCATTGGCGGGCTTGTCGAGGTACGCCATGCCGCGGAACAGGATGGAACGCGCGTGCTGCGCCTCTACGAACATTTCAGCCATACGATGCTGCAAGGCCTGGAACTTGCCGATAGGCTGGCCGAACTGATTGCGCGTCTTGATGTATTCGGCCGTCATGTCCATCACCCCGTGCATCACGCCAAGGCTCTGCGCCACCACAGCCAACGCCGAACGGTCGAATGCTTCCTCAAGAATCGGCTGGCTGCGGGCAGGCTCGATGAGCAAGGCAGCCGTATCCAGTTCAACGCGGTTGAACCGAACATCGGCAGCCCGCGTACCATCTACCAGGGCATATTCAATGACCTCAACGCCGGGAGCCTTGCGGTCGACGATGAACACGGCCGGGTGCTGATAGTCATCCAGGCGTGCAGTGACCAGCAGCTTGTCTGCGGAGGGCGCATCAAATACCAATGTCTTCAAGCCATCAAGCTGATAGCCCTCGCCAGCGCGACGCGCTACCGTATCGTCGATGCAGCCCAGCGTGAAGCGTGATCCAGATTCGCTGTCTGCAAACGCGAGCAACATTCGCCCTTCGACCAGGGCTGGCAGCAGGTCCTTGCGGTGGTAGTCGCTGCCCGAGCGGTCGACGATGCGCGCGCACAACATCACGCTGCTGATGAAAGGCTCAAGCACCATGCCCCGGCCAAACGATTCGAGCACGACTGCAGCCTCGACGAATGAGCAGTCCAGCCCGCCAACATCCTCTGGCAGTGTCAATGCAAGCCAGCCAAGTTCGGCAAAAGTTTGCCAATGCTCACGGCTGAAGCCTTCACCAGCAGTGGCCTGATGTCGGCGCTGCTCAAAACCGTAATCCTCGCGGATATAACGCTCTACACCATCGCGCAGCATCAACTGCTCTTCGGAAAGATTGAAATCCATGTGAAAACCCTCAGAGTCCGAAAGCCAGTTTGGCGATGATGTTCTTCTGCACTTCACGTGCCCCGCCGTAAATGGTCGCGGCGCGTTGGAAGAAGTACATGTTGGTACGTCCCAGCATATGGCCTGGCCAGAGATCATCCGCAGCTTCGGGTGCGTCTTGCTCCAACATGTCGTGGGTGAAGAAGCGCAGCGCGCGAGGCCCCATGGCATCGACCTGCAGCTCCGTTACGCGCTGCTGCAGTTCTGAACCTCGCACTTTCAATGTCGAGACAACAGCATCGAGGTTATCGCGCAGTTCTTCCTTGGCGAGAATGCGCAGTACCGACCATTCGAGCGCCAGAATATCGCATTCGATTTCCGCCACTTTCCGAGCGAACGCAGGCGTTTCCAGCAGCGGTACACCGTCAACCATTTCAGAGCGGGCGATGGCCTTGGCTTTCTCAAGCTCGCGCTTGTTGAAATAGATGAATGCGCTGGAGGTCCGCTCCTTCTCCAGAAGGTACTTCGCATAGGTCCAACCCATGCCCGGCTCGCCTACCAGTTGCTCCTTGGGAACTCGGACGTTTTCCAGGAACACCTCGGTCAAGCCATGCCCGCCGTCGATGGAAATGATCGGGCGCACGGTTATGCCGGGGGTTTTCATATCGATGAGGAGGAACGAGATGCCCCGCTGCGGCTTGACTGTCGAATCGGTGCGAACCAGGAAAAAGCCCCAGTCGGCAATCGTCGCATCGCTGGTCCAGATTTTCTGGCCATTGACTACGTAGTGCGTCCCGCTTTCGTCGAGTTCGGCACGGGTTCTCAGGCTGGCCAAATCCGAGCCAGCGTTGGGTTCGGAGAAGCCCTGGCACCAGAACACCTCGCCTGACAGCAGAGGCGGTAGGAAGGTTTGCTGCTGCCACTCATTACCAAACGCAATCACCACCGGGGCCATCATGTGGGTGCCTTGCCAGCCGTAGTCCAGGCCATTGGCGTTAAGCATTTCCTCAAGGAAGATGTGCTTGCGGATGGGGGACCAACCAGTGCCGCCATGGGCCTCAGGCCAGTGCGGGGCGCCCCAACCCCTTTCGTGAAGGGTTTTCTGCCACTGGCGCAGAACATTGCGGGGCGGAGGGTGCGCACCCACGTAGCCGAAGTGGGCAACCTCGGGGCTTACACTTTCCTGAAAAAACTGCCGGACTTCCTGACGGAAGCGCTCATCCTCGGTGCTGAATTCGAAATTCATACTGCAGTCTCTCATTGTCGATGAAGGGTTGGTCTTGGCGGCAGCATGATCTTCACCTAACCATGGCTAGCTTGTGCGCGTTGCCGCAGAGCCACCTTGTTGATCTTGCCGGTGGCTATGCGCGGTAACTCACTGACAAATTCGATGGCCTTGGGGCATTTGTATCCCGCGAGGACCGACTTGCAGTGGCCAATCAGTTCGGCCTCGCTGAGGTGTGCTCCAGCTGCCGGCACGATGAAGGCTTTCACTGACTCACCCCATTTGCTATCCGGGATGCCGATGACTGCGGACTCAACAACTTGGGGATGCAGCTCAAGCGCGACTTCTACCTCCCGGCTGTAGATGTTTTCACCACCCGAAATGATCATGTCTTTCTTACGGTCGACCAGGAAAAGGTAACCATCGGCATCCTGGTAGCCCATGTCACCGGTGTGATACCAGCCATCACGCAGCGCTTCCATGGTGGCTACTGAGTTGTTCCAGTAGCACGCAAGTTGGGTATCGGAGCGCAACAACACCTCGCCGGGTACGCCTTGGTCGCAGTCACGCCCTTCGTCATCGACGATGCGCAGGCCGAATCCAGGGGCCGGAATGCCGACTGACTCCAGTCTCCTGATCTGGTCGGCGCTGCCGTACGGGTTTACTTCATGGCGCGGTAACGCACAGGCATTGCTTTCGGTCATTCCGTACTGGACAGAGAAGATCGGACCCAGCTTTTCGATTGCGCGTTTCAACAGCGGGACCGGAATAGGCGCCGCAGCTGTGACCACATGGTCAAGTGACTTGAGGCTGAACTGATCTATCTGTGGCAGATCGAGGAATGATTGCAGCATCGCGGCAACCATAAAGGTGAATGTCACCCGCTCATCTTCGATTGCGCGCATTGCAGCGAGCGGATCAAATCCCGTCTGCACAACCGTTGAACCACCGACCCAGGCGGCGGAATTGATAAAGCCGATGCCACCGATATGAAAGGCCGGTGTCGTTTGCAATACCCGCGTCGCGCCGCTGAAACCGGTAACCAAGGCACAACTTTCCGCCGTTCTGCACATCGCGTGATGCGTACGGACAACGCCTTTTGGCGTACCGGTAGTGCCGCTCGTGTACATCAGGTATGCATAATCCTCAGGCTGCGAGCGGATAGGCGGCCCTGCTTCATCGCCCGCGTTGACGGCTTGCTCGAATGGTGTTGCCCACTGGGGGGTTACACCAATGCAGATGAACAGTTCAATCGAGGGAAGTTCGCTTCGCAGCTGATCAACCAACGCTGTGTATTGAGCCTCGAATACCAGTACCTTGGGCGAGGCATCCTGCAGAATGTATTGAATCTCCCGTGGGGCTAATCGGAAGTTGACCGTGGCGGCGATGAAACCTGCCCATTCACAAGCACGGTAGGTTTCATAGTATTCGACACAGTTGGTCGACAGGATCGCCACGCGGTCCTGGCGGCGCAGGCCGGCTCGATAGAGATGGGATGAAAGCCGACGCGCACGCACGGCTAAATCAAAATTGCTAACCCGGCGCGACGCGCTGGTGAAAGCATTGCCAGCAGGAAAATAGCGAGCGTTGCGCTCGGTCATCTCACCAAGAGTCTTCATCGATATTCCGTCATTCTTATCAGGCTGTTGTAGAACGGATTACGTTTATGCAGGTGCAAACAGTGTGCGATCAGCACTCCAGGGCGTCAGGGTCTGCCAGCAACTCGGCCAGCCTGGCAGTAAAGCGTGCGGCATCGGCACCGTTGATTACCCGGTGGTCATAGCTCAATGACAACGGCAGCGTTTGGCGCCATTCAATGGCGTCGCCAGCACCGCGACGGGGTTTTTCCTGTGTTCGCGTAACCCCAAGAATGGCCACCTCTGGCGCGTTGACTATCGGCGTGAACGCGGTGCCGCCAAAGCTTCCCAACGAGCTGATGGTGAAGCAACCGCCGGTCATTTCGCTCATGGCCAGGCCTTTGTCCCGCGCCTTGGCAGAGATGGTCTGCAGCTCGGCCGCCAGCTCATGAATGGTCTTGCGGTCGCAATCACGAAGCACCGGTACCAGCAGGCCAAACTTCGTATCGACAGCCACACCGATGTGGAAATACTTCTTCAACACCAGGTTTCTGCCACTGCCGTCCAGGGATGCATTGAACTGTGGCAAGCTCTGCAAAGCGCCGACAACGGCCTTGATCAGGTAGGGCAGCAGGGTGAGCCTGGTAGTGGCGCCGGCCTCGTTAAGCGCCTTGCGGCGGACGTCGAGCTCGGTAATGTCAGCATCGTCATGGTGCGTGACGTGGGGAATCATCACCCAGTTGCGCGCCATGTACTTGCCCGTCAACGCTTGCACACGACTAAGTGGGCGCGTCTCGATCTCGCCAAATTCGCCAAAGTCGACCTGCGGCCAAGCCGGCAGATCGCTACCGAACTTTAGCGGTGCAACTGAAGCGGCTTGGGTGTTACTGGGCTGTTTGGCCGCGGGGCTCTCGACACTCATTGGTTTCTCCCTACCTGACGTTTCAGACGATCTCGGCCAACACCGTACCAACCTCGTAGGTTTCACCGGCCTGAGCGATGATCTTCAAGGTGCCGCTCGCCGGCGCCTCGACCTCCTGAATCGACTTGTCGCTTTCCAGGGCATAGATGATCTGCCCTTCCTCGACGGTGGCGCCATCTGCAACCAGCCATTCGGACAACGTACCTTCATTCATCGAAAAGCCCAGTTTGGGCAGCAGGATCTGGGTGCTCATGGCTGTTTCCTTAGGTTGAATTTCACTTGAGCGTTGCGCGGACTGCCGCTTCAATCTGCTCGAGGCTGGGAACATGTGCGTCTTCAAGCGGCTTGGAGAAAGGCACAGGCGCATAGTTGGACCCTACACGCTGAACGGGTGCCTTGAGCTGCCCATAGAGCGATTCGTAGATCAACGAGGCGATTTCCGCACCGACCCCGAACGGCTTGACCGCTTCATGGACAATCACTGCACGGCCGGTTTTGCCTACCGAAGCGAGGAATGTGTCGGTGTCCAATGGCGAAATGGTGCGCAAGTCGATCACTTCAGCCGAGACACCATCAGCCGCCAGTTTCTCTGCCACTGCGCAGCAGTCCAGGACGCGGCGGCTGTAGCTGATCAGCGTGACATCGCTACCTTCGCGCAGGACATTGGCCTTGCCCAGCGGGATCTTCTTTCCACGCTCTGGCGCAGGGCCTGGTGCCCAGTAGGTCGGCATGTTTTCGATGAACAGGACCGGGTCGTCGTCCTCGATCGCCGAGAGCATCAAGCCGTAGGCATCAGCAGGGCTGGACGGGGCCACGACCTTGATACCGGCGGTGTGGGCGAACCAGGCCTCCAGGTAGTCGGCGTGCTGCCCGCCGGTGCCGAAGCCCGCACCGGTCATGGTACGGATGACCATCGGTACGTGGGTTTGGCCGCCTGACATGAAGCGCAGCTTCGCGGCATGGTTGATGATCATGTCCATGGCCACGGTGGTGAAGTTCATCAACATGATTTCTGCCACCGGGCGCATGCCGACGATGGCCGCACCGATAGCTGCACCGATGATCGCCTGCTCGGCAATAGGTGTGGACCGTACCCGCGAATCGCCGTACTTGCTGGACAGGCCGCGGGTTACCCCAACGATACCGCCCTCCTCCTTGTCACCTACATCCTCACCCAGGACGATGACGTTGACATCGGCAGCCATGGCGTCGTCGATTGCCTGGTTGATCGCTTGAATGCTGTTGATCTTGGCTGGCTGGTTCATACGTTCACCTCGTCCTTGAAGATGTCGCGCTTTAGCTCCGCGAGATCCGGATAGGGGCTGTTCAAAGTGAATTCCACGGCTTCGTCGATTTCGCGCTCGATGGCGGCTTCCATACTGGCCAGGTAGTCTTCGCTGGCAAGGCCAGTGGCTATGAGCCAGTTACGCAGCAGCGGCACCGGGTCCTTGGCCATCCAGGCGTCTTTTTCGCCCTTGTCCATGTAGCCGTCGGCGTCACCGAAGACGTGACCATGGAAGCGGAAGGTCTTGGCCTCGATCAGTGATGGCCCTTGGCCGTCACGTGCGCGATCGACCGCTTCTCGGGCTGCGCGATAAGTAGCCACCGGGTCGTTGCCGTCCACAGTGATGCCGGGCATCGAGTAAGCCGCCGCGCGTTGTGCGATGTTGGCCACGGAAGTGCCGTAGGCATATTTGGTGTGCTCGGCATAACCGTTGTTCTGACACACGAATACCACTGGCAACTTCCAGACCGACGCCATGTTCAGCGCCTCGTGAAAGGCGCCAATGTTGCTTGCACCGTCACCAAAATAAGCAACACTCACGCGCTTCTCACCGCGAATCTGCGCAGCGAGGGCCAGGCCATTGGCAATGGGCATGGAGCTGCCGACGATACCGGTGGTAACCATCACCCCGGTGGCCGGGTGGGTGACATGCATAGGGCCACCTTTGCCCTTGCAGGTGCCGGTTGCACGGCCACCAAACTCGGCCCAGAGATCCTTGAGCGGGATACCTTTGGCGATCATGTCATGCACGCCGCGGTAAATTGTGCAGATGTAATCTTCGTCGTTCAGGCATGCCGACACTGCCGAGGGGATCACTTCCTGCCCGCGCGGCGAGTAATACGGCATGACCAGCTTGCCGGACTTCAAGACCGCTCGAAAACGGTCGTCATTCTGTTTGATCCGCGTCATGCGCTGGTAGATGCCGACCAGGATCTCGCCTTCTGGAATTGAGGCTGTCATTTCAATGCTCTCCATTCGAACCGAATCACAAGGCTGAGTACTTACTCACCAGATCTTTTCTTGTCCTGCCGAATGCGCTGCAGCGATGTAGGCAAAGATGAACGAGGCCGCGATGCTGGTACCGGCACCTGGGTACGCTCGCCCGCTTACCCCTGCGGTCGCATTGCCCGTGGCGTAGAGCCCTGCAATGGGCTGGCCGTCTTCACGCAGCACCCGTGCATACTCATCGGTCACCAGGCCGCCCGCAGTGCCAACGTCGCCTGGGTACATGCGCACCGCATAGAACGGGCCTTGCTCGATCGCCCCCAGGTTGGGGTTGGGCTTGATGGTCGGGTCCCCATGACAGCGGTCGAAGGCCTTGCCACCGCGGGCAAAATCCTCGTCCTTGCCAGTGATACAGAATTGATTGAAGCGTTTGACGGTCCTGAGCAGGCCGGCGGTTTCGATGCCGCACTTGCTCGACAACTCTTCGAGCGTATCGGCCTTGATCATGTAACCGCTGTCCAGCCACTGTTGGGGGATTTGGCCAGGCATCGCAGTGCCCCATGGGTAGAACTTGCGCTGTCGGCTATCCATCACTACCCAGCTTGGAACAGCCTTGCCCGTTTCGGCCTGGCGCTGGTACATGCGCTGGCCGATTTCCATGTACGACCCGGCTTCGTTGCAGAAGCGCTCGCCGTCCTGATCGACCATGATCGAGTAAGGCAGTGACAGGTCCAGGTGATGCATGAATGGCAATGGCTCACCGGCAGGCGTGCGCGCCCCTTCGGGCAGCGCCTCGCCTGGACCGAGGGATGTCACCACCCACCATGCCTCGTCCATGCAATCTGTTGCTGCCCCCAGGCGCATGGCGGCTTCGATCACTTCACCGGTGTCACCTGGGTTGGCGTTGGTCCACGCCACCGACGCCGGTTGCGGCTGGTAGCGCTTGCGCATTTCGGCATTGTGCGAAAAGCCACCGGTGTTGATCAGCACGCCATCATGTGCCTGAATGCGCCGCAACTGGTCGCCCTTGCGCACGGCTACGCCCACCACCCGGCCTTGTTCAACGATCAGTTCTTCGACCGGCGACTCGGTCCAGATGGGCAGTTGTTCACGTAGCGCGATCTGCAGCATCCGCCCCTGAATGGCGGCGCCACCGCCGAGCACATGCTGGCCGCGTACTTTCTGCTTGAGCAGGCGCAAGCCCAATTGCATCGCTTTTCGCTTGCCTGCCCACGTGCGCTTGAGCAGGAACAGTGTTGGAAACTCATTGGAGTTAGCTGGCATCGCAGCGCCGCGGTAACGCGACAGACGCCCTTCCCACTCCCCCAGTTCGCTCACATCGAACAGTTTGGCCACAAGGGAGCGGCCGCGTGGCTCACCACCTGGGCGGTCATCGTAATAGTCCGACCAACCGTCGGCATATTCGAATGCCATGCCCTTGCGCTCGAGAAAGTCGACAATCACAGGGCCCGTACGCAAGAACGCTTCACGGCGCGGGACACTGGTAGATGGACCTTCGTAGGTGACGACACTGTCGAAGTACTGACGGGCGCGCTCGTAGGAATCCTCAACGCCGTGACGCTTCATCACCGCATTGTTTGGCACCCACCAGACACCACCGGAGTAACCAGTCGAACCACCGACCTTGCTTTGTTTCTCGATGATCAGCGCACGCTTGCCCAGCTCCTTGGCCTTGAGCGCCGCACACATGGAGCCTCCACCGCTGCCTATGATCACCAGATCATAGGACTCATCCCATTGGCTCATTGCGCGGACTCCGTGCCAAACAGGTATTCATGCAATTCACGGTGGAAGTTGGAGATCGTCGACTCCTGCAGCGGATTGGTGCGCGCGCCGCTGAAGCCCCGTGACTTCATACCCATCTGCACCTGGCCCATGTTCTGGAAGTCCTGACTAAGGATCAGGCCGAAGTTCTTCACGGTGTCGTTCTTCCAGTCGTCTACACCGTGATAGAACTCGCGCTCCAGCTTCGGCTCCTGGCCAGGCGCATACCGCTTCAACGACCAGATGTCGTAGATACAGGAATCGGGGTTATCGCCGTCAGGCCGGGCGCGGTAGAACAGCGCCCCGTCCGGATAGAGCAGGAACACAAGGTTCGGGAATACATGCCAGTCGGTGCCCGCACGAGCCATTTGCTCCATCGATATATTCGGCCAGCCAGCGCCGTCAGCGATGGCCGCTTCGACTTGGAACTGCATGGCCTTGCCCAGCACCAGCATCTGGTCCTGTGTAGGCTCGACCTCCGTCAACAGCCGTTTGCTGGCTTCGCAGTCACGATCGGTAATAATCGCCTTCAACTGGTCTTCCAGGATCTGGTAGAACTTCACCATGCCAGGGCGGATGTCATCCGGGATCGGTTTACCCGTGCGCGGTGACGGCGTGCCAGGAAGGCGGGTCGCGGTTGAATAATCGAACATGCCGTGTTTGCCGAAGGCAAAGCTGCGGGTGACATCGTCGCCTTGAGTGTCAAGAATCTGTGGGTGGGTTGCCGCGACGTGATAGCCCTCGTTGAAGGCTTCAAGCGCGACCTTCCAGTTGCATGGCAGGCGCACAGACTTGTACCAGCGGTAACGCATGTTCTCGAATTCGAAGCAATCGGTAATTTCAGGAACGGGGGCAAGGTACTTGGCCAGTGGTTCGGCGTGCGGGTCCATATTGATGAACACAAAGCCTCCCCAGGTATCCACCAGCACTTCCTTGAGTGCCAGTTCTTCATGGCTCATGTTTGGGCAGCCGGACCAGTCTGGCTCATCCAGGATACGCAGCACGCTACCGTCTAGGTTCCACTGCCAGCCGTGGTAGTTGCAGTGAAACTTGGTGGCATGGCCACAACCGCTGGTAAGGCGACGGCCACGGTGTTGGCAGACGTTGTAGTAGGCTTTGATCCTGTCACCGGTAAGGCGGGTGACAATGATGGACTCGTCGATGACGTCGAAGGTGACGTAGTCACCGACATTGGGGATTTCTTCGAGACGGCAGGCCACCTGCCAGATCTTCGGCCACATCCGCTCTTTTTCGAGCTGGACGTAATCCTTGGACAAATAAGCTTCGCGGGGTACAAAGTCAGGCCGTACGGTCTTCGGTGCCGATTCTCGAGCAGACATCTGCAAACCTCCTTCATCGGCAGCCTGTGAAATGCTGCCTGGGCTCGTATTTTTGTTGGAGAGCCGGCATTACCGACCCTGCATTATTGTGAACGATGTTCAAGACTATAAACGGGGCGACATTGGGTGTCAACGCGTCAGCAACTACTGACCAACGCGAAATACCCATTGCAAACAAGGCGGGCGGGGATTGGCCTGGCATGGACAACTGCAGGTTACTCTCCGTGAAATAAAGAAAGGGGAAATGGGCGCTGCTTCGGTGCCCTCCTCCGATCAGACCTCAACCATCGTGTAATCGCTTTTGGTGGCCCCGCACTCGGGGCAGACCCAGTCATCGGGCACGTCTTCCCAGCGGGTGCCTGGGGCAATACCGTCATCAGGCCAACCCAAAGCCTCGTCATAGGTGTGCCCACAGAATATGCATTGCCACTGTTTCATTTCATCCTCCCTCCTGCCACTTGCCAGCGCAGCGGCAGATAGAGCAGGCCGTTGACCATGCCCGACGCGCATCGAGGTGGGTCGGCAGGCACGGTTTCAAAGTCGGGAATGCGCTTGAGCCACTCCTGCAGGAAAACCTTGATTTCCATGCGGGCCAGAAATGAGCCAGGGCAGCGGTGCGGACCGTTGCCGAAGGCAGCATGCAAAACCGGCTTGCGCTCCAGGTCCACCATCATTGGGTTGCTGAATCGCCGCTCATCAAGGCCGAACAGCGCGTTTGGCACTTGGATCTGATCGCCTTGCTTGAGGCTTACGCCGTTGAACTGCACATCCTCTACAACCACTCGCGCAGTATTGGTAACGCCGTGTCGCCGGATCAATTCATCGACTGCGGTCAGAATAAGCGCTGGTTGCTCTACCAGGCGTTTGCGCTCGGCGGGATGCTCTGCCAGAAAACGGCAAATGAAGCTCATCATTGCTGCAACTGTGTCCAAGCCACCGAATATCACCACAGTGAGCAGGCCAAACATGCGCTCAGGTGCAATCGGCTCTCCATTGACCTTGGCGTTGACGATCCGACTTATCAGGTCGGCGCCAGGGTCACGGCGCCTGGCCTCGATCCATTTACCGATGTAGCCCGCGAGCATCTGCTGGGAGCGATGTCGTTCATCAACGCTGCCACGCACGGCCAACTCGGTCATTTCCAGTAGTTCCAGTCGATCCTCCTGCGGCAAGTTGACCAGCTGCAAAAAAATCACGATGGGCAGCATCTTGGCGAACTCACTCACGAACTCGCATCCGCCCTTCCCCGCGAAGCCCTCGATCAGCTCGACCGTCAGGGCGCGAATGTCATCCTCCAGTTCGGCGATGGCTTGTGGCAGAAATGCCGGCGCGATCAGTGCTCGGTAGCCGGTGTGCTCGGGGGGATCGAGCTCAAGGGGCACCAGGGGAAGGTCCTGGCTCGGCGGTACATTGACCTGGGCATGAGAAAAGCGCTGATGGTCTTTCTGAATGGCCTCGATATCGTCGGCCCGAGTGGCAATCCAGTGCCCCCCGTTGTACGGCGACCAAACGATATCCGGTCCTTCGTGCAGCTTCTTCCAGGCCAGGTGAACATCGTTGACCGCGTCGGGCGGGTTCATGAAATCAAAATCGACCACTCGGTCTTCGGGGACATGGTCTGGTACGGTCCATGTTGTAGGTTGGATCATCGGGGCCTCCACGGGTGCTTGCAGCTTTGTAGTTGTATTGTCTGGCTGGTTATTCACTTCAACGCAGCAACGCGGCGGCTTGACGAATCGCCTGCGCTACAGGGAAGAGCGGGTCTTGTGCGACAGAGGTGGGGTTGAACAGTCGGTTGTGGCAAATGGCGACCGCCAGGTTCAGGTCAGGGTCAGCCCAGCCGATCGAATTACCTTGCCCCGGGTGGCAAATAGCCCTCGGGTTTTGCACGCAACCGACTGGCGGATGATCGCCGCCAAACCAGAAGCCGCCCTCCGTGATGGGAATAGGGAAACCAAACATCACAGCGTCCGCTTCCTGGCTGTTGGCCCGGGGTGTGCTGAATGAAGCCACCCGCTGTGCTGAAAGCAAACGTACGCCATCGAGCACGCCACCATTAGCCAGCAAGGCCCAGAAACGCGCCTGTGAACGCGCGTTGAAAATGCCGCCCACCCCTGCCACCTCCGCGCGGCGCACATCTGCTCGCTCAAACACCTCGGGCACCAGCGCGACCTGTTCTGGCATCGAAGCCAGAAACAGCGGCGGCAGGCCTTGGATGGGGCTGACAACCATGGCATTGACCTGCGTCGCAACGCGGTGCTCGACAGCGTCAGGAATACCGATCCACAGATCATCGATACCCAAGGGTATGGCGATTTCCTCGCGCACGAACCGGCCGAGCGAGCGTTGCTCCGGGTCCGCCCGACGCACCAGTTCGCCGACGATCCAGCCAAACGTCATGGACAAGTAAAGGGTCTTGCTGCCAGGCTCTGCCAGCGGCTTCAAGTTCGCAATAGCATCGGTCATCCAAGCCCAGTCGCACATTAACTCAGGCGTAACCCCCGCTGGCATCTGCGGAATACACGCCCTGTGGGTGAGCACATCCCGCACGGTAGTGGCCCCTTTACCTTGGGCCGCGTACTCGGGCCAATACCGGCTTACCAACGCGTCGTATTCGATGTGCCCCCGCTCTGCCAGGATATGCAAGGCCGTTGCCGCTACGGCCTTGGTTACGGAATAGACGTTGAACAGCGTGTCACCGTCCACTGGGCGCCGGCTGCGCGGGTCGGCAATGCCACTCCAGGCATCGATGATCAACTTGCCGTCCAGATACGCTGCTACTTGCAACCCGACCTCGCCGCCGGCAGTGGTAGCGTGGTCCAGCGCATGCTGCACCATCGCCTGAGCGCGCGGATCCAAGTTCTGCTGCATGACTTACCTCTCTCATGTGCCGTGAAACGAAGTGAAGGATCAATACTGGAGGCGGGCTCAGCGAACATCCTCCAGGATGAGCTCCGCTGCGCGCCATGCCATGGCCATCATCGGGCCGTTGGTGTTGCCGGAAATCATTGACGGGATAACCGACAGGTCCATTACCCGCAGCCCCTGCACACCCCTGACACGTAACCTGGGATCCAGTACCGAGGCGCTATCCGCACCCATCGCGCAGGTGCCACAGGCGTGGTAGCCCGACTGCCCCCGTTGGCGGAATTCTTCAAGAATCTGCTCGTCGCTCTGCACCTGCGCGCCGGGGTAGGTCTCGGCCGTTACCAGATGCTTCATGGGGGCGCTGGCAACGACCTTGCGCATGACTCGAAAAGCCCCAATCGATACCTGCCGGTCGTACTCATCGGCCAGGTAGTTGGTGACGATCCGCGCAGGCTGTGCAGGGTCCGCAGACTCGATCGTTACGCTGCCCTGGCTACGCGGACGCAGTGGATAGGTGAACAGCTGCATCCCCGGATGGGGCTCGAAGCGGTAAGTTGGCGAGGAAAAGTCCATCGAGTAAGGGGCCATCATCAACTGGGCATCGGGGCGATCAAGATCCGGGCGAGTCTTGAAAAACCCGCCGACCGGGAAGGAACCGAGCGCCATGACGCCGCGCCGGGCGAGCCCATACTGGATGACGTTCTTGAGCAGCCGCACGCCTGAAAATTCTCGGTTCTGGCTGCCGCGCCAGGTGCTCAGGCGTGCTTGCAGGTAGCACAGCAAGTGCTCGCGCATGTTCTGTCCGACATTGGGGCTGTGCGCAATCACAGGTATCCCCAATCGTCCCAGCAAGCTACTGTTGCCGATGCCGGACAACTGCAGCAAGCGAGGCGATTGCAACGCACCGGCGCACAGTATTACCTCCCGACGGGCGCGGTATTCACAGGGCGCTGCATTCCCGTGGCGTGCACTGACACCGACAGCCCGCTGCCCTTCGAAGAGCACGCGCTGCACCTGCGTATCGGTCAATACCTTCAGATTGAACCGTTTTCGGGCCGGTTCGAGAAACGCATGCGCAGCGCTCTGCCTCACTCCCCCTGACAGGGTATAGGTGAGGTAGGCGACACCTTCGTGGTCCAGTTCGTTGATATCGAGCTTGCGGGGCAAGCCCAGGCTCTCACAGGCCTGTATCACCGCCTCGCTGACGGCACACCGCTGGGCATAGGGCCCAACCTTCAGCGGACCCTTGCCGCCCCTGAGCGCCGTCTCGCCCAACGCGTGGTCCTCGATGCTGCGAAACGCCTTGGCCATGGTTTCCCAGCCCCATCCGCTGGCACCATTGGCGGCCCACTCGTCATAGTCCGCAGGATGCCCGCGCATATACACCATGCCGTTTATAGCGCTGGATCCACCCAGCATCTTGCCGCGGGCCCAGATTTCTTGGGTGCGCCCACTGGCGGGGTCCACCGTGACGGGTAGATGCCAGGCGTGAGTGGGGTCGCTCAGCAACTTGCCAAAGCCTCTGGGCATCCGTACCAAGGGGTTGCGATCCTCAGGCCCCGCTTCTATCAGCAGAACCCGATGAAGCCCATTGGCGGACAGTCGATCGGCCAAGACGCAACCGGCAGAGCCGGCACCCACGATGATGTAGTCGTAATCGTTCATAGGCTCAACCGAACTTCACATGGATCGAGTGCGGTACCCGCATCATCGCGCCACGTATCTGTGGGGCAGGTTTGTCCGGATCCAGACGCAGGTTGGGCAATTTATCCAGAAGTGCATTGAGTGCGCGGGTCATCTCGACACGTGCCAGGTGTTGGCCAATACAGACATGGGGGCCGAAGGCAAATGCGAAGTGGCGGTGTTGGGGCTTGCGGAAAATATCGAAGCGGTCAGGGTCGGGGAATCTGCGCTCATCGCGGTTGGCGGAGCCGGCGATGACATCGATGAAAGCACCTTGAGGGATTTCAACACCCCCGAGCGTGACCGCCTTGCTGGCAAAACGGGATTGCATCAATACCGGACCATCCCAGCGCACGGCCTCTTCGATCGCCTGCGGAATCAAGGAGCGGTCCTGGCGGACCGCCTCCAGCTGCTGCGGATGACGCAGCAAGGCACTCAGCAACACGCTGGTGGCACGGTAAGTAGTGTCCCCCGCCGCGTTGACCAACTGGCGCAGGAAGGAAATCAATACATCCTCGGGCAGACGCTCACCATCGACCTCGGCGTGGGCCAAGGCGCTGACCAGGTCACTCCCCGGGTTTCGCCGGCGCTCGGCGATGAGGTTCTTGAAGTAGACACCCAGCTTGCGTGATGCCTCCGTTCCGTGCGCTACATCCACGGCAACGATAGTTTGTGCAATGGCCATCTTGTGAAAGGTTGCGACGTCTTGCGGCGGCAGCGCCAGCTGCCGATAAATGATCTGGAAGGGGTAATGCAGAGTGAACGCCTGGACCAGGTCGGCCTCGCCCCGGTCAATGAACGCTGCCATCAGCTCATGCACCACCGGGTCGACCAGTTCGTCACCCCAGGCAGCCACCGTCTGCGGCAGAAACGCCTTCTGGAAAATTCGGCGAAATCGCGGGTGCTCAGGGGCGTCCATGGTGGAAATACTGCGCCCGAAGCTGATGCCCAGGTTGTAGGTGTAGGCGTGATTGGTGAAGGTCTGCGGGTCTCCCAGCACCTGCGCCACTTCGTCATAGCCCAACACACAATAATGCGGAGCTCCTGCAGGGCTGGTGACATCCGGAGCAAGCCCCATAAGCACGCGGTATTCCCCCTGAAGCACGGACGCTTCGCGCCTCAATTCGGCGAGCTTCGGATAAGGGTCTGAATGGTCGCCAAACACCAGTGCATCCTCCAGAAACGGATCGAAGGATGGATCGTCAAACTGCTCGAGTGGGCTCACTGCGCTCATCAGTTGCTTCTCCGGCTTTGTTTATTGTCCCGACGTCTTGCGCTGAGCATTTCCAGCCTCTGCCTGAAGATCGGTTTCGGCCACTCTATGCAACCACTTAAAGGGAATAAATCCACAAAGACTGACAGGATCTTTCAATAAAATTGAATAATCATCTATTATTAAACAGGCATACTTTGCTCACTCCTCCGCCCTTGTTGGCGGGCTTTGACCAAAGGTGTCGATATGACTGAAGCTGTTACAGGCACTGCCATCATCGTCGGTGCGGGGCATGCCGCCGCTGAGTTGGCAACTCATTTACGTGACAACGGCTGGCAAGGCCGTATCGTTCTAATTGGTGAAGAGCCAACCCTTCCCTATCATCGCCCGCCGCTGTCCAAAGCCTACCTTTGCGGCGCCGTTACCACTGAAAGCCTGCTGATAAAGCCCAAAGCAACCTTCGACAAGGCTGACGTAGCGTTCATCAGTGGCACACGAGTCAGTGCAATCGACCGTAGGGCTTGCACAGTCGAGCTAGCAGATGGCAAGACCATTCACTACGACCGCCTGATCCTGACTACAGGCGGGAGGCCGCGGCCACTTCCGATCCCGCAGATAGAACAGGCGCAAAACGCCAACAACTTCCACTACCTGCGCACACTCAACGATGTCGAGCGCATTCGCCAACAGTTCGAAGCGGGTAAGCGCCTGGTCATCATTGGCGGCGGTTACGTTGGCCTGGAAGTTGCGGCCGTCGCCGTAGAGTTCGGCCTGCAGGTCACGGTGTTGGAGGCGCTACCGCGCGTGCTGGCGCGAGTCACTGCACCGGAGCTATCGGCCTTTTACTTGTCGCGACATCGCCAGGCAGGCGTAGATATCCGTACCAATAGCCAAGTGCAGGGTGTGCAGCTGGCGCCCCGCGGTGGAGCCGTTACGGCAGTGCTGTGTGCGGATGGCAGCTGCGTGCCCGCTGACTTGGTGGTAGTCGGCATCGGACTTGTGCCCAATGTCGAGCTGGCAGCGCAGGCAGGCCTGGCTGTGGACGATGGCATTGTAGTGGACGAGTTCGGCCAAACCAGCGACCCGAACATTTACGCGGCAGGCGACTGCACCAACCACCCCAACCCGATTTTGGGTAGGCGATTGCGCTTGGAGTCGGTGCCCAACGCCCTCGAACAGGCACGCTGCGTAGCCGCATCCCTTTGCGGCAAGCCCAAGGCCTATGCGGCTGTTCCGTGGTTCTGGTCCGACCAATATCAGCTGAAGCTGAAAATGGTCGGCCTGTCCCAGGGCTATGACCAATTGGTGTTGCGCGGGGCGCCTGAAACAGACTCTTTCGCCGCTTTCTACCTGAAAGACGGTCACGTCCTGGCCGTCGATACGGTTAACCGCGCGCCGGAATTCATGGTGGCCAAACGGCTGATCAGCGAGCGTATCCATGTCGACCCGCGCCGCTTGGCTGATGACGCCATTCCCGTCAAAGACTTGCTTACCCCCGCCTGAACACGCCACGAGGATAGCCATGCCCACAATCACCTTCATCCAGCCGGACGGCAGCGAGCAGCGCGTAGATGCCCCTGTCGGTCTCTCGGTCATGCAAGTGGCAGTCAACCACCAGGTGCCCGGTATCCTCGGAGACTGTGGTGGCAGTTGCAGCTGTGCCACTTGCCATGGCTACGTCGACCAGAAGTGGGCCCAGCACATGCCTGCCGCCCAGCCCTACGAACACGACATGTTGACCTGCGCGGTGGACGTAACAGAGCACAGCCGACTGAGCTGCCAGATCATGGTCACCCCGGAACTCGATGGGTTGATAATCAGGTTGCCGGCTTCCAGTTTTTGAGTAGTTGCGCGAGCCAGCGGGTGTCGTGCTCCCGAAAACAACAATAAAGTGAGGAAACGTATGACTGCAATTGACTTCACCCACCGGGTCGCTATTGTCACCGGCGCCGGGGGTGGACTGGGGCGCACCTTCGCGATGGCACTGGCCGCCAGGGGCGCATCCGTGGTGGTTAACGATCTGGGAGGACGCTTTGATGGCCAAGGCAGCTCGCCTGGCATGGCCGATGGGGTGGCAGAGGAAATTCGCGCTGCCGGTGGTACGGCTGTTGCCAACTACGACTCGGTGGCCACCCGGGCCGGTGGCGAGGGCATCGTGCAAACGGCACTGGATAAATTCGGTAGAGTCGACATCGTTATCAATAACGCCGGCCACCTGCGCAACGCTCGCTTCGAGGACATCGATGACGACACCCTCGACTCGATCATCGACGTCCACCTCAAAGGCGCCATTTACGTTACCCAGCCCGCTTACAAAGTAATGAAACGGCAAGGCTATGGCCGGGTCGTCTTCATGTCCTCTGCCGCCGCGGCATTTGGCAACCCTCAGCAGGCCGCCTATGCTGCCGCCAAAGCCGGGCTGCTGGGTATCATGAATGTGCTTGCGCTGGAAGGCAGCGCGCACGGCATACAGTGCAACGCCCTGCTACCGGTCGCCACAAGCCGCATGGAGGCAGCGATGGACCCGGCGCAGCTCGCTGCATTCACCGCTCAATATGCCGCTTTGGGCGAGAAACTGGGTAGCTCCTACTTGCCCGAGTTCGTCACCCCGTTGGTGGTGTACCTGGCAAGCGAAGCCTGTTCCAGCACACAGGCGATCTACTCTGCCGCGCTGGGGCGCTATGCCCGCGCTTTTATCGGTGTATCGGAAGGCTGGGCAGGCCCACGCGATAATCCGGTCAGCGCAGAAGTGCTGGCCGAACATTTCCGGCAGATCAGGGATATCGGTCAGTACAGTGTCCCTGCATCCTTGTCTGATGAATTCGCGATTATCGAACGTACACTCGGCCACTAGCCGTATTCCAGAAGGGTCCTGATAGAATCCATGCAAATTGCTTAGTCGGGAGAGGGATTTGGATAAGCTGCGCTGCATGGAAGTCTTCATGGCTGTCGTCGATCACGGTAGCCTCAGCAGTGCAGCGACTGCATTGGGCCTTTCCCCCTCAATGGTTTCCACCCATCTGAGCAACCTTGAGCGCGCTTTGGGAGTGCGGCTGCTGAACCGCACCACGCGGCGCATCAACCTCACCGATGAAGGCACGATCTACTACGCCCATTGCCGCCATCTGCATGACGAGATCGCCGACGTCGAATCCTTGCTCGCTGGCTCGCACGTGCAGCCCCGTGGTCGTCTGCGGGTCGATGCGCCAAGTATCATCAGCCAGTACCTGGTGGTGCCTTTACTGTCGACGTTTCGCAGCCGTTACCCGGATATCCAGCTCGACTTTTCGGACTCCGAGCAGCTCTACGACACAGTCGAAAGCCAATACGATTTGATCCTGCGTCTCGGCCCATTGGGCGACTCAAGCATGATCGCCCGTCAGCTTGGCCATACCCCGCTGCTCACCGTCGCCTCACCTCGGTACTTTGCGACTCGCAAGATGCCGCACGTTCCAGAAGACCTGCTTGAGCATGACTGCATCAGCTACAGGAATACCCGGACCGGTCGCATGCACCCATGGGCTTTTGAGCACAATGGGCATCGCAAGACACTGGACTTGCCCTGCAGCCTGTCCATCACCCAAGGGTGCATCCAGATCGAGGCGGCGCTCGATGGGCAGGGCATCATGCAAGGCATGGGGTTTTATCTGGAGGAGCACCTGCGCAGTGGGGCGCTTTGCCAGGTACTGCCGGACTGGGCCATGACTGCACCGACGATGGAGCTGCTTTACCCGCAAGGTCGAAGAGCCTCAAGCAAGATTCACGCGTTTGTCGATTTCATGCTCGAGCACTACCCAACCGGCCAGCAGATCGCAGCCCCGGCCCGTGCCCATGTCGGGTGACCAGGCTACCGCTGGGGAGCCCCAACGGTAGCGCAGCCAAGGCTATTTATGCAGAATACAACTGCCGTAGCGCAATCTTGTTGACCTTACCGCTGGGCAAGCGCGGGAGTTCGGCCACGAAATCCACGCTGGTGGGCCGCTTGTAACGCGCAATGCGTGTCCCGGAGTATTCGATGAGCTCCTCGGCGGTCAATTCGGCACCGGCCTTGAGGACCACGACGGCCTTTACTGTCTCTCCCCACTTTTCATGTGCAACGCCTATGACAGCAGCGTCACCAACCTGCGGATGGAACATCAGCGCCTGCTCGACTTCCTGGCAATAGATGTTTTCACCGCCGGAAATGATCATGTCCTTCTTGCGGTCGACCAAGTACAAAAAGCCTTGGTCATCGCGCCAGGCCATGTCTCCTGTGCGCAGCCAGCCATCGCGCAGCGCGTCCAACGTCGCAGCGTTGTTGTTCCAGTAGTACGCCAGGTTGGCAGGTGAGCTGATCCAGATCTCCCCGGGCGTGCCGTCGGGGCAATCCTGCTCATGGTCATCGACAATGCGAATGTCGCAATAGGCCATGGCCTGGCCTATCGAGCCCAGCCGTCGCAGGTCATCCTCGTTACCCTCAAGCTTGTGAAGATGACGGGGCAAGACGGTACCGCTGGTTTCAGTCATACCCCAGGAGTTGACGAAGATCGGCCCGAGCAATTCGACACCGCGGCGCAGGACAGCCACAGGCATCGGGGCAGCGGCGTACAGGATGGTTTCCAGGCTGGACAAGTCGTAATCGCGGATGTCCGGCAGGTCAAGCACCTGTTGAACGATGGTCGGCGCCATATGCACGGTCACCACACGTTCGCGCTCAATAGTTCGCAGCACCTCGCGGGCATCGAACTTGCGATGCAGCACGACGCAGCCAGCATGCCAGAACTCCGACAGCATCATGGAAATACCGCCAGCATGGAACATGGGCATCATCACCAGGACACGCCCGTTGATGCGCACATCCATGACCTCGGCCTGGTTCTGTGCCAATGCGAGGTCGCCACGCTGGCTACGCGCCGCACCTTTGGGGCGACCCGTGGTGCCACTGGTGTAGACCAGGTGGACGATATCCTCGGCAGTCGCGCGCAACGGGGCGCCGGCGGTATCGGCCTGCGCAATCGTCGCCTCATAAGGCTGCGCCCAAGGCGGGCAGGCAGCGCCTATGCACAGATAGTGCTCAACCGACTTCAATTGCGGCCGAAGACTGTCTATCACATCGGCATATTGGTCTTCGAACACCAGCACCCGGGGGGCACTGTCCTGCAGGATATATTCGATCTCAGGGGCAGCAAGCCGAAAATTGACCGTTGCGCAGATGTAGCCGGTCAGTTGGCACGCACCGTATACGTCGAAATACTCATTGCAATTCATCGCCAGGACCGCGACGCGGTCTTGATGGCGCATGCCGCGCGCATAGAGTGCAGACGACAATCTACGGGCACGCTCAAACAATTGCGCATAGGTGATGCGACGATCGTCGTAGACCACCGCCTCTTGATGGGGGAACAGGCGCGCGTTGCGTTCCAGCAACTCACCGAGTGTCTTCATTATTATCTCTTTTGCTGATGAGGCCTGGGTGGGCAGCCTGGCAACCGTGCACGGTGTTTGGGGCTGCCCCACCTGAAGGGGCATACACAGTCTACTGAAACCCTGCGACGCCCGGGTTCATCACTTTAGGCTTCCGGTCAACTCCGGTACAGCCTCGAACAGGTCAGCGACCAGGCCGTAGTCAGCCACCTGGAAGATCGGTGCCTCTTCGTCTTTGTTGATCGCGACAATGACTTTGGAATCCTTCATACCGGCCAGGTGCTGAATGGCACCTGAGATGCCTACGGCGATGTACAGCTGTGGCGCAACGATCTTGCCGGTTTGGCCCACCTGCATATCGTTGGGTACAAAACCCGCATCGACTGCAGCACGCGAAGCACCCACCGCAGCGCCGAGTGTATCGGCGAGGCTGTAAAGGTGTTTGAAGTTGTCGCCATTGCCCATACCGCGGCCGCCAGAAACGACGATTTTTGCGGCGGTCAGTTCGGGGCGATCGGACTTGGCCAGGGTTTCTTCAATGAATGAGGAAGTGCCCGCATCATGGACAGCGTTGACGATTTCGACACTGGCACTACCGCCCTGCCCGGCTACCGCATCAAACCCAGTGCTGCGCACGGTGATCACCTTCACTGCGGCGCTCGACTGCACGGTTGCGATGGCGTTACCCGCATACACCGGGCGCTGGAAGGTATCGTCCGATACGACCGCAGTAATTTCAGAAATCTGGTCTACGTCCAGCAGCGCGGCTACGCGCGGCAAGACGTTCTTGCCGTTGGTGGTCGCTGGGGCGAGCACATGGCTGTAGGCTGCCGCCAGTTCGACGATAAGGGGCGCAAGATTTTCTGGCAGGAGGTGGGCGTAGGCACCATGGTCGGCAACCAGGACCTTGGCCACGCCAGCAATCGTGGCAGCACTTTCAGCGACACCGCCGACGTTTTGGCCTGCGACCAGGATGTGCACATCACCACCAATCTGGGCGGCAGCTGCAACCGTGTTGAGGGTGGCCGGCGCTACGGCGCCGTTCTCATGTTCAGCGATAACCAGGATAGTCATTCAGATTACCTTCGCTTCGTTTTTCAGTTTCTCGACCAGTTCAGCCACCGACTTGACCTTGATGCCCGCACCGCGAACAGCGGGCGCCTCGACTTTGACAGTCTGCAAGGTAGTGGTCAGGGCCACGCCCAGTGCATCTGGCGTGACAGTCTCCAGTGGTTTTTTCTTGGCCTTCATGATGTTGGGTAGCGAGGCGTAACGCGGCTCGTTAAGGCGAAGGTCGGTGGTAACGATCGCCGGCAGTTTCAGGGCCACCGTCTGCAGGCCGCCATCAATCTCACGGGTGACGTTGAGCGTGTCGCCAGCGATGTCGACCTTCGAGGCGAATGTGCCTTGAGGAAACCCGCTGAGCGCAGCCAGCATTTGACCGGTCTGGTTGTTGTCGCTGTCAATGGCCTGCTTGCCCAGGATGACCAGCTGCGGCTGCTCCTTGTCCACCACTGCCTTGAGCGCTTTGGCGATAGCGAGGGAGCCAAGCTCGTCGCCCGCCTCAACCAGGACGGCCCTGTCAGCACCCAGAGCCAACGCGGTACGCAGCTGTTCTTGCGCAACACTTGAACCCACGCTGACCACGACCACTTCAGTGGCTACCCCTTTCTCTTTCAGACGAACCGCTTCTTCAACCGCAATTTCGCAAAACGGGTTCAGGGCCATCTTCACGTTGGCCAGGTCGACACCCGAGTTATCCGCTTTGACACGAACCTTGACGTTGTAGTCGACCACACGCTTCACAGCTACCAGAACTTTCATCGCAACCTCGCATCTATACGAACGTTATTCATGATGTTGAACAAAGTTCGGAGGGATGTCAAACCTTCTGAGAGGGTTGAGCAGGCCACTTCGCGACCGTTCGTCCTCTGCTGCTGGCAGGCCTGCACGCGTATGCTATTTATATTTACAAACAGCGTTCAATTTATTTTGACTCTGTGGCAAGATCCGGATAGCGCCTGACCTGCCCTCCAATGGACCACGCATCCTGACAGAGGGACAGGCGCTACTCATTCCAATAACACTGCTCAGAAGCAGGTATAAACGACATGAAGCTATCTTTTCCCTTGAGCCTTTCGCTGTCGGTTTTCGCACTGGTCATCGTCGCGCACTTTGTCGTCGAAGCACGACAGATGGATCTTCGAGCACGCATCGCCGCATGCCATGCCCAGCCTTATACCTGCAACACCCCCTCTGCCAGTCTGGCGATGCTCCGCTAAACCTCGGGAATTCAACTCCTGCCAACGTAAACCGGGCCGCTAGGCGGCCCGGTTTCAGTGTGGGTACGAATAACGCGTAGACGTGGCTACATCAGCGAACCGTATCGCTCGGTGTGGTGATCACTATCACCCCAACTCATATCGATCGTGGTCAGGCGCTTGAAGTACCAACCGGCCGCCAGTTCATCGGTCATGCCCATGCCTCCATGCAACTGGGTGGCTTGTTGCCCGATAACCCTACCCGCGCGGCCCACCAGTGTCTTAGCCGCTGATATGGCCCGCGCCCGCTCATCAGCACGCTCATTGTCGAGATTGGCAGCGGCATAATGGGTAATGGACCGCGCCTGCTCACTGAGGCCAAGCATCTCTGCCACACGATGCTGCAGCGCCTGAAAACTACCAATGGGTTTGCCGAATTGCTTGCGAGTCTGCAAGTACTCGACGGTCAATTCAATCAAGCGGTCCATGCATCCAACCGCTTCTGCGCACAAGGCAAAGCAAGCTCGATCCGCGGCCCACTCCAGATCCGCCAACCCCTTGTGCTCAATGCCCAGCAGCGCCTGGCGGCTCACGTTGACATCGCAGAGCTCTATTTCGGCAACGCGCTGACCATCCAGCCCAGCGAAGCTGCGCACTTTCACACCAGGCGCCGCTGCTTCAACCAGGAACAGGCTGATACCATCAGGATCGTCCTGGGTTCCGCGGGTTCTGGCCGAAACGATCAACCAGTGGGCAGAATCACCGTGTGAAACCACGCTCTTGCGGCCGTTCAGACGATAGCCGGTGCCAGTTTCACTGGCCTGGCACGTCACATCCGCCAGGTCAAAGCGGCTTTGTGGCTCAAGTGCCGCGAGGCTGACACGGCACTCACCGCGCGCCAGCAACGGCAGCAACCGCTCTTTGTGCTGTGCGCTGCCCACCCGCTGGAGCAGCGGCCCCCCCACCAACGCGCTGGCAAGAAAGGGTTCCAGTACCAGTCCGCGACCGAAGGCCTCCATCACCACCAAGGTTTCTTCAGCGCCGGCACCAAGACCGCCGTAATGCTCGTCCAGGCCCAGGGCCAGCAGGCCCGTTTCAGCCAAGGCCGACCAGTTGTCCTCGGACCAGCCTCGGGGGCTTTGTGCCAGGGTGCGGCGGGTCTCGAACTCATACTGGCGCTCGACAAAGCGAGCAACCATGTCGGCGAGCATCTGTTGCTCTTCATCGAGAGAGAAGTCCATGCAAAACCTCCAGGGCGTTAGCGCCGGTCACAGGCCAAGGGTCAATTTGCCAATAATGTTCTTCTGCACTTCCGTGGAGCCGCCGTAGATCGAAATCTTGCGCCAGTCCAGGTAATGCGATGCCAAGGCATTGAGCAGTTGCCCATTGGCGGTATCGACCTGCGTATCTCCCTCCAGCGCCTGGGGTACGAACGGCACCGCGTACGGGCCTGCGCATTCCATGATCAGCTCGGTCAGCCGCTGCTGGATCTCGGACCCTCGGATTTTCAGCAGTGAAGCTTCAATTCCTTTGCCCTGGCCCTTCCCCTCTTGGTCGATCAAACGCAACAGTGACCATTCATGGGCATGCAGTTCCATCTCGATAGCGGCCACCTTGTCTCGAAACCGCACATCGTCAAGCAGCGGGCGGCCCTTCTTCTGGCTACTGGCAGCGATCTCCTTGAGTCGGCGCATGAAGCGCTTGCAGTTGCCCAGACCGGCGATGTTGGTGCGCTCATGTCCGAGCAGGTATTTGGCGATCCCCCAACCTTTGTGCTCTTCGCCAACCAGGTTGTCACGGGGCACCCACACATCATCGAAGAACACTTCGTTGACGTCGTGCCCGCCATCGAGCGTCTTGATCGGTCGCACCTGGATACCCGGGGTGGCCATATCGATCAGCAGGAAAGAGATTCCCTCCTGCTGTCGGCCTTCATGATGCGTGCGCACCAGGCAGAAAATCCAGTTCGCCCACTGGGCGAAGGAGGTCCAGATCTTCTGGCCGTTGACCCGGTAACCATCGCCACTGACTTCGGCGCGGCAGCGCAGCGCCGACAGATCAGAGCCGGCACCTGGTTCGGAGTAGCCCTGGCACCACCAATCGCTCATGTCGAGGATGCGCGGAAGGAACCTGGCTTGCTGCTCCGGCGTGCCGAACTTCTGCAATACCGGGGCCACCATCGACAACCCGAACGGCATCTGCCGTGGAGCACCAGCGGTAAAGCACTCTTCATCGAAGATATTACGTTGCGCAGCCGTCCAGCCGGTACCACCAAAGGCTACCGGCCAGCCCGGCGCGCCCCAGCCGCGTTGTTGCAAGATGCGTTGCCAGCGCACATAGTCCTCGCGCCCCAGGTGCTGAAAGTCCAACACCCGATCACGGATATCAGCCGGTAGCTCGCGCTCTACAAAGGCACGAACTTCCAAGCGAAACGCCAGTTCTTCGCTGCTTTCCCGAAAGTTCATCGACTCATACTCCTCAGGCGAGCTCGATCACGCCGTTGTTCAGCACAACGGTATCGCGGCTGTCGACGCGAGCGCGCAAATGTACCTGGCCACCCTCGCCATTCCAGAACTGAAAGCGCAGCGTTTCGCCAGGATACACAGGCGAGGTAAAACGGGCGGCTATACGTTTCAGCCGCCTGGCGTCGCCTTCGGCGCAGCGCTTGATTGCAGCGAACGCGGCCATGCCGTAGGTGGCCAGGCCATGCAGGATCGGTTGTTTGAAACCCGCACGCGCAGCGACTTCAGGGTCGGCATGCAAAGGGTTGGCATCGCCAGACAGCCTGTAGATCAGCGCAGCCTGTGCAGGCGAGAGCAATTCGTATTCGAAATCCGGAGCGCGGTCAGGCACGCTTGGCAGGCTTTGCGGCGGCTCATCGCTGCGGCCACCTTGGGCGGAGTAGCCGCCATCGCCACGCAGGAACGAAACCTGGCGCGTCTGGGCAATGCGCTCGCCGCTGGCCGCGTCGATGATATCGCGCAGCAGCTCGACGATCGCGCCCTTGCCTTCGCCTTTGTCACAGATGCGATTGACCTGGGTGCGGCTGATGACCGTGCCGCTCACCGGCATCGGCATGAACCAACGGGTGTCCTGCTCGCCGTGTACCAGCTTCAGGTAATTGACACCGGTCTCGGGGTTGGTCATCCATGGCTTCGGCCAGGCAATCGCCGCCGCCAAGGTTGGCACTGCCTGCAAGCCGTCCTCAAAAGTGAACCGCAGGTGGACAGGATCCATCGGGTCGCCACCCACTCCCAGACCGAGCGCATAAAGAATAGTGTCGCGCTCAGTGTACGTGCGCGTGACCTCTTCAATGGGCCAGTGCTTGACGCGTTCATAGTTCAGCATAGGGTTAGCTCGTAGTCGGGTCTCAGGCTCGCCCCACCGGCCGCACCGATGGGGCTCGGTCGCGTAGGGATCAGATCGGTTCCCAGCTGTACACGTCATGGGTCTGGTGCAACGGCAGGAAGCTCGAACGCAAGGCCGGAATGGCGTGTTCAGCGACGTCGCGCGGGGTCCAGCCGTTATCACGGTGCACCGAACGGGTAACGCGAGGCTGGCTAACCAACATGATTTCATTGGCGCGCACATAGAAGATCTGCCCGGAAACATCCTGAGCCTGGTCGGATGCCAGGAACACTGCCAACGGCGCTTGCCGCGATGGGTGCATCATGCGTTCCATGCGCTCGGCTTGCAGTTTTTTCTCCGGAGTATCGGTGGGCACAGCGCCAATCATGCGGCTCCAGGCAGCCGGGGAGATACAGTTCGAACGTACGCCGAAATTGGCCATGTCCAGCGCAATGGCTTTGGACATACCGACGATGCCCATCTTCGCCGCCGCATAATTCACCTGCCCGATGTTACCTACCAGGCCGGTATTGGACGTCATATGGATGTAGCAACCCGAGCTTTGGCTACGGAAGTGCGGCGCCGCTGCGCGCGCCATGAAGAATGAGCCGTTCAGGTGTACGTTGAGTACAGCCTGCCATTCCTGCTCGTCCATCTTGTGGAACATACGATCGCGCAGAATGCCGGCATTGTTCACCACGGTATCGATTTGGCCAAAGGTGTCCATGGCGGTCTGCACGATACGATGCGCCGAGTCCCAACCCGCCACGCTGTCGGTGCTGGCAACCGCTTCACCGCCAGCGGCCTTGATTTCGTCGACCACACGCTGGGCCGGCCCTGCATCCTGGCCTTCGCCATGAACGGACGAGCCCAGGTCATTGACCACCACCCGAGCACCTTCGGCGGCCATAGCCAGCGCGATAGCGCGGCCAATGCCATTGCCAGCGCCGGTGACTACAACCACTTTGCCTTCAACCATTCCACTCATTGCGTATTCCTCTTGTTGTTAGTTGTACCGCTGCCACCTGGGTGCGCAGGGTCTTGTACGCTTAGCATTCGTCGTCAGGGAACTGCGGCGGGCGCTTCTCCATGAAGCTGGCGATGCCCTCTTTGTAATCCGGGCCCTGATTGGCAATTGGCATATCCAGGCCAGCGCTCATCACCGCCTCATGGCACGTCTGGAACGGTACTTCCCAAAGCTGCTGCTTCATGATGCGCATCGAGCGCGGCGAGCAGTTCTGCGCCAGGTCGCGGGCGTACGCATAGGTGTGCTCGACCAGTTGATCGGCCGGTACCGCAAGGTTTACCAGGCCCATACGCTGGGCCTCGACGCCTTTGATCTTGCGCCCGGACAGCAACAGGTCCAGTGCGTGCGCCTGGCCCACATGGTGCTCCAGGATCCAGGCCATGCCGTACTCGGCGGTAAGGCCACGGCGGGCGAACGCGGTGGTGATCGTGGCGTCTTCTGCGGCGAAACGGATGTCACAGAACAGCGCATGGATCAGGCCTATGCCCACGGTGGCGCCATTGAGCATGGCGATCACAGGTTTCGGGATCGCAGGGTAATAAGAGCAACGCGTTTGCCAATCGGCGCGCTTGCGCATGTCGAAAGGCCGCGGCAGCTTGGTCATCAACCCGTTGGGGTCACCGCCAAAACTATTGATATCGCCGCCCGCACAAAATGCCTTGCCTGCACCGGTAAAGACGATCACCCGCACGCCTTTATCGGCGCCTGCAGCCTGCATGGCGTCATACACCTCGGTCGCCACCTGGTCATTCCAGCTGTTGAGCTGGTCAGGCCGGTTGATGGTGATGGTGGCGATGCGGTCCTTGACCTCGTACAGAATGCTCTCGTAGCTCATGCCAACTCCCTTAGAACGACCGTGGCAAGCCGAGGATGTGCTCGGCGACATAGGACAGGATCAGGTTGGTGGAAATCGGGGCCACCTGATACAGGCGCGTCTCGCGGAACTTGCGCTCTACGTCGTATTCACAGGCAAAGCCGAAACCACCATGGGTTTGCAGGCAAGCGTTGGCCGCTTTCCACGATGAGGTAGCCGCCAAGTGCTTGGCCATGTTGGCCTCGGCTCCGCACGGCTGGTGCGCGTCGAACAGCTCGCAGGCGCGGTAGCGCATCAGGTCGGCAGCCCGAATGTCCATGTAGGCTTCAGCAATGGGGAACTGAATGCCCTGGTTTTTCCCGATTGGACGATCGAACACCACGCGGTCATTGGCATAGCGGGTGGCACGGTCGACAAACCAATAGCCGTCGCCGATGCATTCAGCGGCGATCAGGGTACGCTCGGCGTTGAGCCCGTCGAGAATGTACTTGAACCCTTGGCCTTCCTCGCCAATCAGGTTCTCTTCCGGGATCTCGAGGTTATCGAAGAACAGCTCGTTGGTCTCGTGGTTGACCATATTGGGAATAGGCCGCACATCGAGGCCTTTACCGATGGCGTCGTGCAAGTCGACCAGGAAGCAGGACAGGCCTTCGGACTTTTTCTTCACATCGGCCAGTGGTGTGGTACGCGCCAGCAGGATCATCATGTCCGAGTGCTGGACACGGGAAATCCACACCTTTTGCCCGTTCACCACGTAGCGATCACCCTTCTTGACCGCAGTGGTGCGCAACTTGGTGGTATCTGTGCCGGTGGTAGGCTCCGTCACGGCCATGGACTGCAGGCGCAATTCGCCACTGGCGATCTTGGGCAGGTACTTGCGCTTCTGTGCGTCGGAACCATTACGCAACAGGGTGTTCATGTTGTACATCTGGCCGTGGCAGAACCCGGAGTTGCCGCCATTGCGGTTGATCTCCTCCATGATCACCGAGGCCTCAGCCAAGCCCAGCCCCGAGCCGCCGTACTCCTCGGGAATCAATGCGGCCATCCAGCCCGCCTTGGTCAGCGCGTCGACGAACGCTTCGGGGTAGACCCGCGCATGGTCGATCTGACGCCAGTATTCATCAGGGAATTCGCCACACAGGCCTCGCAGGGAGTCACGCAGTTCACGGTACGGATCGTTAGCGTCATGTTTCATAGCGTTCTCTCGTCGATTCAAGCGTCTGCGGCGATCAGGCCGCCATCGCTAGCCAGTTGCGCCAAATGGTGGTCGGCGTCGCCGAACAGGATTTCGATCATGGACAGGCGGCGCATGTAATGACCCACCTGGCATTCCTCGGTGACGCCGATGCCACCGTGCAACTGCACAGCCTGTTGCGCCACGAAGCGTGCTGAGCGGTTGATCTGCACTTTGGCCGCAGCGATGGCGCGGCGACGTTCGAGGACATCGTCGTCGTCCACCATCATGCTGGCGTAGTAGGCCATGCTGCGCGCCTGCTCGAGCATCACCAGCATGTCCACTGCGCTGTGCTGCAGCGCCTGAAACGAGCCGATCAACACGCCAAACTGCTTGCGGACCTTGAGGTATTCAACCGTCATGTCGAAAGCCTGCTGCATTGCTCCGACAGCCTCGGCGCAAAGCGCGGCGACGGCGCGATCCGTGGCGTGTTCGATCAGCGGCAACGCCTGGCGGGATGAACCGAGCAACGCCGCCAGCGGCAGCCGCACGCCATCGAGCGTAATGTCTGCGGCGCGCAGGCGGTCCTGTGTCTGATAACCGCGGCGAGTGATACCCGCGGCATTGGCGTCGACAATGAACAGTGCAATGCCGTCGGCATCCCGTTGCCCACCACTGGTGCGCGCCGAGACGATCAGCTGGTCAGCGCAATCGCCGTGCAACACGAAGCGTTTGCACCCATCGAGGACCCAATGGTCGCCCTCGCGCCGTGCGCGAGTGGCAACGTCTGCCAAGTCATAGCGTGCCTGGGCTTCGCTGTGGGCAAAGGCCAACAGGCGTTCACCGGCAATCAAGCCCGGCAGGATCTCGGCCCGCTGCTGCACCTCCCCGGCGCTGGCCAGCAGTCCGCCAGCAAGCACCACACTGGCCAGATAGGGTTCGAGCACCAATCCGCGGCCCACCGCCTCCATGACAATCATGGTTTCAGCCGGGCCACCGTCAAAGCCACCATCGGCCTCAGTGAACGGCAGTCCCAGCAAGCCCAGGTCGGCATATCGGCCCCATAGCTCGCGGCTCCACCCCTCTCTCTGATCGAGATAACCGGCACGTTGCTCGAAGCTGTAGCGGTCTGCGACCAGGCGATCGACCGCATCTTTGAGCATGCGCTGTTCTTCATTGAAATCGAAATTCATGCTTAAAGTCCGAGCAGAGTTTTGGCCAGGATGTTGTGCTGGATTTCGTTGGAGCCCCCGACAATGGAGACATGGCGCACCCAGTAGTAATTTGGCGCGATGGTGCGCGCCCAATCATCGTCATGCTGTACCTCGCGCTCACCCACCACGAACGGCTGGTCGTATTCAAGCGCGTTGTAGCCTGCGACCTCCATCAACAGTTCAGTCGCCGACTGCTGCAGTTGCGAGCCTTTCATTTTCAGGATCGAGCTGCGCGGGTCTGGGGTGTGTCCGTACTTCTCGCTGTCGGCGATAACGCGCATCTGGGTCATTTCCAGTGCCTTGAGTTCAACCTCCAGGGCCGCGACCCGTTCGCGAAAGCGTGGCTGGTCCGCCAGGACGCCTGCCCCCATGGCCACGCTGCGGGCCAGTTGCTTGGCCCGTCTTACGCGGAACTTCGACAAGCCGACACGGGCGATGCCGCCACGCTCGCTACCGAGCAGGAACTTGGCAACATCCCAGCCGCGGTTTTCCTCACCAATCAGGTTGGCCACCGGAACCCTGACGTTATCCAGGAACATTTCGTTGGTTTCGTGGTGGCCATCGAGGGTGACAATCGGGCGAATCGAAATACCCGGCGTCTTCATATCCATGAGCACGAAACTGATGCCCTGCTGTTTCTTTGCCGTCGCGTCAGTGCGCACAAGCATGAAACACCAGTCAGCATGATGGGCCGTGGAGGTCCACAGTTTCTGGCCGTTCAGCACATAGTGATCGCCATCGCGTACTGCGCTGGTGCGCAGTGAGGCAAGGTCGGACCCCGAACCCGGCTCTGAGAACCCTTGGCAGAACCAGTAGTCCATGTTTGCCACACGAGGCAGGAAGTGCTCTTTCTGCGCCTGGGTGCCGAAGGCGATCAAGACCGGGCCGATCATGTTCATGTTGAACGAGATAGGCTCCGGCGCGGGCGCCATGTGCAACTCTTCCTTGAAGATGTAGTGCTGGGTGGCACTCCAGGCCTGGCCGCCCCACTCGGGCGACCAGGCCGGGCACGCCCAACCTTTGGCGTTGAGGATCCGCACCCAGCTGACCATTTCTTCTTTCGAGAGCCGCTGGCCGTATTCGACCTTGCGCCGAATCGACGCCGGTACTGCCGTTTTCAGAAAAGCCCTGACCTCATCGCGAAAAGCCAGTTCTTCCGGTGTAAATCGCAAATCCATAAGGGTTTCCTCAGTCGATAATGCCGCTGGCACGCAATTGCTCAACCCGCTCCGGGGTGAACCAGGCGGACAGCGCAGCGTCGGTATTGGCTGGCGTGATGGGCTGCGGTGCGAAAGGCGTAACGGGTACGCTGCGGGAGAACCGCGGCGCTGGCGCAGGTTGAGTCACGCCATCGACCTCGATGAACGTGCCCCGGGCGCGCAGATGCGGATGCCCGGCCGCCTCAGAGAACGTCAGCACGCCGGTGGCACAGGCATCGCTGGCCTCGAGCACGGCAACCCATTCATCACGGCTGCGGGTACGGAAACGTGCAGCGAGCACCTTCTTGGCGTTGGCCCACGCCTCGCGATCCATCTGGTCGCCAAGGAGCTGCGGGTCCAGGTCCATCAGCCGCAGCAACTCGTCGTAGAACTTGCTTTCGATCGGGCCAACGCTGATGAACTTGCCATCGGAACACAGGTAGCAGTCGTAGAACGGTGACCCACTGTCAGTGATGTTGGTGCCCCGCCCCTCTTTCCACATGCCGGCGGCCAGCATGCCAAAGAACGTGGTTGCGAGGTGCGCGGCGCCATCGACGATGGCCGCATCGACCACCTGCCCCTTGCCCGAGCCACGAGCCTCCAGAATGCCAGCCAGCAAACCGAGCGCGAGGTACAGCGACCCTCCTGCGTAGTCCCCCACGAGGTTCAATGGGATGCTTGGTGGTTGCCCTTCACGCCCGATGGCATCGAGGATGCCGGTCAAGGCCAGGTAATTGAGGTCGTGCCCCGCATACTTGGCCAGCGGGCCGTCCTGACCCCAGCCGGTCATGCGGCCATACACCAGGCGTGGATTACGCGCTAGGCAGTCATCTGGGCCCAGGCCCAAGCGTTCGGTCACCCCAGGACGGAAACCCTCGATCAGTGCGTCGGCCTGTTCAACCAGCTGCAGTACGGTCTCCACCCCTGCCGGGTCCTTGAGGTCGACGGCGACTGCGTAGCGGTTGCGCAGCAGGGTGTTGTACTGCAGCGGACGCTCGATACCGAGCTTGGCCGGCTGTTTACGATCGACGCGGATCACCGTTGCGCCCAGGTCGGCCAACAACATGGCGCACATCGGGCCTGGGCCGATGCCGGCAAGCTCGACAACCTTGATTCCGGAAAGTGGGCCGGCCATGTCAGCTGCGCCCCTGGCCGCGCATCGCTTGCCATTGCTCTTCATTCCAGTCTTGCATGGCACGGAAGCTTGGTCCGCCAACCCCCTGCATCCAGCGCCCGCCATCAATCACCACCATTTCACCGGTGATGTAGGACGAGCCATCACAAGCCAGGTAGCTATAGAGGTCGGCGAGCTCGCGGTGGTCGCCAAAGCGCCGCAAGGGCACGCTCTTTTCCTGAGGCTCGACCTGCGAACCTGGCGGATACAGCTGCTCCCAGGCACCCGGGGTGGGGAACAGTCCCGGTGCCACGCAGTTCAGACGAATGCCCTTGGGCCCCCACTCCACCGCCAGGCTTCGGGTCATGGCCAGCACGCCAGCCTTGGCCGCTGCGCTGGGCGCGGTAAAGGCCGAACCGGTCATGGTTGGCGTAGACACCGTACTGATGACATTGCCCGGGCGCCCTTCGGCAATCCAGCGCTTCCCGGCTGCAATCGCGCAATAGAAGCTGCCGTGCAGGACGATGTCCAATACCGCATCCACTGCCCGCGGCGACAACGTTTCGGTGCGCGCGATGAAGTTGGCGGCGGCGTTGCACAGCAACACATCCAACGGGCCGCTGCGCCACACTTCGTCCATCATGGCTTCGACCGACTCGGCGTCACGCACATCAGCTTGCACGGTGGCGACACGTGCCCCCGGCAGGGCAGTACGGAACTCTTCGGCAGTAGCATCAAGCACTTCTTTGCGGCGCCCGGCGATTACCAGCTCAGCGCCCAGCTCCAGATAGCGCTTGCCAATACTCTTGCCCAGCCCCGTGCCGCCGCCGGTTATGAGGATTTTCTTGCCAGCCAAAAGGTCGTTTGCGTACATGCTTCAATTCCCGCTGAATGTCGGTTGACGTTTTTCCATGAAGGCCGCAACGGCTTCCTGGTGATCCTGGGTCTGGCGCGTCAGCGGGTTGAGGTCGACCTCACGGCGCCAGGCGGCCTCCACGCTGTCACCACCACGCACCAGCGAAGCCTTGAGCAACGCCAATGTCACAGGTGGCAGTTGCGCCAGCTTCTGGGCACGCTGCACCGCTGCCTCCAAGGCCTGCCCCGGCGCAACCACCTGATTGAACAGGCCCAGTTCGCCAGCCTGAATGCCGTCGAACGGTTCAGCACTGAGCATCAACTGGCGGGCCTTTCCGGCACCGACTTTCTGAGGCAGGGTCCACAACAGCCCCGTATCGGGCAGCAGACCTACCTTGACGAACGAGCAAGCCAGCTTGGCCGACTCACTCCCGACGGCCAGGTCGCAGGCTGCGGCAAGCGACAGTCCAGCCCCCATGCAGTTGCCTTCAACAGCGGCCACCACAGGCTTGTCGCCGGTGAAAATCAGACGGAAGAGCCTGACCCCGATGCTGATGCGCTCACGCATGTCCAGCAACGAAGACGAAACGGTGGTCATCTCCGACAGGTCACCGCCGGCACAGAAGTGTTCACCTGCACCGGTCAGCACGATGGCGCGGCACGTGTCGTCCTGATGATGAAGCCGGTGAAAAGTCTCCAAAAGCGCCAAACGCATTTTCAATGAGAAGGCGTTGCGACGCTCCGGGTAGTTCATGGTGACAATTGCCACCCCGCCCCGATGCTCGACCTGGACGATTTCGCTGTCTTGAGTCATCTCAGGTTCCTTATTGGCCGGTAAATACTGGGGCGCGTTTTTCGAGGAAGGCATTGGCCGCCTCCAGGTGATCGCGTGACTGTCGCAACAGCGGCTGATAGTCGATCTCGGCGCGCAATGCAGCGTCCATGTCGTCTGCCGAGAACGTCAACGCCGTCTTGGTCAAGGCCACGCCCAGCGGGGGCAATTTGGCCAAAGACTTGGCGTACTCGATGGCTACGCTCAGCGCCTGGCCTGGCTCGACCACTTGGTTGGCCAAGCCGATGCGCCCGGCTTCGACGCCGTCGATTTCTCGCGCCAACGACAGCAGCTCGCGCGCCTTGGCGGGGCCAACCCTGTTCTGAAGGGTCCACAACACGCCGGTATCGGGAATCAGGCCAATGCGCAAGAAGGCGGCGCAAAACCGCGCGTTCGAAGCCGCTACCAGGTAATCGCTCGCCACGGCCAGCGACAGGCCAGCGCCGAACGCCACGCCTTCCACTGCCACCACCACAGGTTTGGGGCCACCCAGCAGGTCGCGCACGACTTCGCAGGACTCTGCAAGGATCTCTCGGCTCTGCAGCACAGTGCGCTTGGTCATCTCGGAAATGTCAGCACCAGCACTGAATTGCCCGCCAGCGCCTGTCAGCACCAAAGCCCGAGACTCAGGGTCGGCAACCATCAGCCGGTGCACGGTGTCGCGCAACGCCAGGCGCATCTGGCGGCCCATCGCATTACGGCGCTGCGCATTGTTGAGGGTGATGATGGCCACTTCGCCATCACGGGAAACCTGAATGCGTTCGTCGGTATGTTCGGACATCGTGCTCTCCTCAGTTGCCAACGAACACGGCAGGGCGTTTTTCCATGAAGGCTTTTGCTGCCTCCTGATGATCCTGGCTACGGCGCATGATCGGTTGCAGGTTCACTTCGGTCTCGATCGCTTGATCCAGCGAGCCGATGCCATTGGCCAGAGCAGCCTTGAGGTGGGCAACGGCCAGTGGTGGCATTCGTGCATACTGGCGAGCCACCGCCAATGCGGCCTGGCGAGTTTCGCCAGCAGGCACCAGCTCATTGGCAAAGCCGCTACGCAACGCTTGCTCGCCATTGAATTCATCGGCAGTGAGCATCAGCTCACGCGCTTTGCCAGCGCCCACGCGCTGAGCGAGCGACCAGAAAAGCCCGGTATCGGGCATCAGCCCAACTTTGACGAATGCGCACGCATAGCGGGTATCGGGCGCCGAGACAACGTAGTCACTGGCTGCGGCGAGCGAAACGCCTGCGCCCATGGCAAACCCTTCGACAGCAGCGATCACCGCTTTAGGCCCTTCAACCAGCAGGCGGAAGATGTTCAGCGGCAGCAGGTTGCGTTCGCGGTACTCCATCACCGTGCGTTCTTTCATTTCGGAGATGTCGCCACCCGCACAGAACACGCCGTTGGCGCCGGTCAGCACAATGGCCTGGCATGCAGCGTCGTGGTACATGAGGCCATAGAGGCGCTCATAAAGCGTTTCGCGCATTTTCAGCGAGAAGGCGTTGCGCCGCTGGGGGTAGTTCAAGGTAACGATGGCGACGCCTTGGTCGTACTCGACCTGGACGATATCGTCGGTATTTGCCTGGACCTCGCTCACAGCGTCTCCTCCGTACCCAGGATCAACGTTGCCTGGCTCGACAGCACACCGCCATTGCCGTGGGCGATAGCCAGCTTGGCGTCGGCCACTTGCCGCGCGCCGCATTGCCCCATCAGCTGCTGGGTGGCTTCAACCATGGTGAACAGGCCGTACATGCCTGGGTGGACACACGACAGGCCGCCCCCGTTGGTATTCACTGCCAGCCGGCCACCGGGCGCGATCGCGCCGCCTGATACAAAGCGCCCGCCCTCGCCTTTCGGGCAGAAACCGAGGTCTTCGAGAAACAGAATCGGGTTGATGGTGAAGGCGTCATAGAGCATCACCACGTCGATATCCGAGGGGCTGACACCGGCCATCTCATAGGCACGCTGGCCAGATTCCCGCGCTGCAGTCACCGTCAGGTCTGCCATCGAGGCAATCTCTCGGTGCGTGGTGGCAGAACCTGCGCCCAGCACATAAGCAGGTCGTTTGGCCAGATCATGGGCACGGTCGGCCCGAACCATGACCACCGCGGCAGCACCGTCGGTCACCAGGCAGCAATCACGTACGGTCAACGGGTCAGAGACCATGCGCGCACCCAGCACGTCGCTGATGCTCAGCTCATCACGCATGTAGGCATCGGGGTTGAGTTGCGCCCACTTACGCGCCGCAACGGCAACCTCGGCAAGCTGTTCACGGGTGGTGCCGTACTGATGCATGTGCCGTGCGGCCGCCAGCGCGTAAGAAGACACAGGGTTCATCGGCCTGTAGGGGGTTTCCCAGGGCGACGGACGTGAACTCTGTACCAGTTTGCCCGACGCGCTTTTCTGGTTGCTACCGTAGGCAATCAAGGCGACATCGATCTGTCCCGAGGCCAAGGCCATCGCGGCAGTATGGGCATAGATCTGGAAAGCCGAACCGCCGGTACGGTTGTTGTCGGTGAACCGGGGGTGAATACCCAGGTACTCGGAAAAGGTAAGCCCGGAGAGCATGTCGTCCGGCACACTGACGAACAGCCCGTCTACATCAGCCGGTGTCAGCCCTACCTGCGCCAGGGCGCGTACGCTGGCAGCAGCGGCCAGGTCCATGGACGACAGCCCTGGCGCCTCGCCCATCCCGTATGTGGCTCCCGCCACGATGGCTGTTTGTCCACGAAGACTTTGTTTCATAGTTTCCTGCCTTTATTGTTATTGCTGCAGGTTGCGAATGGTTTTGCCGTGGGTCAGGTCAGGCTGGCTCGAATACCAGCAGCGCCGCGCCATCATCGGGCTGGACGATCTTCGCCCGCACGCTCATGCCTATCTGCACGTCTTCGGGTGCCACACCCTCAACCCGGGACATCATGCGCACGCCCTCCTCCAAGTCGATCAAGGCGACGTTGTAGTTCGGGGTGGGGGGACGCTGGCGGACCACGGTGGAGGAATAAACCACACCGCGCCCACTGGCCTGGACCCATTCCAGGTCGGTATTGCCGGTACCGGGTTGAGCTACCCGGGGGTAGAAGCAGTAACCACCGTTCTGGCGGCTGCGCTGCAGCATGAAACGCCCCTCACTGAGGAACTGTTGGTAATCCGATTCTGGCAACAGGCTTTTCATAAGCCCTCCCGTTGAGCTGCAGAATTAGTTTTTATGAACGATGTTCCGAATGCTAAACGCTGATATCTATATCCGTCAAGCTGCTCGATACCGTTCCCCCTCCTCTTATGCACTATGCCAAACGCCGTTTCCATTATTTTCTGCGCTTTCCCTTCCCTTGTGCCTCCAGCCCAATAACTCCGCGACACGCCTGAACACCCGCCAGGACTGGCTCAAGCACAGAATCAGGATCTGCCATGACGGTTTACCCGCTCAGTGCGCCTTGACACCTTCAACATACGTCGTTTACTTTTACGAACAGCGTTCAGAATAACACTCCACCCCAAACGACATTAAGCGCAGTGGGTGAGCAGTCCTCGATTGGAGCCGACAAAACCGTGAACTACGAATTGACCGATGAGCAGCGTGAGATCCAGGCCCTGATTCGTCGGGTCGCTCGGGAAAAAGTTGCGCCGCGGGCCGACGAGATCGATCGCACGGCGCAATACCCCCATGACATGTTCGCGCTGCTGAAAGAGTTGGGGCTGTTCGCCCTGCCGTTTCCGACTGAATACGGTGGCACCAACAGCTTGCTGTCGGCCTGCATCGCCGTCGAGGAGCTGGGGCGTGTCTGCTACAACACCGGCTACCTGCTCGTTGTGCAATGGACGCCGTTTGGGGCGATCCTCGCTGGTGGTACCGAGGAGCAGAAGCAACGCTTGCTGCCTGGTCTTGCCAGCGGCGATCTGCGCGGCGCCCTGTCGATTACCGAACCGCAAAGCGGCTCGGATGTCTCCGGCATCAAGACCTCTGCACGCCGCACCGAAGGCGGCTATGTGCTGAACGGCTCGAAGATCTGGTGTACCAACTCCAACATCGCCGACTTCATCCTGGTCGCTGCCAAAACTGTCGCCGAGGATGGCACAGGTTTGGGCATCAACTTGTTCATCGTTGATCGCGATACACCCGGCCTGACGATTGGCGCGCCAGAACACAAGATGGGGGCCAGGGGGGTAGCAGCATGCCCACTGTTCTTCGATGACGCTTTCGTGCCAGTCGCCAACCGCCTCGGCCCCGAGGGAGGGGAAGGTTTCAAGATCGCCATGGAGGCGCTCAATACCAGCCGTCCACTGGTGGCTGCCAGGGCGGTGGGGCTGGCTCAGGGAGCTATCGATCATTCGGTCGACTACATCCAGAACCGCGTCACCTTCAAGCAGAAAGTCAGCGATTTCCAAGGCATACGCTGGATGGTCGCAGACATGGTCACCCAGACCGAAGCTGCCCGCCAACTGGTCTATCGCACCGCGTCCATGGTCGATGCCGGCGTCACCGGCCGCACACTCGCGCCGATGGCAGCCATGTCGAAGATGTTCGCCTCGGACGTGGCGATGAAAGTCGCCACGGACGCCGTGCAGCTGTTCGGCGCTGCGGGCATTTCCAATGAATACCCGATCAACCGTTATTTCCGCGACGCCAAGGTGGTGCAGATCATCGAAGGCACCAACCAGATTCAGCGAAACATCATTGCCGACAGCGTGCTCGGACGTGTTGCCCGCAACGACGCCAAACCCCGTTAAGGCGCAATCAGTTGCAGTTCCAAATAACCAACCTCAGGGAACAACAAGAATGGAACAGATCGAAACCGTGGGCCTTGGCATTCACTGGGAAGACCTCCCGGTCGGGCGCCGCTTCAAAACCGTAGGCCGCACCGTCACTGAGGCGGATGTTGTCAACTTCGTTTCAGTGACCGGCATGCTTGAAGTGCTTTTCACCAACGTCGAATTCCTCAAGGAACAGTCTGCGATCAAGGGCCGCGTCGCCCCTGGCGCCCTGGTGTTCACCTTCGCAGAAGGCTTGCTCACCCAGGCGACCATGCAAGGGGTGGGTTTTGCGTTCCTGAATATGGAACTGGACATCAAGGGGCCGGTATTCGTCGGTGACACCATTCACGTCGAGTGTGAGGTCATCGAGTGCCGCGAAAGCAAGGGCCGCCCTGGTCTGGGCCTGGTGCGGACACGCAACCGCATCTACAAGCAAGACGGCACGCTGGTGCAGGAGTACACCCCTCTGCGCCTGGTTAAAGGCAAGGACTACAGGGCTGACTGATCATGACCCAACGGGCATTGGCACAACCCACCGGCCCGCTGTCGGGGCTGCGTGTGATCGACCTCACGATCAACGTCCTCGGCCCCGTCGCCACTCAGATTCTGGGCGACATGGGCGCCGACGTGATCAAGGTAGAACCGCCCACGGGCGATCAGAACCGGCAGAACGGCCCGGGCCGAAATCCCGGTATGTCGGTGTTCTACCTCATCATGAACCGCAACAAACGCAGCGTGGTGCTCGACCTCAAGCAGGCGGCGTGCATGGAGGCCTTGCTCAAACTGGTGGAAACAGCCGACGTCGTTGTGCATAGCATGAGACCTAGCGCCGCCAAGCGGCTAGGTATCTGCTACGAGAAGCTGAGCGCGCGCAACCCCAATATCATCTACGCCTACGCGCCAGGTTACCGTAGCGATGGTCCGTACGCCAACATGCCGGCGTTCGATGACGTGATCCAGGGCGAAAGCGGCCTGGCGGCCATCAATCGCGACAGCGACGGTCGCCCGCGCTACTTCCCTACGGTCATCGTCGATAAGTTCTGCGGTTATGTACTGGCATCCTCCATCAGCATGGCGTTGCTACACCGCGAACGCACCGGCCAGGGGCAGGAAGTGCGGGTGCCAATGATGGAGACCATGTTGCAGTTCAACTTGTTCGAACATCTCTGGGAGGGGGCGCTGGGCAAGTCCGACGGCCTTGGCTATACGCGGATGTTTTCGGCCAATCGGCGGCCTTATGCGACCCGCGACGGCTACATATGCCTGCTGGCGGTCAATGATGAGCAATGGCGGCGTGTGCTGACGGCTATTGGCCGGCCTGAGCTACTGGAAGATCCTCGTTTCTGCCGCATGACCGAGCGCATGCGCCATATCAACGAGTTGTACAGCATTCTCGGGGATGTGATCGCAACACAGACCTCCGCGCATTGGGAAGCCCTGTTCGCTGCAGCCGATGTGCCTCATGGCCAGGTCCGGGAACTGCGCGACATGATGGACGATGAGTATCTGAAGGAAACCGAGTTCTTCAAGAAAGTCCAACATCCCACCGAGGGTGAACTGGTCATGACTTCGATTCCCGTGGAGTTCTCCGCGTCCCCAGGCAATGTGCGCTACTTGCCACCGAATCTGGGTGAACACAGCAGTGAAATCCTCGCCGAGCTGGGTTACAGCCATGAGCAGATCAGCGCACTGTGCGCAGCTCGTGCACCTGCTGCAACTGCTGCAACTGCTGCAACTGCTGCAACTGCTGCTTCACCACCTGCTACAAGCGCGGGCGCAGAAGGCATGATTCCTGAAACTGCGGCCCAGCCGCGTCCCTGATGCAAGATTAAAAGGTACTCGTGATGAAAGGATTGAAAGACAAAGTCGTTGTAGTGACCGGGGGTGCGGGTGGTATCGGTAGCGCAATTTGCAAACGCTTCAGCGAAGCCGGCGCGGTGGTGGCCGTGTTCGACCTGAATACCCAGGCTGCAAGCGCCCTGGTTGGCGAGATCGAAGCAACCGGTGGTCGCGCCCGCGGTTACAGCGTCGATATCACCGACCATGAAGTCGTCCACGCGGCAGTAGCCCGCGTGGAAGAAGAACTGGGACCGATCGACGTGCTGGTCAACAACGCAGGCTGGGACACAGGGGCGTTCTTCCTCCAGACCGAAAAGCCGTTCTGGGACAAGGTTGTCGGCATCAACCTTTACGGCCCGCTGAACATGCACCATGCAGTTCTGCGCCGCATGAGCGAGCGAGGGCATGGCCGTGTGGTGAATATCTCCTCCGACGCCGGCCGCGTCGGCTCCTCGATGGAGGCTGTGTACTCCTTCTGCAAGGGCGGCCTGATCGCCTTCAGCAAAACCATGGCGCGAGAAATGGCCCGCCAGCAGATACCGGTCAACGTCGTTTGTCCCGGCCCTACCGCAACAGCTTTGCTCGATAACCTCGCCCAAGGCGAAAAGGGCGAGCGGATCAAGGCAGGGCTGGTGAAGGCTGTACCGTTTGGTCGCATGGGGCAACCGGACGACATCGCCGGCACCGTGCTGTTCCTCGCCAGTGACGATGCAGCGTTCATCACCGGCCAGGTGATCAGCGTATCCGGCGGCTTGACGATGGTCGGCTGAGCCAAAGACTTTTTAAGGAGTGAAGCATGGAATTCAAAGACATCCTCTACACCGAAGACAACGGCATCGCCACCATCACCATAAACCGTCCTCAGGTCTATAACGCCTTCACTGCCAACACCTGTGAAGAGCTGATCGTGGCGTTCAGCCAGGCCGGCTACAACAAGGACGTCGGCGTTGTGGTGCTTACCGGCGCGGGTGACAAGGCCTTTTGCACCGGCAGTGACCAATCCGGCGGCCGGCACAAGGGCCGCGGGGTGGTTGGCCTGCCGATCGAAGAGCTGCAGAGCATCATCCGGGACATCCCCAAGCCGGTCATTGCGCGCGTCAACGGTTACGCTATTGGCGGCGGCAACGTGCTGGTAACCCTCTGCGACCTGGCGATCGCCGCCGATACTGCGCAGCTTGGCCAGGTTGGCCCTAAAGTCGGCTCTGTGGATCCGGGCTTCGGCACCGCCCTGCTCGCCCGCCTGGCGGGAGACAAGCGTGCCCGTGAGATCTGGTACTTGTGCAAACGCTACACCGCCCAGCAAGCCCTGGACTGGGGACTGGTCAATGCGGTGGTCCCGGCGGATCAGCTGGATGCCGAAGTCAGAAAATGGTGTGACGACATCCTGCAGATGAGCCCCACCGCCATCGCGCTGGCCAAACGCTCCTTCAACATGGACAACGAGAATATCCGCGGGATTGGTGCATTCGCCATGCAAGCCCTGGCCATGTACTACGACACTGAAGAGTCCAAGGAAGGCGGCAACGCGTTCCGCGAGAAGCGCAAGCCTGAGTTCCGCAAATACGTGAAATGATCATCCGAATGCTCGCAAGATGACTGCTGTCAGCCCCTGGCGCGCATCGCCAGGGTGACTGCAGGGTTATCGGCGCACCTTGGCTTGGTACCCCTTTGCCGCCCGCTTTATGCCGGCGGCGTTTTTTTGCCCTGCATTTATGCCTATCCCCAGCAAAAGAAAACCCGGCTACGCATGGCGGAGCCGGGTTGGGTATAGGCAAAGACGGTACAGCAGTGACGCCCCTCTGCGCTAGATCACACGCTTCTCACGCAGCGCTTGTATTTCGGTTTCGTCCAGGCCCAGCCACTCGCCCAGGATCCTGTCGGTGTGCTCACCCTGCGTCGGCGGTGCCTTGTAGTCGACGATCGGGGTAGCCGAGAACTTGACCGGGTTGGCGACCATTCTTACTTTGCCATCAGCTGAAGAGGCATGCGGGCTTTCCACGCACATGCCACGTTCCTGCACATGCGGATCGGCGAAGACTTGCTCCAGGTTGTTGATAGGGCCAGCCGGCACGCCTGCTTCATCCAGGGCGCGCAGTAGATCAAGCACTGTCCACGTAGCCACCAGTGGTTCGAACACCTCGCCCAGGGCCCGACGGTTGACCACTCGAAGAGGGATCTCGGCAAACCGCGCATCCAGCGCGAGCTCTGGATGGCCGAGCACCTCACAAAAACGGGCGTACTGTTCGTTGTTGCCTGCGACGATCATGATGTCGCCATCGACGCAGCGGAACATTCGCGAAGGCATGCCGCCATTGCCCTCGGTGCCTCGGCGCACAGGGATGTCACCTGAGACCAGGTATTGGCTGGCGTAGTGGGAGGTCGAAGCGATCAGGGCATCGAGCAGGGCAATGTCGATATGCTGCCCTGGTGCACCATTGACGTCGCGAGCATACAGCGCCGCTTGAATAGCATAGGCCGCATATTGGCCGGCCAGGATATCGGCTAGACTCGGCCCGGTTTTCATAGGACCGCCGCCGGGGGCTTCATCGGGCAAGCCGGTGATGCTCATCAACCCGCCCATGGCCTGGAAGATCGAATCGTAACCTGGCCGCGGAGCGTAAGGGCCCGTCTGGCCAAATCCGGTCAGCGAGCAATAGATGAGCCGCGGGTTCACTTCGCGCAACGAGGCGTAGTCCAAGCCGTAGCGCTTGAGGTCTCCCACCTTGTAGTTTTCCAGCAGAACGTCGCACTTGCCCACCAACTGGCGGATCAGCGCCTGGCCTTCAGGTTTTGCAATGTCACACGTGATGGATTTCTTGTTGCGGTTGGTGCTGATGTAGAACGAAGACTCTCGCGTGTCCTGCCCTTGCGCATCCTGCAGGAAAGGCGGGCCGAACTGGCGTGAATCGTCACCTTTGCCAGGTCGTTCGATCTTGATCACCTCAGCCCCAAGGTCGGCAAGCATTTGCGCAGCCCAGGGGCCGGCGAGGATGCGGCTCATGTCGAGCACGCGAACATTGCTAAGCGGGCCTTTACTCATCATCGTTTCCTCTTTTTATTATCGCCCAACGAATCGGGCAGGCCGCTTTTCGATGAAGGACTGCACGCCTTCTTTAGCGTCTTCGGTATTGAACAGCCTACGCTGGGTATTGGCAATCGAGGCATAAGCTGCTTGCCAGCCATGGTTTACCGCCGTACGAGCGTTCTGCAAAGTCGCTTGCACCGCCAGCGGCGCCTGCTCGGCAATGCGCTCGGCCAGCTCGATGGCGCGCTTGAACTCCTCGCCTACCGGTACGACTTCCTGGACAAAATTGAGGCGCAGCGCTTCGGCGGCATCGAATTCGTCACCGGTGAGCAGCAGTTTCATGGCATTACCCCAACCTGCACGCTCCACAAACCTGAACGTGGCGCCACAGCCTGCCATGATCCCGCGTTTGACTTCGATTTGTGAAAAGCGGCAATTCTGCGCAGCGATGACGATATCCGCAGCCAGCATCAACTCGATGGCGACAGTGAAGCTGATGCCCTGCAGCGCCATGACCATCGGCTTTGTGCGAATCGGTTCACGCAGGCCGAAAGGATCGACCTCCGCAGGTGGTATGTAGGGTTTACCTTCCTTGCGCAGTGGCGCGCACTTCGGCATGTCCAGGCCGGCCGTAAAGTGGTCGCCTTCGGCATACAGCACACCTACCCGCAGCTCAGGATCTTCTTCCAGACGGGTATACGCAGCCGCCAGCTCGGCAAACATCTTTGGCGTGAACCCGTTACGCTTTTCAGGACGGTCGATGCCAATAAGCAACAAGGGGCCGCGCTGCTCCAGCTTGATACGACCATCCGGGTCGCGTTGAGCTTCACTCATGGGGTGCAATCCTCTTCAGAACAGGTATTGATTGAGGGCTTCGCTGCTGATGCATTGCTGTGCCATCCCCTGCTCCCAGATTGCATTCACGCCTTGATTCTGAGCTCAGTGCGAAGCTGCGACGCATCAAATATCTTCACATAGTAGAACATCGGTCTTATATTTGAACAACACTTACCTTCCAATCCTGCCGACCTGAATGCCATGACTCCTCAAAAAAGTACGTCACACATCGCTCCAGGGGCCCTCCCCAGCTTGTCTCTGGCCTGCGACGTAGTCCGTCATTGGGCTCGCGTCACCCCCGATGCACCTGCACTGAGTGACGCCAGCCTGGCGCTCGACTATGGCTTGCTGGCCCGCGCCATCGATGAAGTCAGTGAGCTGCTGAGCGCGAGGGGTGTCACTGCCGGCGATCGGGTCCTGATTGTTGCGGAGAACAACATTGGCGCTGTTGTCGTACTGTTTGCCTGCCAAGCGCTCGAAGCGTGGCCGGCGGTGGTCAACGCCAGATTGCCAGCGGCAGAGCTGGCCGGGTTGCAGGCACTCGTTGAACCCCGCCTCTGCGTGTATGCCACTGCGGACAGCAAGGCTTGCGCAGCACATGCCCAAAGCGCGGGCGCGGCGCAAGTCGAGGGTTTGTTGGCCGGCCCGCTCGCGATGGGCGATACTCATGCGCACGTTTGCGCCGAACCACAAATAGCGGATGCCCAGGTAGGTCTACTGATCTTCACCTCCGGCACCACCGGCCAGCCCAAGGCAGTCATGCACAGTCATACTGGGCTATTGGCGCTAGGTGCCATTCTCAGCCGCTCGCGCCAGGTCAGCCCGACGGACTGTTACAACGGCGTAGCACCTCTGGCCCATATCATGGGCGTGGCCAACCTGATGTCGGTGATGGTCGCCGGTGCCAGCCTGCGCTTGATGGGGCGACTCGAACTGCCACAACTGGCTAATGCCATCGCCCAAGGCGACATCTCGCACTTGTCGTTCGTACCGACGGTTTACGTACGTTTGCTCGATTACATCGCCACGCAAAAGCTCGATGTGTCAGGGCATCGTCTGCGCTACATCAGCAGTGGCGGCGCACCACTCGATCACACGCTGCAGCAGCGTGTACAGGCACTGTTCGGGTTGCCGCTGGTCAACGGCTACGGCATGACGGAATGCGCACCGGGGGCACGTACCCGGGCCGATCGCACGAGCGAGCCGGGCACCGTTGGCTTTGCCGAAGAAGGCGTAGAGCTGCGCTTTGTCGATAACCAGGGCCTTGACGTGCCAGAAGGCGGGATTGGCGAACTGTGGATGCGTGCCCCCGCCACCATGCTCGGCTACTACCGCAACCCGGCCGCAACCGCTGCGACCTTGCGTCCAGGCGGCTGGGTCGCAACCGGCGATCTTGGTCGCCGGCTGCCGGATGGCGCCGTGGCGGTAGTGGGCCGACAAAAGGAAATGATCATTCGCTCAGGTTTCAATGTATATCCCGCCGAGGTCGAGGCCGCCCTCAACAGCCTGCCGGCCATCGTTGCCTCAGGTGTGGTGGGACGAGCGCTTGCCGATGGTGATGAGGAAATCGTTGCCTTCATCGAGGTTCGCCCCGGCTATGAAATTGATGCACAGCAGATCGATGGTGCTCTACGCGAGTTGATTGCGCCCTACAAGCGCCCCAACCGAGTCGTCTTCATGGCGCAACTGCCCCAAGGCAGCACCGGCAAGATCTGGAAAGCCAGACTTGCCAGCTTGGCAGCTGCGCTGGATAACTCCGCGGCGCCTACAGAGCCATTACCGGCGCCTCAGTACACCGAAGCCCAACCCTGGTTGTTACGCGCCGTGAATGCACCGACGCGCTCTCATTTTGTGCAATGCACGGACACTCGGCTGCACTATCGCAGCTGGAACGCAGACGACGCCACCAAGCCGGTACTCTTGTTCGCCCACGGCTATCGGGCAAACAGCCACTGGTGGGATTTTATCGCCCCCTTCTTCATTGACCGGTACCGCGTCTATGCAATGGACTTTTCGGGTATGGGTGAAAGCGGGCCCCGCAGCAGCTACAACGCACAGGCTTTCACCGACGACCTTATTGCTATTCTCGAGAACGAATTAGGCCCTGCCACAGTGGTTGGCCATAGCTATGGCGGATTACGGACCTTGCGTGTCTGCGCAGATCGCCCAGACCTGATCGTGCAGGCGGTGATCATCGACAGCCGGGTTCGCTTCATCGATGAGCCGAAGTCCGCGTTCCCTTTACCTCCGGCGCGCAGCGGCCGAGCGCGGCATTACCCTGATTACCCGACCATCCGCCAGCGCTATCGGGTTATCCCTGCACAACCACTGCCCCTTGCCGACACTTTCGAGCATGTCGCATTCCATTCCATTGCCTCAAGCCCAGAAGGCTGGCACTGGCGCCTTGACCCGGCCCTGCCGTTCACCGTAGGCGAAACCGATGGGGATGCGCTGCTGGAGAGCATCGACGTGCCGGTGGATTTCGTCTACGGCGAAGAGAGCATCGTCGTCGAACATTGGCGTGCAAAGAGGATCGCCGCCCGGTTGCGTCATTGTCGCGGTGCTATCGGTATTCCCAACAGTCACCATCACCTGATGTTGGATCAACCGCTTGCGCTTGTGTCAGTACTGCGTGCGTTGCTGGCTTCACCGAAACAGCAAGGAGATTGACAGCAACGCCCGAATGCATTCAGAATTGTAAACAGTGTTCATAATAACAAACCGGGCATTAGGCCCTACGGACCCTGTATGCAGCCAGACGGCCAGAGCACTCCTGTCGCCTCACGGGCAGCTAACCTGCCACCGCTGAGCTATCCGCTGTTCCGCGCCGTATGGTGCGCAACCCTCACGGCCAACATTTGCCTGTGGATGCAGAATGTCGCCGCTGCCTGGTTGATGGTCCAGTTTGACCCGTCTCCGTTGATGGTGGCACTGGTGCAGACCGCGATCACCCTGCCGGCATTCCTCTTTGGTCTGCCGGCTGGGGTCTATGCCGACCTGCTCGACAAGCGACGTATCCTTATCTGGACCCACGCCTGGATGTTGGCAGCCACCTTGCTGCTCTACGTGCTGCTGACCAGCGGCCAGCTGACACCCTGGGGTCTTCTGTTGCTGGCATTCAGCCTCGGTACCGGAAGCGCTGTCAGCATCCCTGCCTGGCAGGCGACTACCTCTGACGCAGTGCCTCGTACCGTTCTCGGGGCAGCGATCAACCTCAATGCTATCGCCTACAATGCTGCGCGTGCTGTCGGTCCTGCCCTGGCCGGCATCATCATCGCCAATTCCAGCCTGGAATGGGTATTTGCCTTGAACATCGTGCTGCTGGTGAGCGTTCTGGCAATTTTCGTCTTTGCCTATCGACCGGGCCCTACCACTCTCGCGCCCAAGGAGCCCCTACTCACTGCCATGCGCACAGGGTTGCGTTATGTTCGGCATGCCCATCCGCTGCACGGTCATATCCTGCGCACGCTGTTCTTCGTCAGCTGCGCGAGCAGCCTGTGGGCACTGCTTCCCTTGGTTGCCGGTGGAGACAACGTTGGAGGCTACGGCCTGCTGGTGGGTAGCCTTGGTGCAGGCGCGGTCGTTGGCGGGATCGTACTAAACCAGCTAAGGCCGCGGATCAGCGACTTTCACCGCCTTTCGACGTTATCCACGGTGGTATTTCTGCTTGCCATGCTGGTCGCTGCCTGGGCGCCGTACCTGACACTGATCAGCGTTACCCTGGTACTCGCGGGTGCAGCCTGGATCAACTTCAATTCGACGACCAGTGCAGCGTTCCAGACAACGCTACCTGGTTGGGTGCGGGCCCGTGCACTGGCCATCTTCATGCTGACCTTCCAAGGGTCCATGGCCATTGGCGGCATGCTCTGGGGCGCTGTAGCCAACCAACTGGGTGTGTCGTGGACCTTGACCCTGGCAGCTGGCCTGATCTTCCTCGGCATGGCAGTTACCCGCCATTACCCTTTGCGAATGGGGCGTGAAGCCGAGGTCACCCTGTCCTCGCACTGGGCCGAACACCGCGTAGACATCAGCCCAGACGTCAATGACGGCCCCGTAGTCGTCCAGGTCGACTATCACGTGGCCATCGAGCATCAGCAGGACTTCTGTCAGCTGATCTCCCGATTGGGCCAGGCTCGCAAACGCGATGGGGCCACGCAGTGGCTGCTCTATCGAGACCTGGCTGACCCGCAGCGATTCAGCGAACGCTTTGTCACAGCCTCTTGGGGCGAGCATTTGTTGCAACGCCGCAGAAGCACGCTCGCCGATCACGAACAAGAAAAACAACTGACGCATTACCTGCAGCCAGGGACGATCCCTAGTGTGTCTCACTACCTGCTCGTCGTTCCCACGCCCTAACCGTGAAACCAGACGCCACTGAAGACGTGGCCTAGGAGAAATCTGTTGTCCGATCGTGAGTATATGGAATTCGACGTGGTGATCGTCGGCGCTGGCCCATCAGGCCTCTCGGCTGCCTGTCGGCTGAAGCAGATTGCTGCCCAGACAAGCCAGGACATCAGCGTGTGCGTCGTCGAAAAAGGCTCTGAAGTGGGCGCGCATATTCTTTCTGGCGCAGTGTTCGAACCCCGAGCGCTGAATGAATTGTTCCCCGACTGGCAGGCACTCGGCGCACCGCTGAATACGCCAGTGGTGCGAGACGACATCTATCTGTTGCAAGGCCCGGAGACAGCCACCCAGATCCCGGGGTTGTTTGTGCCCAAAACCATGCATAACCAAGGCAACTACATCATTTCACTTGCCAATCTATGCCGCTGGCTCGGCCAGCAGGCAGAAAACCTGGGCGTTGAGATCTACCCTGGTTTCGCCGCCCAGGAGGCATTGATCGATGAAGACGGTGTTGTACGGGGCATCGTGACCGGTGATCTTGGGGTTGATCGGGAGGGCCAGCCCAAAGATGGCCTTTACACCCCAGGTATGGAGTTGAGGGCCAAGTACACCTTGTTTGCCGAGGGCTGCCGAGGCCATATAGGCAAGCAACTTATCCGCAAGTATCAGCTGGACAGCGATGCTGATGCGCAGCACTACGGTATCGGCATCAAGGAAATCTGGGATATCGACCCGTCCCTGCACCAGCCTGGGCTGGTGGTCCACACCGCTGGCTGGCCGCTCAATGACGACAACCCTGGCGGTTCGTTCCTCTATCACCTGGAGAATAACCAGGTGGTGGTGGGTTTGATCATCGACCTGTCGTACAGCAATACCTATCTGTCGCCGTTCGACGAATTCCAACGCTACAAGCACCATCCTGTGGTCAAGCAGTACCTGGAGGGCGGAAAGCGCGTCACCTATGGGGCGCGAGCCATCTGCAAAGGTGGCCTGAACTCGCTGCCCAGGATGATCTTCCCCGGCGGCGCGCTCATAGGATGCGACCTGGGCACCTTGAACTTCGCCAAGATCAAGGGCAGCCATACCGCCATGAAATCCGGGATGCTCGCTGCAGAAGCGGTTGCGGCCGCACTGGCCGCAGGCCGCGAAGGTGGCGATATGCTTGACGGTTACGTTGAAGGGTTCAAAGCCAGCTGGCTGTACGACGAATTATTCCGCAGCCGTAATTTCGGCCCAGCCTTACACAAGTTCGGCGCGTTGGTAGGCGGGGCGTTCAACTTCATCGATCAGAACATCTTCAGCGGCAAGCTGCCCTTCACCTTGCACGACAACAAGCCAGATCACGCCTGCCTCAAACCCGCCGCCGAGTGCAACAGGATTGCCTACCCAAAACCCGACGGAAAGCTGAGCTTCGACAAGCTGTCGTCGGTGTTCCTGTCCAATACCAACCACGAGGAAGAGCAGCCGTGCCACCTGAGGCTCACAGACCCGGACGTACCTTTGAACTGGAACCTGCCGCGGTATGACGAACCCGCGCAGCGCTACTGCCCCGCCGGTGTTTATGAAGTCGTGACGCAAGACGATGGTGGCAAGCGGTTCCAGATCAACGCGCAAAACTGTGTGCATTGCAAGACCTGCGACATCAAGGACCCCGCTCAAAACATCACCTGGGTCACTCCCGAAGGCGCTGGCGGCCCCAACTACCCCAACATGTAAGCCACCCCAGGCGCCCAATACGTGTGCCTTACAGGAGCAGAATGATGCTTTACGAAACCCTGATTCTGGATAAGCAGGACAAGGTCGGTCTGATACGCCTGAACCGCCCTGAAGCGTACAACGCACTGAACGACCAGCTGATGAATGATTTGACAGCCGCGCTCGATGACCTCGAGGCCGACGACGCCGTTGGCGCCATCGTGCTGATCGGTAGCGAAAAAGCGTTTGCTGCAGGCGCAGACATCAAGATGATGCGCGAGTGGAACATGATGGACGTGTTCAAGCGCCAATTCATCACTGCCAACTGGGAACGCGCCTCGCGCTGCCGCAAACCGGTGATTGCCGCAGTGAGCGGTCTGGCGCTGGGTGGTGGCTGTGAGCTTGCGATGATGTGCGATGTCATCATCGCTGCCGATAATGCCCGTTTCGCGCTGCCGGAAATTACCCTGGCCACCATCCCTGGTGCAGGGGGAACACAACGCTTGACTCGCGCCATTGGCAAGTACAAGGCGATGGAGATGATTCTCAGCGGCCGCCCGATGCTCGCCGACGAAGCTGAGCGCAGCGGGCTGGTCAGCCGGATTGTGCCCCTTGCAGACCTTCAGTCCGAAGCATTGGCATTGGCCGGAAAAATGGCCGGCTACTCCCAGCCGGTGGTGGCACTGGCCAAAGAATGCGTCAATCGGGCCTTTGAGAGCAGTCTCAGCGAAGGTGTGCTGTACGAGCGCCGTATGGCCTACGTGACATTCGGCACAGAGGACCAAAGCGAAGGCCTGGCTGCATTCGTGGAGAAACGCCCACCCCAGTTCAAGCACCGCTAGGAGCCCCCATGACAAAGCAAGTTTCTCTCCCCTCAAAGGCCGTTCGGTATGCCGAGTACCGCGTTGAAGTACCCTTTCTGGACCACCTCGATATCCTGGTCGAACCAGAGCCGGAGCCTCCTTGCCTGGTTGTCGATCTTGAACGCAAGCATCTCAACGGCGCCGAACAGGCACATGGTGGGCTGATGATGACCTTGCTTGACATGGCCATGGCCGCTGCAGCGCGAACCACTGACAGCAAAAAACGGTCATGCGTCACGGTGGAAATGAAAACCAACTTCCTGCGCCCCGGGGGCGGCAGCGGCGGTCGGCTGTCAGCCCGTGGCAAGCTGCGCTACGCTAGCAAGACGCTAGCGTTTTGCGAGGGTGACCTGGTTGACGACCAAGGAAGGCTGGTAGCGACTGCCAGCGGCATCTTCAAATTCGTCAACCTGCCTGGAGATGATGCGCCTTGAGCCTCATCGAGCATCGCTAGCAACACCCCTTCGATGGACCCCTTCAGGAGGCGTGCAATTGGACGCCTCTTTTTTTTGGTCCATCACGAACATCTGGCATTGACTTTAACCACCAAGCGTTTGGTAGTGAGACGGATTTTCTCCCGTCCACGCTTTGAAGGCCCGCCGGAAATTGTGAACATTGCTGAATCCCACGCGATAACTAACTTCCTTCGCACTCAGGCGGGTTTGACTCAGGAAGCTTATCGCCAGGTCCTTGCGGATACTGTCCAGAATCCCTTGGTACGTCTCCCCTTCTGCTTTCAGCTTGCGCTTCAAGCTGGCCGGGCTCACCGCCATGGTCGCACTCATTTCCGTCAGCGTAGGGTAGTTGCCAGGATTCAGAATCAAATGCCGCTTGATAGCGGTGCCAACGCTCGTGCAGCTACTGGCCGCACCAAGGAGCTGGGCACATTGAGCTTCGAGCAGTCCGCCGATTTCCGATGCAGAGAGCACAAGGGGAAGGTCCAGGTACTTTGCGTCGATCGCCAGGCAATTTTCCCTTTGGTTGAATCGAACCGGGCAGCTGAAGATATTCCGGTAGAGTTTTCCGTAAGGCGGCTCGGGGTAGGCCAGATAAAGGCGTTTGAATGGAACATCGACCCCGGTATATGACTGCTGTGCCGTCTTGACCCGCGCGTACATCTCTTCGACCAGAAACGGTTGTACATCGTCCAAGCCGCTGACGGTGGAAAACTTCAGATGCCACTCGCCATTCACCACGCCATCGGAATAATGCGTGAAGTCATTGACCAGCGTCCTATAGGTCTTGCTGAACTCCCTCATACCCCCCAGCGTGGCGCAGAACAGCGCAGCATAACCAAGCAGACCTTCGCCAAGTACGCGTACCTCAAGCCCTATCTTGATACCGATACCCGGTGGAGACATTTCGATAATGCGGTGTAACAACGCGCGATATTGACTGACCGAAGGCATGTAGCCAGCGTTGCCGATGGCGTCGGACTCTATGCCGGTTCCATCCAGGATGGAGTCGAGGGCAATCCCTCTTGCTTCCATCCGCTTGAGCAGGTAGTCGAGCTTTTGCATGGCTAATCAGTCCCGTGCACTCACAGGCCCCCATGGTATGGCATTGATCCTGTCTGACATAGACATTGATGCGTAAATCAGAACGCCATTCAATGCGCCGAACCGTGAATCCCCGCCCATTATCGCCTCTTGAGCCCATCGGATATAGCAATGAGCCCAATGGATATAGGCCTGTCGGCGAACCACTTGTCCCCGCTGCTACCATCGAAACACAGGCTGACAGAGCGAGTTCGGTGGCCACGGACGAGAGCCATCGGAGGTGTGCGGGGTACATAACCGTGGACTATTGCATGCAAGGGTTCGCTCTGAGCTGCCAGCACGTCAACGGATTGAGTGAAGTGATTTCTCAACAATAAAGATAATAGGGAGAGCGCAATGAACAATGCGGAACAACGCGCCCGCGACGCCGGACTGTCGGTGGTCGATTGGGATCTCGAGCTTGACGAAAAGTTTCGTCGCCAGTTGCCTTCGGCCAGTGCTGGGCAAGCCATGCGCGAATACTCACGCGACAAGGGTATGTTTTATAGCAGTGCCGCGCGCGGTTTTTTCGTGGTCACCTCCCATGCCATGATCACCGAAGCACTCAAAAACTGGGAGTTGTTTTCAAGCGTTGGCGGGCACTTCCTCTACCTGCGTGAAACACCGGCACACCGACCACTGCCCATGCAGATGGACCCACCCGATCACACCAAAGTACGCGCGCTACTTGCACCCTTCTTTACCCCCCAGCGCGTACAAGGCAGGTTCAAGGAAGATGCGGTTGCGCTGACCCGCGAAATTATCGACCGCGTTACCACACTCGGCTCATGCGATGCGATAAGTGAACTGGCTGAACCCATTGCCACGGCGATCACGCTGAACAACATGGGCGTGTCGCCTTCGCTTGCCCGTGACCTCACCCAAGCCGTGAGAGCACGTTCAAACCCTAGTACGGTGGGGCAGGACAAGAAAACCTACGAGCAGGGCGTGTTCACAATCCGTGATGTCTTCCTCGAAATCCTCGCCAAGCGTCGCGTCGAACGCGCCGACGACATCCCTTCGGCGCTGCTGGACGCGCGGGTCGACGGTAAACCACTCGACGACGACACCATCCTGAACCTGTGCTGCACGGGGTTTTCTGCAGGTGTGCACACCAGCAGCACGCAGATGGGGTTTGCCTTTTATTACCTGGCGAGCAAGCCCGAGCTGCGCAGACAGATCGTAGAAAACCCTGGCTGCATTCCCACTGCGATCGACGAGCTTTTGCGCTTCGAGTCCTCCGCAGTCATGGGGGGGCGTACCGTCACGCGTTCAGCAATGTTCCATGGCGTGAAGCTGGAAGCCGGCGATCGCGTGATGCTTCTGACACTCGCAGCCAATCGTGATCCCGCGATATTCGAGAACCCCGACCGTATCGACCTTAATCGCAAACCTAACCCGCACCTGTCCCTCGGAGGTGGCCCACATCGCTGCATTGGTTCGTTCCAGGCACGCATGATCATGCAGACCTTACTTGAGGAATGGCACCGGGCGATCCCCGATTATTGGTTGGGTGATATGAGCAACGTGACTTACGAAATGGCAATTACCGGCCGCATGAGCGCCGTGCCCCTCCAATTCGCACCCCGCCCTATTCATTGACAGGAGAAACACAATGCCAGCGTTGGAACTGACTTTCGATTTGCGTCTACCCACTTGGGCGACAACCAAGCGCACTGACCTCTACAAAGCTTCACTGGATATTGCCCAATGGGCTGATGAACGCGGATTTCAGGCCACCTCCATCGGCGAGCACCACACCACCGATGACGGCTATCTGCCCTCGCCTGTCATGCTCGCTATGGCTATTGCCGCGCGAACCAAGCATTTGCAACTGCGCATGATCGTCCTCGCGCCATTCTACAACTTGATGAGGCTGTCGGAGGATCTGCACGTACTGGAGGTGCTGAGTGGCGGTCGTGCACTGCCGGTCATCAGCGGCGGATATCGCCCCGCTGAATTCGACATGTACGGTATTCGGCTTGAAGACCGGCTGAACGTGATGGAGGAGACGGTGGAGTTTCTCAAGAACGCGGGCACCGGCGAACCATTCATGTACCGCGGGCGCCAGATCGATTGCGTTTCCCCCGTGCCGGACGAGCCTATGCGCGTGTTGATGGGCGCCAGCTTCGAAAAAGTATTGCGCCGTGCCGCGCATACGCGTGCAGATGGAGTTCGACCCGCCGAGTACAAGCTCGCCGAGTTCTATCGAGACGAGCTCAAGAAGATGGGCAAGCCTGATCCCGGCCCTTACCCTACCTATGGGCCGACGTATCTACACGTGACCCATTCCCCGGAAAAAGCATGGGATCAGGTCGGACGGCATCTACTGCACTGGACACAGTCCTATGCCAAATACTCCACTCAGCGCAACAAAAGTGGCCAGTTGTCGTCAGCCTACGAGGCGGGTGACACCATTGAAAGCCTCAAAGCGAATCCGAACTTCCAGATCGTCACACCTGAACAATGCCTGGAATATGCCAAGACCTACGGGCCACACGACATCCTGCGCATTGCCCCGCTCGCGGGTGGCATCGACCCCAAAATTGCCTGGGAAAACCTCAATCTATTTGAGAAGGAAGTGTTGCCGCACCTGGATGTCACGTTCAATCCGCGCCTCGTTTATTGATCGCGGGGTTGTTCGACGACATCCCAAGCGGTGACCCATCGCATTGAAAGAGCAGGCGGTGCGCAAGCTTGCAGTGACACACCAGCACCGCAACCTCTCGGAGCTTGCCGTCAGCGCGAGCGGAGCGACAAGCCAGGAAATTGTGCGTTCCAGAATAATAACAAGTCGGAGCAACACGAAGATGAGGCGATTCGAAGGACAGATAGTAGTAGTGATCGGTTCGGCGACAGGCCTTGGCCGGGCCATGGCCGAGGAATTTGCGCGCGAAGGCGCCCACCTGGTGCTGGCCGATATCGATACTGAAAAAGTCAAGGAAACGCAACAAAGCGTCGAAGCGCTAGGCGCTCAAGCGATCACCGTCGCAACAGACGTCATGAAGCGTGAAAATCTCGTTGAGCTGGCCCAGAGTACGCTTGAGCGCTTCGGTCGTGTGGATATCGTCTGCAGCAACGCTGGAGTCGGCGAGTACTCATGCTCCGCCTGGGAAAAGGACGAAACCGACCTGGATTGGGTATTGGGCGTCAACCTTTACGGTACGGTTTACGCCGTGTCGGCCTTTATCCCGATCATGATGAAGCAGGGCCATGGCCACTTCGTCTCCACCGGCTCCAACACTTCGCTGCAACCCATCCCCTCTATGTCCGTCTACGCCGCCAGCAAACGCGCCATGCTGGGCTACTGTGAGGCTCTTCAATACGACCTGTGGAATAACGATTCCTCGATCAACGTGTCGGTAATTTGCCCGAACAAGGTGATGACCGATATGCCCGACAGCGCGCGCAATCGCCCACAGAGCCTCGCCGGTAGAACCCCGACCACGGAAGAAATTGCACGCAAGGCGGCCTTCTTGGCTGCAGGCGGCCACACCCCTCAAGAGGCAGCGAAAATCGTGCTGGACGGGGTTGCCGAGCAGCGGTTCTACATTCTCACGAACGCGGTGGATGCCGACCAGGCGCAGGCGTGGGCGCTCGGGGTGCGTCACGGTCACTTGGTGCGCCCCAACTACGCCCCGCCCAAGCTTGGCCGTTGATGCGCGAACTTACACCCCGGGTTCAGACAGTTGGAGCATATGAAGCATGGAAACAAAACCCACACTCGCCGTCCTCGGTGGTACCGGAGCCCTCGGCTCTGGCCTGGCACTGCGCTGGATTCAAGCGGGCTACAACGTCATCATCGGTTCACGCGAACACGAGAAAGCGACAACAGCCTGCGCCGAGATGCGCACCCTTCTCACCAAGCGCGGCGCTGACGCCACACTGCTAGCGGACATGGACAATATCGGGGCAGCAGCCGCTGCCGAGATCATTGTGCTAACTGTCCCCTTCAGCCACCAGCAGAGCACACTGGCCGCCGTAAAAGATCAACTGCACGGCAAGATTCTGATCGATGTGACGGTGCCATTGATGCCACCTAAAGTCGGCACGGTGCAACTGCCTGACGCAGGTTCCGCCGGACAGGTCGCGCAAGCCTTTCTTGGCGACGGCGTGCGCGTCGTCTCAGCTTTTCAAAATGTTGCAGCTGATCACCTCAAGTCAGACCGAGCGCTCGACTGCGATGTGCTGGTTTGCGGCAACGACCCGCAGGCTCGGGCCGAGGTCGTCAAGCTTGTCGAGGCCTGCGGTATGCGTGGTTTCCAGGCCGGCCCGATCGACAACGCCGCTGCCGCCGAAGCCTTGACCTCAGTGCTGATCACCATCAACCGACAATTCAAATGCCACGCCGGCATCCGAATTTGCGGCCTGTAGAACCGAGTCGGCCCATGACGACACAACTGACTTTGACTGCCCTGCCTGGGATTCCGCTGGTGGAGCCGGGCGACGATTTGTCCACGGTCATCCTCGAGGCTTACGCACGTGTGGAGTTGACACCGGCCGATGGCGATGTGCTGATCGTTGCCCAGAAGGTCGTCTCCAAGGCGGAAAATCGCTATGCGCACCTGCGCACCATCGAACCCTCTGCGCCAGCGCTGGACCTCGCTGGCCATACACGAACGGATCCCCGCTTGACCGAGCTGATTCTGCGCGAATCACGTGAAGTACTACGTCAGAGGCCCGGCGTCATCATTGTCGAGCACCAGCTCGGTTACGTGCATGCCAATGCCGGCATCGACCGTTCCAACATCTTCTCCGACGACGATGACGATCCGCGCGTGCTGTTGCTGCCTGCCGACCCTGACACTTCGGCAAGGATTCTGCGCGACGCCCTGCATGAGCGCTGCGCCGCTGACATCGCGGTCATCATCAACGACTCCGCCGGCAGGGCCTGGCGCAATGGTGTGATCGGTTTTGCAATTGGCTCCGCGGGTATCGAGCCCTTGCGCGACATGATCGGTCAGCCCGACATGTTCGGACGTGCGCTCGAACGCACTCAGATCGCCATTGCTGACGAATTGGCTGCAGCCGGATCCCTGCTGATGGGCCAGGCCAGCGAAGCGACGCCGGTTGTCCTGGCGCGCGGAATTCACTTCAACACCAGCGAGTTGGGCAGCACTCGACTGATTCGGCCCAAGCACGAGGATCTGTTCCGATGAGCATTCGCTATATCGCCTTTTCCGGTGGTGTCGGGGGAGCAAAGCTCGCCTTGGGCCTGGCGCGTGTTGTGCCGCCCGACGAGCTGCTGATCGTCTGCAATACAGGGGACGATTTTGATCACCTCGGTCTACGTATCTGCCCTGATCTTGACACTGTCACCTACACGCTCGCAGGGCGCGCAGACAAGGTACAAGGATGGGGTACCGAAGGCGAAACCTGGAGCTGTCTGGAATCGCTTACAGCGCTTGGCGGCCCCAGTTGGTTTCGTCTTGGAGACAAGGATCTTGCCACTCACCTCTACCGAACTCACCGACTGCGCGAGGGCGCTGGATTAGGCGAAGTCACCGCTGAGCTATGCCATGCCTATGGAGTCGAGGCCCGCGTAGTGCCGGTGTCGGACGACCTGATTGGGACGAAGGTGGTGACGAGCGACGGCGAGCTGCCGTTTCAGGACTATTTTGTACGGCGCCACTGCGCACCACGCGTGTTTGGGTTCCGTTTCGCGGGGGCGGAGACTGCATCCATTCATCCGGAATTGGCTGCTGCGCTGGCGTCGCCAACGCTGCAAGCCACCATCATTTGCCCGTCCAACCCCTTTCTCAGCATCGGCCCCATGCTGGCTATCCCAGGCCTAAAGGCTTCGTTGAGCGCGACAGGAAAGCCGGTCATCGCCGTGTCACCGATTATTGGCAACCAAGCCGTGAAAGGTCCTACTGCCAAAATCATGGCTGAGCTAGGCATGCCGATCACTTCGCTTGCCATCGCTCGGCATTTTCACGGCACTATCGACGCGCTGGTTGTCGATGAGGTGGATCGGGATCTGCTCAGCCCGATTTCCGACCTTGGCATGGCCTGCGAGGTCACGGCAACGCTGATGAAGGACGACGACGATAAAGTGCAGCTCGCCCGAATGATCCTGGAGTACGCCGATGTCCTCACGCGCTGACTCAATCTGGGCGGTCGTCCCGGTCAAGAATTTTTCTGCCGCCAAGAGCAGACTGAGCACATTGCTTAGCGCCGCCCACCGTGCCCAACTCGCCAGAGCGATGGCTGCAGACGTCATCACGGCACTCAGGAACTCAAACGCGGCAGCTCGTCTTTACATGCTGTCGAATTCAAGCGACACCTGCGAAGCTGCTGCTGCCCTTGATATCAATTGGCTGGATGAGGCGAGCGTCGCCCAGTTGCCGGGACTTAACGCTGGCATAGAGGGCACTGCCCGCCTCGCCGCCCGAGGCGGCGCGACCGCGCTCCTGGTGATCCTTGCCGACATGCCGCTGTTGACCGTGGAAGACATTCGTCAGGTGGTATCGACATGGCAATCGCTCGAAGGCGAACAGCGCGTGGTCATGGTTCGCTCCGACGACGGCGGTACCAACCTGCTGCTCGCTGAACACCCGGAAGCGTTCACATACCACTACGGCCCGGACAGCCATGCCCGCCATAGCCGCGAATGCGCACGTCGCCAATGCACCACCGCTACGGTCACGCTGACGAGCACAGCGCTCGACGTCGACAACGTCGAAGATTTTTACAGCCTGGCACATGCGGCGCGGGATGGCCGCTGCGGCAAACACACGGCCGCGCTGCTCAGGGACCTCTCGCCCGCAACGCTCCTTTGCGACACCTCCACTTACCAGGAAATCGCCTCGTGACCCATAACCATAACAACCTCAATGCGAGCGCCATCATCCGTTCAGTCGTCGCGGGCCGCCTACCCAGCGCCGATGAGGCACTGGCCCTGGCTGATTGCGTCGACCTGCCAATGCTACTCGCCGCTGCAAGCGAGATTCGCGACCGTGGTGACCGCAATATCGTGACCTATTCGCGCAAAGTATTTCTACCGCTCACGCGGCTGTGCCGTGACGTCTGTCATTACTGCAGCTTCTCACGCCAGTCGCCCTCCGTCGAAACGGCTTACCTCACGCTGGAACAAGTGCTGGAAACGGCGCGCGCTGGCGTCCAAATGGGCTGCAAGGAAGCGCTGATAACGCTCGGCGAGAAACCTGAACTTCGCTACCGCGCCGCTCGTCAGGCGCTCGATGCGATGGGTTTCGAAACCACTATCGACTATGTCGTGCACATCGCCGCAGCGGTTTTTCGGGAAACGGGCCTTTTGCCGCATGTAAACGCAGGTTGCCTCACCGAAGCTGAAGTGGCGAAGCTGCGTGCTGTTTCACCGTCGATGGGAATAATGCTCGAGTCGACGTCGGAGCGCCTGTGCCAACGCGGCGGCCCGCATTTCGGAAGCCCCGACAAACTACCCGCACCGCGCCTTGCAACGCTCGAGGCAGCCGGCAGGCTGCAAGTGCCAATGACCTCCGGCATCCTGATCGGCATCGGCGAGACCCGCCGCGAGCGAGTCGAGGCCCTGCTCGCACTGCGCGACATACACGAGCGACACGGTAACCTGCAGGAAGTTATCGTTCAGAATTTCCGCTCCAAATGCGGTACGCCGATGGCCAAGGCGCCTGAACCCAGCCTTGACGAGCTCCGCTGGAGCATTGCTATCGCGCGCATCTTGTTTGGGCCGGAAATGGGCATCCAGGCACCGCCAAATCTTTCCTCCGAGGGCTTTGGCATACTCATCGGAGCGGGAGTCAGTGACTGGGGCGGCGTGTCGCCGCTGACGCCTGACTTCATCAATCCCGAGGCGCCATGGCCCCATCTGGACAAACTCGAGCACGAGACAAAAGCAGCCGGTAAACATCTTCAAGAGCGCCTGACCATCTATCCGCGTTACGCGGTGGCCAATACCGACTGGGTGGACCCGGGCTTGCGCAGTGCTGTATTGCGAGGTATCGACACGGAAGGTTACCCCCGTACAGATGATTGGGTCGCTGGCGATGTGCAGCCACCGCCCGCTGCCGACCTTTCGCTGCTCCAAGAGACCGATGACACTCACGTCAGCCAGGATCTGCAGACACTCGTCGAGCTGTTACTTCAAGGCGCGCCTATTGCCGAACAGGATGTCACTCGCTTGTTCCAGGCGCGTGGCCAGGACTTCGCCTATGTCTGCCGCGCGGCGGATCGCTTGCGCAGCGCGCAGTGCGGCGATGTCGTCAGCTACGTAGTCACCCGCAACATCAATTACACCAACATTTGCTACTTCCACTGTGGGTTCTGCGCATTCTCCAAAGGACAGCGCAGCAGTCGAGGTGCCGCCTACAATCTGGGCGCCGAGGAGATTGGCAAACGCGTAGATGAGGCCTGGGCACGTGGCGCGACGGAGGTTTGCCTACAGGGCGGTATCCACCCGGCTTATACCGGCGAAACCTATCTGTCTATCATCGATTCGGTGAAGAAGGCGGCGCCTGACATGCACGTGCATGCCTTTTCGCCACTGGAGATCTGGCAAGGCGCGCACACGCTCGACCTGTCTCTAAACGAGTATCTCACGCGCCTCAAGAACGCGGGCCTGGCCAGCCTGCCCGGAACCGCTGCGGAAGTGCTTGATGATGAAGTCCGCGCCCTGCTTTGCCCCGACAAACTCAACACCCAACAATGGCTGGAAGTAATGTATGCCGCTCACGCGATCGGCCTCAAGAGCACTGCGACCATCATGTTCGGCCATGTCGAACGCATAGAGCATTGGTCACGTCACTTGCTGCACCTGCGTGAGCTCGCCTCGAAAACCGGCGGTATCACCGAATTCGTGCCTCTTGCTTTCGTCCACATGGAGGCTCCGCTCTACCGCAAAGGTAAAGCACGCAAGGGACCTACATTCCGGGAGGCGATCCTGATGCACGCCGTCGGTCGATTGGTGCTGCACCCCTTCATCAAAAACATTCAGGCCTCGTGGGTAAAGATGGGCCTCTCAGGCCTCCAGGCTGCTCTGCATGCCGGCGCCAATGACGCAGGTGGCACATTGATGAACGAATCGATCACCTCCAGCGCCGGCGCCAAGCATGGCCAGGAGATGACCCCCGAGACTTTGACCAACCTGATCGACGCCAGCGGCCGCGTACCGCGCCAGCGAACCACGCTCTACGGTTCGCCGATTCAAGATCGAGAATCGCCAGCAATCTTATAGCAAATCAATTCCGTCCCCCAGAGAGGTTCTTGCCACCGACCCAACCGGAATGCCATGCACTTCGATGAAAACAAGAACAAAACCAGAGGGCATATAAATGCAGAGACAACTAGCTACCCGTGGCAACCCGCTGTCAGCACCCTTCGCGACCGCTAACATAAATCTGGACACTCCGAGTAGTTACAGTCAGCGCGGGTGGGCCAATGGCCGCGCCCCGAGGCTGGGCGCCTATATCGGTATCAACTGCAATCCAGTATGGGAACAGGCGTTGCCAGATATCACCGTGTCGTTCCCGGTTTTCCTGACCAATGAGCTTTACGGCGACCCCGCTAAGCAAACTGCAGGAGTTGCGCCGCGAGACACCTATTCGGTCAGAGTAGATCCGCCCGTTAAATACTTACCGGGCGCGATGAAGCATCAGCTCGACGTTGGATACATCCCCCCTGCAGGCCGCACCGGCGACGTCGGTGAAACAGATGTTCATAGTGGGCTCGACGGCCCACAGGACCGCGATGCGCTGATCTTCACTTATCAAACCGCGCTCTGATTGGGAGGTTCCCTATGAAGCTTCGTATCATTACTTTGTCCATGACACTCTTCGCGGCCAGCGTAGCCCACGCAGCCGTCTCGACGCAGGAAGCCGCTGAACTGGGTAAATCGCTCACCCCATGGGGAGCTGAAGTTGCGGGTAATGCTGCCGGCACCATCCCGGCCTATACCGGCGGGCTGCCGACCTCGACTAATCCGCCTGGGTTTGTGCCAGATTCCGGCCACTGGGCCAACCCTTATCCTGATGACAAACCGCTGTTCATCATTAATGCCAAGAACGTGGATAAGTATGCCGATCAGCTCTCCGAAAGCACCAAAGAGCTGATCAAGCGTTTCCCGGACACCTATACCGTCCCGGTCTATCAGAGCCGGCGCAGCGCTAAATACCCCGACTGGGTCCAGCAGAACAGTCTTGCCAATGCGACGCGTTGCAAAACCATCGAAGAAGGCCTCGCGTTGCAAGGGTGCTTTGGCGGCGTACCTTTCCCCATTCCCAAGACCGGCAATGAAGTTGCTTGGAATGCCATGCTGCACAACCAGGGGGAATCATTGCGGATTTCCGGTCAGGGCTGGTATGTCGATGCCAAAGGCAACAGAGTATTGACGGCAGGCATTGATCTAATTACCGACGCGCCTTACTACAACAAGGAACTGGACGTAGAGAAGTTTGCCGCCATCGGGCTTTACCGGGCGCAGATGAACATCTACACCGCGCCTGCACGCACGGTGGGCGAAGGTAACCTGCTACGTTTTTACGTCAATCCGGTTGAGAGCCCCAATGCCACTTGGAACTACTCGCCTGGCCAACGGCGGGTTCGTCGCTCGCCGGATGCTCAATACGATTTTCCAGTAGCCACTTCTGGCGGTGCCATGCTGTACGATGAGGTGTTCATGTTTTCGGGCATGCAGGACCGGTACGACTTCAAGTACTTGGGCAAGAAAGAAATGATCATCCCTTACAACGCCTATGACTGGATGCAAGCCACGCCCGAAGAGCTCTTGAATCCCCACCACCCTAATCCAAATGTCATGCGCTGGGAGCTTCACCGCGTCAATGTGGTAGAGGCGACCCTCAAGCCAGGCAAGCGTCATGTGCAACCCAAGCGGCGTTTGTACTATGACGAAGATATTCCTTCCACCGGCATGTCCGATGCCTGGGACGCTGCGGGCAATCTGGCCAAGGGCATCTACATGCCGTCCTACCAGATGTACGACAAGCAAGTTCCCCATGCTTCATCAATGTGGCTGTACGACTTTGCAACGGGCGTCTATTACCACACCAGCATCACTGGAGGGCGCGGTAATGGCGCGTTTGTAAGAGAGCATATGCAACCTATTCAATTTTATACAGCAGAATCTTTGGCGCGGCGCAGTCAGCGTTAAGGACAACACAGCAGCAGGCCAACAAGGGCTGCTGCTGTTTTCAAACGCTGCAGCGCTAACAATGCTCGGGCCCATTGGAGCCCTGAAGCAGTACGCTCAATGTCTCAATTCCCAGTTGTTGAAATGATAGTTGCCCCAGGCGACGTCTTCCTAGTCAGGTGTAGAATGATTGAATCCACTTCGCTCGCTGCAGTGATTGTTGGCGCAGGGCATGCGGCAGGAGAACTTGCAACCAGCCTGAGAGACAACGGCTGGCAAGGCAGCATCCTTCTTATCGGGGAAGAGCCCTTCCTCCCCTATCATCGTCCGCCGCTATCAAAAACCTATTTGTCCGGTACGGCGACCGCTCAAAGCCTGCTGATCAAGCCACCGGCCACTTATGAAAAAGCCAAGGTAGACATAATCAGTAGCATGCGGGTCGATAAAATCGACAAGCTCAGCCGTACTGTACTTCTGGCCGATGGCAGAGTGGTCAACTACGATCGCCTGATCCTGGCCACTGGAGGCAGGCCACGGCGATTACCCATTTCGCACATCGAGCAGGCTGAGCGCTCGGGCAACTTTCACTACCTTCGAACGTTGCACGACGTTGACCGTATCCGGCAGCAGTTCGAACCCGGCATGCGCTTGGTCATCATCGGTGGCGGGTATATAGGCCTGGAAGTGGCGGCCGTGGCTGTCAGGCACGGCCTGAAGGTAACAGTCCTCGAAGCCCTGCCTCGGGTATTGGCAAGAGTTACCGCGCCTGAATTATCAGCCTTCTACGAATCGCGTCACCGTGATGCCGGTGTGGACATCCGCACGGGAATGGCCGTTGAGGATGTGCAAATGGATCCATCGGGTGATGCAGTCAGCGTCGTAACGTGCGTGGGCGGCAGCACCGTAGCGGCTGATCTGATTATCGTTGGTATCGGTCTTGAACCGAATGTGGAACTAGCCGCAGAGGCCGGCTTGAGTGTCGATAACGGTGTAGTGGTGGACGAGTTCGGCCAAACGTCTGACCCAAACATCTATGCCGCCGGCGATTGTACTAACCATCCCAACCCCTTGTTCGGCCGCCGACTGCGCCTGGAATCGGTACCCAATGCACTTGAACAGGCACGTTGCGTTGCCGCTTCGATTTGCGGCAATCCAAAGGCCTACTCCTCCATTCCCTGGTTCTGGTCGGATCAGTACGAGTTGAAGCTGAAGATGGTTGGCCTTTCCCAAGGTTACGATCAATTGATTGTTCGAGGAAATCCAGACAGCAATGCCTTTGCGGCTTTTTACCTCAAGGAAGGCCAAGTGTTGGCTGCCGATACCGTGAACCGCCCCGCCGAATTCATGCTGGCCAAACGCTTTATCAGTCAACGGACCAAGGTCGATCCCGCGCGATTGGCCGATGACTCTATTCCACTTCAAGACCTGCTGCCAAACAGCTGATTACTCACTTCCTCAGGACACCAAAATGCCAACCATCATATTCGTTCAACACGACGGAACAGAACAGCGCGTGCAAGCGCAAATCGGCCAATCGGTTATGCAGGTTGCAGTCAGCAATCAAGTACCCGGCATTCTGGGCGACTGCGGAGGCAGTTGCAGCTGCGCCACCTGCCACGGGTATGTCGCGCCGAACTTCAGGTCGCGCATGCCAGTGGCCGAATCGTACGAGACGGACATGCTCACCTGTGCAATGGGTGTATCCGAAGACAGCCGCCTCACCTGCCAAGTCATCGTCACGCCTGAGCTGGACGGCCTAGTGGTGAGACTGCCTACCAGGTAAACCCAACCCATCGGCGAAGAAATGCAATCCAAACCTTCAATAGTGCAATTGATTTTCTATAGAGCTATAGATAATCTCTCGACAGAGCGAAGCAGACTCCCAATCGAATCGAAATCATTCGGAACAGCCCGCTCTGGCGGCTCGTTATCCGCTCAGTAATCATCATCGCGCCATAACCATGGAGAGCAGCATGAATCGACTCAACGGCAAGGTCGCCCTCGTCACGGGCTCTACGCAGGGGCTTGGCGAGGGTATCGTCCGGCGCTTTGCGCAGGAGGGGGCGAAACTCGTGGTTAACGGGCGCTCACAGGAAAAGGGCGAAGCAGTCGTAGCCACGCTGCGCCAGCTCGGCGCCGAAGCCATATTCGTGCGCGCAGACCTGACCGACAAGGAACAAGCGCAACGTCTGGTACGCCAAGCCGCCGAGTACTTCGGCGGCCTCGACATCCTGGTAAACAATGCTCAGGTGGTGCCAGAGCTGGCCAGCGCCGAGTCAGAAGCCAACGATGCTTTGCTCGATGTCGCATTGCGCTCCGGAGTTTATGCCTCGCTCTGGACGGGCCAGGCCGCCCTACCCTGGTTCATCCGGGCAGGTGGCGGGCGCATCATCAACTTCGCCTCAGTGAATGGGGTCTATGGCAGCAAATTCGGGCTGCCGTACAACACCACAAAGGAAGGCATACGCGGCCTCACACGCACCCTGGCCAATGAATGGGGACGCCATAATGTCACTGTGAACGTGGTTCTGCCCTCTGGTTTGAGCCCGGCATACGAAGCGTTCTATGGAGAGGACCGAAAAAAGATGGAGGCTGTTGCCAGACAGACACCCATGCGCCGCCACGGCCGTGCGCAAGAGGATATCGGCAATGCGGTGCTCGGACTTGCCGGCGAGTCTGGCCGCTTCATAACCGGTCAGTCGCTGTTCATCGACGGCGGGCAGAACCTGCTGGGGCTACCACAACTCCACCAAATCGATAGAGTCGAGGGCAACGCATCATGAATGAAATGCAGAACAAAAACGCGCTGATCCTCGGTGCGGACACGATAGGACACGGCATCGCGATACGCTTCGCGCGCGAAGGTGCACGCGTCGCAGTGCTGGATCCCGATGCCAGCCTCGCCGAAGAGTTGGCGCAAACCATTCGTGCTAGCGGTGGTGATGCCTTGGCATTTACTACGCCCTTGGACGAAACGGCTGGGGAAATCGTAACAGCGGCAATCGCACAACTCGGCGGTCTCGATGTCCTGGTCAATAACGTGCTGCCCATTCCTGCCATCGGCCCACTCGAGCGCCAGCCTGCCGCTGTCTTCGCCGAAGTATTCACTTGCATCCAGGCGGCAGTTGCCGCTATGCAGGCCGCCCTGCCAGCCCTGCAGAGTGCAGGCGGCGGGCGCATTATCAACATTGGCCACCGTTACGGCGAGGGCGTCAATGAAGGCTTGGCGGCATACAATGCCGCGGCCTGGAGCCTTGTCGGGCTGACCCGCACGGCAGCCCTTGACTGGGGCCGCTACCAGATCGCCAGCAACCTGCTGCTGCCTTTGGCGGATACCCCGGAACTACGTCGCTATCACGAGCGCCGGCCCGGCGTGATCGACCTGATGATCAGGCAGTTGCCGTTGGAGCGTCTGGGCGACCCAGTCGAAGACATCGGTTCGGCCGCGCTTTTCCTGGCCGGCGACGCGTGCACCTTCGTCAACGGCGAGGTCATTCACGCAGATGGCGGCCAGCACGTGGCCGGACCGGTCCTCAATCCAGCCCGGTTCGGCTGATTAGCCGATCAAGGTGATGAAGTACTGCATGGGGCTGCTTCGCAGCCCCAATTGCCTAAGTGATCAGCATCACACTAGCGCACCATGTTTTCCTTCACGGCCAAACGCATCGCTGGCCTGCCCAAGTGCAACAAGAGCGCTGCAAAAGGCAACGCCAAGGCAAAGATCAAGGCCAATGAATGTCCAACCTTGGTGTCGTCTTCGAAAATGAAGTCTGTAAAAGCCGCGACCACCGACGGCCCAGCACCTATCCCCAGCAATATCATCACGAATAGATAAAGCGATGACAAACGCCCACGCAACTCGGCAGGTGTGGCAATTTGCAGGGCCGCAGCAGAGATTCCCATGAGCGGGCTGAGCAGTACCTGGATAAGGAAAAACGCGCCCAGAAATACGTAGGGGTTGTGCCACAGCACCCCGACGACTGCGATAGGTACACTTACCAATGATGTGAAGCAGAATAATCGCATGTGCGCATCCAGACGCCCACGCGCGATCTGTCGATCGATCAGCTGTCCACATCCAAGAGCACCGAGCACCCCACCCAACGTGCCGACCACCCCGAGCCAGACACCTATCTGAGCGGGCTTCCAGGCAAACGTGCGCTGCAAGTAGGTGGGTGCCCACAACGCCAAGCCGGCGACCGCCATTACGCAGAGCGTGTAGCCAAGATGGTGACAGACGAAAAACCGCGCGTGCCGGCGGATATGGATGAATACCTCACCGAACACTTCAGTTGAAAGAGCGCTGGCAGGCCGAACTGTATGCGTGGTGCGCCTGACCGGCTCGCGGAAAGTGAACACAAGCAAGCCCAGCAATACGCCAGGCAACCCGATGGTGATGAACACCATCTGCCATGAGCGAACTTCACCCACCATAGGTAGCAGGACCGATTGATGCTCAGCCACCAGGCCAACGATCACGCCTCCCATCAGGTAGGCCATGCCTGTACCGAACAGCGAGCCCAGTGAGTACACTGCCAGGGCCGTTGTCAGCCGGTGCGCAGGAAAACTGTCAGCCATTAACGAATAGGCCGCCGGGCTCAGGGCGGCCTCCCCCGCCCCTACGCCAATACGCGCCAGGAACAGCTGCCAGTAGTTGTGCGCGAAGCCGCAGAAGGCGGTTGAAAGCGTCCAGATCGTCACACCACCGAAAATGACCCAGCGGCGGCTGAAGCGGTCGACCAACCAACCCAGCGGCAACCCGCAAACCGCATAAAACAGGCCGAAAGCAAATCCTTGCAACAGCGACAGTTCAAAGTCAGTGATGCCCAGGTCCCGCCGGATCGGGTCCACCAGCAACGAGATAACCAACCGGTCCAGTAGTGACAACCAATAAAGCAGGAACAAGACCCCAGTCATGTACCACGCGGTCGTGTGCCGAGGGAATGGTTGCAGATTGGCTGCCAAAGCAGGCGTTTCCAATTTCATCGTGCAGTACCCCGTAGCAGGAAGCAGGACAAGGCAGGAATGAGAACCAGCGCACCGAGCATGTTCCAGAGGAACATGAAGGTCAGCAGGATGCCCATGTCTGCCTGGAACTTGATGGGCGACCAGGCCCAGGTGATGACACCTGCAGCAAGCGTGATGCCTACCAGCGCTACTACCTTGCCGGTGAACAGCAAGGCACGCCTGTACGCTTCTGCAAGCGGCATCCCGCTGCGCTGCTGCGCCAATTGCACACTGAGCAGATACAGGGCGTAGTCGACCCCGATACCGACGCCCAAGGCAATGACCGGCAGCGTCGCTACCTTTACCCCAAAGCCCAGTGCCACCATCAGCGCCTCGCACAGGATCGATGTCACCACCAATGGCACCAGGGCCACCACAACCGCTCGCCAACTGCGGAAGGTGATGAAACAGAGCGCGGCAACCGCCAGGTATACGAACAGCAGCATGGTGCGGTTGGCATCACGCACGACGATATTGGTCACCGCGTCAATACCCGCGGAACCTGCCGCCGGCAAGAATTTCAGCTGATCGGAGTCATGCTCACGGGCAAAGGCCTCCACCGCAGCCAGGACCCGAGCAAGTGTCTGCGCCTTGTGGTCAGCCAGGTAAGCGATAACGGGCACCAGCGAGCAGTCCGAGTTGACCAGGTCAGGGTTGGCTTCCTGCGCACGCAGCACGGATGTGTTGACCAAGGCCTGGTTATGGCTGATGGTGATCCACTTCGGAGATGCCTCGAAAAGCGCGGAAGACAGCCGGCTGACAGCCCCCGCCAGCGACACCGTGCTTTGCACGCCCGGTACCTGCTGTAGCGCCCACTCCAGGCGGTCAACCTCCACCTGTGTCTGCCATGCTTCGCAGCCGCCTGGCGGGGTTTTGACCATGACCGCAAACTGATCACTGGAAAGCCCGTAGTGGCCAGTAATGAATGCCGAATCCTGGTTATAACGCGCATCGGGGCGGAGCTCCGGAGCCCCCGCGTCCAGATCACCTATCTGCAATTGCAAGCTGATGACAAAACCAGCGGCCGCCAAAGCCAGCGCAAAACCGATTGCCAAAAGCGCCCACTTGGGTTTGGTGAAGCGTACCAGGACGTCCCATGCCCCCGGCGGGTTGTGACTGGACTCATGGCTGCGCCGCGCCGCGTTAGCCCCCACGCCCAGGTACGACAGGAGGATTGGCAGCAAGATAAGGTTGGTGAACACCAACACTGCCACGCCAATGCTTGCTGTCAGTGCCAATGATTTGATGACAGGGATGTCAATGATCATGAGCACACCAAAGCCGACCGCGTCAGCTACCAAAGCCGTCAGACCGGCCAAAAACAGCCGACGGAACGTAAAGCGTGCAGCAACATACTTGTCAGTCCCCCTGGCGATGTCCTGCATGATGCCATTCATCTTTTGCGCACCATGGGAAATGCCAATGGCAAACACCAGGAACGGCACCAACACCGAGTAAGGGTCAAGTGAATATCCCAATGCCCGCACCATGCCCAGCTGCCAGACAACCGCCACGAGTGAGCAGGCAACCACCAACATCGTGCTTCGCACGCACCGGGTATAACCGTAAAGGATCACTATAGTGACCAGCGCTGCGACAGCGAAGTACATCATGACCTGGTACAAGCCCGCGATCAGGTCGCCCGCCAACTTGCCGAAGCCGACGATATGGATGCGAATTTTCCCGGGTTTGTCTGGCAGAGCGGAATCTTGCAACGCTCGCACCGCTTCGAGCTGGGCGTGCAGGGTGCCGTAGTCGATCGGCTCGCCGGTGTCGGCATAACGCTCCAGCAGCGGCGCAATGATCATTGCCGAGCGTTGGTCGTTGGCTATCAGGTTGGCACGTAACCCAGCACGACTGACATTAGTGCGCAGCTCATTGATAGCCCGAGCGGAGCCGTCATAGGTATCCGGCATCACCGGGCCGCCACGAAAGCCCTCTTCAGTCACTTCGGTCCAGCGCACCACCGGCATCCAGATTGACTTGACGAAAGAACGATTTACCCCAGGCATGAGGAACAGTGCGTCATTGACCTGCTTCAACGCCTCAAGGTACTCAGGGTCATAAATATCACCCTGGGTATTCTCGACCACAACGCGAAGGTTGTTACCCAACCCGCGCAGGTCTGCCTTGTTTTCAAGGTAATTGCGTATATAGGGGTGAGACTGCGGAATGATGTCCTCGAAACCCGCGTTTACCTGCAGTTTGCTGGCTTGGAATGCAGTCCAGACCGTCAGCAAGGCGCACGCCAGCATGATGAACAAACGGTGATTGAACAGCAGTTGCTCCAGGTAGCTGCCTGAATGCGGATCGAACTGCGCAGCCCCACTGGCTGCAGCCCGGTCACCGGCGCCGCTGTCTTGGAAAATGGTCATGCGGGATTCCTCACTGACGTCCAAGTTCGAGATGCACTACCCCGCCGGCACCCACCGCGACCACGGCAGCAGTGCCTGCCGGGGCTACGCCATACAACGGCATGGTTCTTGGGGTGGAGACCGGCCGAAAGCGCTCCGCAGCGCTGTCCTCACTGATCAGTACTTCGCCAGCCTGAGTAACCAGCACCACCTGCATATCTCTCAATGAGGTCGCAGCGGTAATGGTGTTGTCAGTTCCGGTATTGGCCTTGCTCCAGTGCTGGCCCCGGTCATGGCTGACGTATACGTTGCCGCGCAGGCCAAATAGCAGCAGGCGGTTACCCTGTTCGAGCATGCCGAACCAAGTGCCGCTATAGGGTGTAGAGAGGGAGTCGAAACGCCCGGTCTGAAGATTTTTTTGCAGCAGCAGCCCTTGTTCCCCCGCCAGGTAGACTTGCCCTGCGTTACCCAACTGGACCGCATTGAAGTGCAATCCACCTGGGTTGTCGGTCTTGTCTGAGAGCACCTGCCAGCTTTGCCCGCCATCTTCGGTTGCGAGTAGCAGGTTGTAGGCGCCGACTGCGTAACCGCTGACGGCGTCCTTGAAGCGCACGTCCAGAAACGGCCGGCCAGGCCCTTCCTCCTTGAAACGTTCGGCATCCAGCAGTGCTGCTGACGGACCGGCATCACTTTCGTCAGCTTGCACGGCAAGCGGCCTCCAGTACGCGATCAACAGGTCTGCCAGCGCTCGCCCGTCCAATTGTTTGAGCCAGGTCTTGCCGCCATCGGCTGAGTGCAGGATTACGCCCCCATGCCCAACCGCCCAGCCTTGAACCGGTGTGGGAAAGTGCACGGCAACAAGGTCTACAGACACCGGCACATCGGCCTGATGCCATGTAGTGCCGTCGTCGGAATATAAGGCGTGACCGCGGCGGCCCACTGCCACCCAGCGACCCTCTGACGTCTGGGTGATACCAGTGAGCATGCTGTGCTGGGCAAGCCTGCTGGGGCTGGCGGGTATATCCAGCGGGTCGCGGAACTGGGCTGCGGTTGCGCAAGCGACACTCAACAGCAGCCCGGCAACGAGCGCCAGTTTTCGTTGTATCAGTAACATCGGCCACTCCTTGTAGGTGGCCCCGAGCACCACTGCGCCAGGGCCGATCACCGATAATCAGCGGCCACTGCGGGCCTGCAAGGCCTCTGGCGTGAACGTAGAGCGCGGGTGGAGCTTATCCATTACCCGCCAGCCAAACTTCAGGTCGGCATAGTGCTGCGAGAACGAGTACGCCCCGGTCGCGAAGTCATACGCCCAATAGGTGCGCGACATGGGCGCCTGCTTGTCATACAGCTGGCTCATCCCCTGCTGCATCGACTTGTAGAGCTTGCCCGAGCCATCGTATTCGTCAGCCACCCCAGCGCCAGACCAGTCCTCATCGAAGTAGTACACCCGCTTGCTGTATACATGCCGCACGCCCGGTTTGAGGGTGCCTTCCACTACCCACACCCGGTGCAGCTCCCAGCGAACATGGTCGGGGTTCACGTGCTTGGGCGTCAGTGACTTGTCAGAGCCGATATTGAAGCTGAGGTCATAGATGTTGTAAGGAATGTACAGCTCACGCTTGCCCACCAGCTTCCAGTCGAAACGGTCAAGACGGCCGGTGTACAGCTCTGCGTCGTCATAGGTGGTCACCCCGCCCTGGGACGCGATTGGTGTGTCGTAGGCGATGTCCGGGCTCAAGCGCACACGGCGCGTACTGGCCGAGTAGGTGTAGGCCCGCCGGGGCATGTCGACCATGTCGATCGTGTCGTAATACATGGTCGCATCACCGACGCTGCGGGCCGGCCCGGTAAAGTGGTAGGCGTTTTGAAAGATGAACGAATCGTTCTTCTTGACCGACTCGGCGGTTGCCTCCGGGTTATGGAACGCAAAGTTGCGCGAAAGCTTGATTTCACCCGAGTTGATCAATTTGCCGTTGCTGTCGACATAGAAGTTGCGCATGTGGTCTTCGGCAGCGACCCCGTTGTACCTGGCCATGTGGTTCCACATGACTTCCTGACCGGTCTTGGGGATCGGGAAAGGAATGCCGCCAATGGCGCCCTCGAGTGCATCTCCACCTTTCGTCAATTTGGCCTGGGTCGCATTGTTGCGGGTCTTGTCGAGAATGAATTGTGGGTAACTGACGCTGCGGTGTGTGGGATAGACGTCCAGACGATAACTGGGCTGGCGCCGCAACATTTCTTTGGTACCTTCCGACAGCTTGTCCGCGTATTCGGCCATGTTATTTGCCGTGATAGCGTATAGCGGCTTCTCTGCAGCGTACGGATTCACCCATTTGCCGCTGTCTTTTACAAAGCCTGGCGGGTTGGTGGTAGTCGGCAGGCCACCCTCGTAGGCAGGTATTTTCCCGTCGGCACTGGCCTGGGCTTGAGATCCGAACAGCGTCAGGGTCTTGCCCAGTTGGGCCGCTTCATCAGCACTGACTGCCGCAAGGGCACTGCTGCTCAGGCCTGCCAGTGCGCAAGCTACACACATTTTTCTAAACATGGATTTGCCTCGTGGTGATTATCGGCAGATCAGAAGGTGGTCTGGTAGGTCAATGACACCCACGCTTTGTCCAGGTACGGAGCCCCAAGAATCAGGTTGTCCGAATCACTTTTCTTCTGGTCGTAATAGGTAACGGCGAGGTCTACGAAATGGCGTGAGTAGGCTTCTGCAGAAATCCCCACCTTGGCGGTGGTGAACCCTTCGCTGCCGCCGCCATTGGTAGGGGCGTTGCCACTGAGGTTTCTAGAGAGAAAAATCGGCAGCTTGAGATCGATGCTGGGGAATACCTGGACCCATGTCGGGGTAAAGGCCACGGCCACAGAGTAAAACTCATCATCGGAACAACCGAGCATCTTGGCGTTGCTGTTGCAACCGGCGTTGTAGCCCTTGGCGCGGTAGGCACTGCGGTTGTCGGTGACCTTGTCCAGCTTGGCCCAGGCCAATTCACCGGAAAGGCTGGCGGAATCGAAGAGCGCGGTATCACCATAGGTTTGCACAGCATTGACCAAAGCATGCCACGTAGAGCCGCGCGCGCCTTCCAGGCGATGAGCCTGGTCAGCGGCGGCGCCACTGGAGTTGAGCGGCATGTTCTCGCGGTAGGACAACTCAGCGCCGATCGACACACCGCCGATGTTGCTGCTGACGCTCAGGCCATAAAGCTCGATATCCTTGGCATAGACAGCGTGCACCAAACCAGTGGCGAAGTCGCGCTGGGAGACCCATGCAGACTTTTCATCGAAACGGCGGTAGTACAGGCCCAGCGTGCCATCAAACCAGTCCGGTCGATAGCGTACCGACAAGCCGTAATCCCCCTTGTCGCCCTCGATAGCCTTGCCCCGACCAACGTTGGGGCCTTCGAGTATCGCATCGCTCCCCGCAAAGTAAGTGCCGCCTTCTGGAATGCGATTCGGGTCCCACTCGAACAGATACTGACCTGCCACGACAATCTGGTCGCTGGCCTGCGTCATGAACGATATCTGGTTTATTGGCAAGGCCGTTTCTTTTGCCGATGCGCCTGGGTTGGCGGTCGCTTTGCGCAGGTCTGCCGGCGCTTGCGAGTACGAAATTGCGTTAGTGCTGCCGAATAACCCCTCGCCCCAGATTACCGCATGCTGCCCAAGGCGCAGGTCCGTCGGGAGCCCTGCGGGTTCGAAGCGGCCATACACGTAGGCGTCAAGAAACTCCCCGGAAGGGCCCGCGTAATAGCGCTTGACGATATGCGTGAATCGATTGTCAACGTAGCTCGTGCCACCGGGGACCGTCGCAGGGTTTTTGCCGTCGTATGCCTCGTCGTACCAAGCCGCCGCACTCAAACGGGCCCCGTAACGCCCCTGGTAGTTCAGGTCGATCTCACTGAGCAAGTCCAGACGGTTGCTGATGGTGTCGTATTTGTCGAACGCGGCGTTGCTTTGATCGTAAGCGCCACCCCCTGCCCGGTCGATCAAGTGGCTCTGGTCTTGCAGGCGCATGGCCCAGTTGTAACGCACCGTGTTGTCCCAACGGAGGCGGAAATCGGAATCACCCAAGTCAACTTCGAACGCCTGGGCCTGGCCTACCGTCATGCACGCAATCGCTACGCCAAGCAAATGGGGCTGCAAGCGCCCCGGTGACATCGCCTTCATCATCATTGATAACCCATTTTGGCTTTTTTATTGGAAGGGTACGGCCGTCGTGCATTCATCCTTTTGAATGGAGTTCCATAAATAGACCAGATGATTCCGCCACGCAAGGAAGCATTTTAAAATTTCAAAGCAGCGTAGATGCTGCACTTTCAGCGAGTCGCCGTTTGAAACCTACCAAGCACGCTTGCTTAAAAGGCCAAGCAAGTGATCATTTCGTATTGATATACGAACGCCGTTCAGTTTAAATTGACATGAATTCGTCACTGCTTTACTGGCTTTTCCCTAAAGCGCGCCGAGGGCACAGCGGCACATGAATGCTACAGAACACCCCCTGACATCTACACAGCTCCAACGGGTCATCGACGCCAATGCGTTCAGCTCCTGGATGCAAATTCGTGTTCACCGGGTCAGCGAAAACGGTATCGAACTGCACCTGCCGAGCCGTCCGGAGATGCTTGGCACCGAGGCATTGCAGCGGGTGCATGGAGGCGTCATCTCCAGCCTCATCGATGTCGCCTGCGGTTACGCGGCAATGTGCGTCAATGGCCGCGGGGTCAGCACCGTCAGCCTGCAAACCGATTTTCATCGTGCAGCTACACCCGGCGCGCTGCGCGTCGAAGGTTGTGTGGTGCATCTGGGTGGGCGCCTGTGTACTGCTCATGCGCGTGTCCTGGACAGCGCAGGCACGCTGTTGGCCAGCGGCCGCTGCACCCTCTACATCAGCCGTGAAGCACACCCTGCGCTTGCTCCCGATTCGCCCAAGGCAGCGTCACCGGGCGCTTCATTTCAGAGGTAACAACAATGCGAGAAGCACTGTTCACGACCCGCATCACAGAACTTCTCGGCATTCGTCACCCTATATTGTGTGGCGGCCTGGGCCCTGCACTTGCCGACGCCGAGTATGTAGCTGCGGTGGTCAATGCGGGCGGCATGGGATTCCTGGTCGCGGCCGGCTTCCCGGACCCAGAGATGTTTCGCGAGCAATTGCTGCGCTGCCGCCATCTCACAGGTGGCCAAGGTTTTGGGGTCAACTTGTATATTTCTCGCCAGGCCGGTGGAGCCCAACGCCTTGAGCGGCAGATACAGGTGCTTATCGAAGAAGGCGTGAAGTGCGTGGAAACCGCTGGCGCGAGCCCCGAGGCAGTGCTACCGGCACTGCGCGATGCGGGCATCAAGGTCCTGCACAAAGTACCCGCCGTGCGTTATGCGCGCAGTGCCGCACGGCTAGGCGTAGATGCGGTGATCGTGGTCGGTAACGACTGCGGCGGTCACCCGGGCATTCATGGCATCAGCAGCATGGTCCAGGCCGCACAGGCCACAGCCGAACTCAGCGTCCCGATCGTAATTGCCGGAGGTATAGGCACTGGCCGGCAGCTGGCGGCCACTCTGGCCATGGGTGCCGACGCCATCCTCATGGGTTCACGCATGCTGGTGGCCAAAGAGTTGGCAATCCATGAGGCCTATAAAACCCAGGTGGTATGCGGCGACGGCACTGAGAGCATCGTGGTCAAGACCGGCCTGCGGGACCATCACCGGGTGCTCCTCAACGAAAGTGCCAAGGCCGTTGCTGCGCTCGATGCTACCGGGGCCAACGACTTCGAACAGTACCGGCCTCACGTGGTTGGCGCCCTTGCAACCGAGGCCTACAGAAGCGGCGACAGCCGCCTGGGCATGCTCGACTACGGCCCTGCTGTGGTGTTCGCCGACGCCATCAAACCTGTTGAAGCCATCTTTGACGACATCATCGATGACGCACGCAATGCCATGAGCCGCCTCGGCCAACTGACTCACCCCCACAAGAAAAATGACCATGACTGAATTGCTGGCTAGCGAACATTCACTCGACCTCAGCGGCCTGGTAAAGCGCGGTGATACCGTGATGTGGGGGCAGGCCAATGCGGAGCCCTTGGCGTTAACCCAGGCTTTGATGCAACAGCGTCAGCGTATCGGCAATTTTCGTGTTTTCCTCGGGATAACCGACAGCGACACCTGTCGCCCCGAGCATGCCGACTGTGTTGAGTTTCTCTCATATTGCGGCAGCGGCGAGAACAGGGCGCTGGCCAAGGCGGGTGCACTGCAGATTCTGCCAAGCCATTATTCCGAGTTTCCCAACCTGATCCGCCAAGGCCTTCTGCAGGTGGATGTGCTGATGTTGCAATTGGCGCCCGCAGACGCATTGGGGCGGTACAGCCTGGGACTTGCCCACGAATACCTTCTGCCTGCATTGGAAAAAGCCAGGCTGGTCATTGCCGAAGTGAACCAAGCGTGCCCTTGGACGTATGGCGAGCGCTACCTGCACGCCAACGAACTTGACCTGATCGTGCACACCAATCGTCCTCCCCTGCAAAGCCGAGCCATAGCGCCCGGCCCAGTAGAGCGCGACATCGCCCAGCGCGTTGCCGAGCGTATCCAGCACGGCTCCACCCTTCAACTGGGTATTGGTGCAATCCCCGAAGCCGTGCTTCATGCTCTGCACGGCCATCGCGAGCTTGGCGTGCACTCGGGGACTATCGGCGATGGAGTAGCCGACCTCATGCAACGCGGCGTGATTACCAATTCCCGTAAGAGTCAGGACAAAGGGGTCACGGTGGCGGGCGTACTGATGGGCAGTGAGGCGCTGCATCGCTTCGCTCATCGCAATCCGTTCATCCGCATGCGCTCTACCGCCTATACCCATTGCGCACAAAACCTCGCGGCTCAACATCAATTTGTGGCCATCAACTCGGCAATCGAGGTTGACCTGACCGGGCAAATCAACGCTGAAAGCGTGGGTGGCAACTACATTGGCGCGCTCGGCGGCGCTGTTGACTTCCTGCGCGGGGCACGACAGTCCCGCGGCGGCCTGCCAATCATTGCCCTGCCCTCCACTGCCGGGGCGCGCAGCCGTATCGTTTCCCAACTCAGTGGCCCAGTCAGCACCCCGCGCAGCGACGCCGGGTTGATCGTAACCGAGTACGGCGTTGCCGACCTGCGCGGCTTGAGCCTCAGCCAGCGTGCCCGCTGCATGATTGAAATTGCCCACCCCGATTATCGCGAACAACTGAAACGAGACGCCGCCAGCCTTTAGCTGGCAACAGGAGCCCACCATGAGACGTGCAGCAATTGTCGCCCCCTTGCGAACCCCCGTCGGTACTTTCGGGGGTAGCCTGCGGCCACTTGCCGTAGAGGTACTCGGCGCCCATGTAGTGAACGCAGTTTTGAACAAAAGCGGCCTGGACCCCGCGCGTATCGACGATATCGTCTTCGCCCAATCCTATGCCAACAGCGAAACCCCTTGCGTGGGCCGCTGGATCGGTCTGCAGGCAGGCCTGCCGGTGGAAGTCCCGGGCATGCAGTTGGACCGGCGCTGCGGCGGCGGACTGCAGGCGGTGTTGAGTGCCGCCATGATGGTACAAACCGGCGCTGCTGATGTGGTGGTCGCTGGTGGCGTCGAGAGCATGAGCAATATCGAGTACTACAGCACCGATATGCGCTGGGGCTCACGGGCTGGTACGGTCAAGCTGCATGACCGCCTCGAGCGTGGGCGTGAACGCTCTCAACCGGAAGAGCGCTTCGGTTTCATCTCCGGAATGATCGAAACGGCAGAAAATCTTGCCCGCAGCTATGGCATCAGCCGTGAGGCCAGCGATGCCTACGCGATTGAAAGCCACCGTCGAGCAGCACAAGCCTGGGCCGAAGGCCGGTTCGAAGCCGAAGTCGTCCCGGTCAGTGTGCCGCAACGCAAGGGCGAACCCCTGCTATTCAGTCGCGATGAAGGTATCCGTGCCGATGCCAACCTGGAAAGCCTGGGCAAATTGCGCACACTGGTGCGTGACGGCACCGTGACTGCAGGCAACTCCAGTCAGCAAAACGACGCGGCAGCGGCCTGCTTGGTGGTCGCCGAGGACAAGCTCGCCGAATTGGGGCTGGAACCCATGGGCTTTCTGGTTGGCTGGGCCGCTGCGGGTTGCGAGCCCTCGCAAATGGGCATAGGCCCGGTGCCCGCCGTGCACAAGCTGCTGGCAAGGACTGGCCTGAGTCTGGCGCAGATGGACCTGGTCGAGTTGAATGAAGCGTTCGCCTGCCAGGTACTGGCGGTGCTGAAGGGGTGGCAATGGCATGACACCGAACGGCTGAACGTGAATGGCTCTGGCATCTCGCTGGGCCACCCCATTGGTGCGACGGGCGTGCGCATGTTGACCACACTGCTGCATGAGTTGCAGCGACGCCAAGGGCGCTACGGCCTGGAAACCATGTGCATCGGCGGCGGCCAAGGGTTGGCGGCAATCTTCGAACGCTACTAGCTGTAACGGGTGAGTAAAGGATTACTGTTCCCACCATGAACAAAGGGCCGCAATGCGGCCCTTTGTTTTGAAACCACCGAGTTTGACTGCGCTCAACGGCCTTTGAAGACTGGCTTGCGCTTTTCACGGAATGCGTTGACCGCTTCCTGATGATCTTCTGTCAAATTCGACAATGCCTCATAAGCCAGCGAGGCGTCGATGACGGATGTCACCGCTTGCTTGAGCACAATGTTCATCGACGCCTTGGTCCACTGGATGGCGTAAGCTGCGCCGTTTGCAAGCCGCGTGGCCATTTCCTGAACCCGATCATCCAGCGCCTCGGGGGCAACGGCGTAATTGATCAGGCCGATTTTTTCGGCAAGCTCAGCAGTCAAGGCATCGCCGGTGAGCAAGTACTCTTTGGCTTTGGCAAACCCGACCAATTGAGGCCAGATCGCGGCCCCACCGTCGCCCGCAACGAAGCCGACAGCGACATGTGGGTCACCAATCTTGGCCGGCAACGCCGCGTAGCTGATATCGCAATACAGCGCGAGGGTCGCGCCCAGGCCAATGGCATGGCCATTGATCTTGGCGATGATGGGCTTCTGGCAGTCGAGCATCGAAAAAACGATCTGCTTGCCCCGGCGCATACTATCGAAAAAGCGCTGAGGCTCATCAATGACCTTCTGCATTTCTTCGATATCACCACCGGCACTGAACGCACGCCCTGCGCCCGTGAGAACGATTACCCGGGTATCGGCATCATGGCCCGCCTCGATGAACACCCTGGACAGCTCTTTATCCATATCGTCGTCAATGGCATTGAGCGTATCCGGCCGATTCAGGGTAATCGTCAGGATGCCGTTATTGCGCTCTAGCTTGAGCGCTTCGTAGCTTGAAAGATTCATTGCTGTCCTCATCTCGCTGCCCTGTCCGGGCGCATCATCAATATAGGCGAAGCGGCCTTGCCAGTGTCATGACGCTGGGCTCAAACAGGGTCCCAGGAGAACACATCACCCGAGCGTTCAACGGGTACGAACGAGCCCTTGAGGGCAGGCATGCCGTGCTCAGCCAAGGACTCAGGCGTCCAGCCCTCGGACCGCTGAACCGAACGGATCGGACGAGGCTGACTCATCAGGAAGATTTCATTGTTGCGCACGGCAAAGACCTGCGCATTGACAGCCTGGGCTTGGTCGCTGGCCAAATAGACGCAGATAGGGGCGATCTTGGCGGGTGTCATCTGCTTGATTTTCTCGACCCGCGCCTGCTGCTCCGGCGTGTCGGTGGGGATAGCACCAATCATGCGGCTGAAGGCGAAGGGCGCGACACAGTTCGAACGAACATTGAACCGCTCCATGTCCAGCGCAATGGATTTGGACAAGGCCATGATGCCCAGCTTGGCGGCGTTGTAATTGGCCTGGCCCAGGTTGCCGATGAGGCCTGAGGTAGAGGTCATGTGAATGAAGCAGCCTGCCTCTTGCTCCTTGAAGTAGTTAGCGGCAGCGCGGCTGACGTAGAACGACCCGTACAGGTGAACCTTGAGCACCGCGTCGAATTCCTCAGCACTCATTTTGTGGAAGAAGCGGTCACGCAGAATGCCCGCATTATTGACCACGCAATCGATCCTGCCGAAACGTTGCACCGTCTGCTCAACCATGCGCGCAGCGCCCGCCTGGTCCGAAACACTGTCCGTATTTGCCATGGCCTCGCCACCGGCAGCAATGATCTCGTCCACCACGCGCTGTGCCGGGCCCACATCTGCGCCCTCGCCCGACACTGAAGCGCCGACATCATTGACCACGACCTTGGCCCCATGCTCCGCCATCAGCAGGGCAATATCACGCCCGATACCACCGCCGGCGCCAGTCACCAGAACGACCTTACCTTCGACCATTACCGCCATATGATTTGCTCCATATCGTTGTACGCGCGCTGCAAAAGCGCACAGGGCCATGCATTGCTGATAGCTCGAAACAGCTCAGCCACAAGGTCATAATAATGAACGTCGTTCCTATAAGCAAACCTTAGGTAGGTTGCTAAGTACCCAACAGGTATGGCCTCACGCGCCCACTATATGCTCAAAGCGAGAGAAATAGCGGTGCGCAGGGCGAAATTGGCACTAGTCTAAATGAAGGATCACAACTGAACGGTATTTGATATACTGCACGTGACTTGCAAGGCACCGCCCAGTGCCCACTGCATCAACAATTTCACCCACAAGGGTTAATTCATGAAAAAAAGGGAAGATGAAGTGGACGCCACTGAAACGCCAGCTTCGCTGGGCCCTCGATCGGTCACCCGAATTCTTGGTCTTTTTGAGGTCCTCGCCAAATCCCCGGACGGCATGTCACTGGCAGAGCTCAGCAGCACCCTTGAGTCTCCCAAAAGCAGCCTGCTGACGTTGCTGCGGCCGCTGGTTGCCGAGGGCTACCTGAACCACACGACCAGCCGTTACCACCTTGGGCCATTCATCTACCGCCTGGCCGGCAACATCCTGGCCACCCGAAATTTCTCCAGGATGATGCGCCCGTACCTGCACGACCTCGCAGGCAAAACCGGCGAAAGCATCTACCTGTCCGTCATCGACATGGAGACCCAAATGGTCACCCATATCGATGGCATAGACTCGCAAAACCCCGTGCGCTACGTATCGCCGTTGGGCGCACCTCGGCCACTGCACTGCACGGCACCTGGCCGATTGCTCCTGGCTTACCAAGACGAAAAAGCGCAAGAGCGCTACCTGCGCACTGCCAAGCTCAAGGCGATGACCTGGAGAACCGTCACGGATCGCAGCACACTCAAGAAGCAGCTCAAGGAAATCCGCGAGAGCGGTATTTCCATCAGTATCAGCGAGCTCAGCGAGGGCGCAGCTGGTATTGCCGCCCCCGTCTTTGACACGGACGGCACCGTCGCCGCAGCGTTGGTCATCGCAGCCCCTGCTGAGCGGATGCAGCATAAGCTCAATGACTTGCGGCCATTGCTACTGGAAACCGCCGCTGAGGCATCGGGCCAGTTGAAGCACTGATCCGCTCGTGCACTTGCCTAGGGCCCGCCGGCATACCGGCAGGCCCGATTGCCCCCTTACTATGCAGCAGCAACCAAACCCTGGATTGAGCGCGCGTAGCGCGCCAAGTGATACTCCAACCCGCCCCACCACGCATTGCTCAGCACAAGGCGGCGGTAGTGATGACCAACCCTGAACTCCTCCGTCAACCCGTAGCCGCCATGCAGCTGTATACCCTGTGCGGTGACGAATTTTGCGCTGCGCATGACCTGTGCCTTGCAACCCGATATCTGCGCGCTGCGCTCGTGCACTGGAGCCTCGCCCGCCAGCATAGCCAGGCCCCGATGCAGGCTAGCGCGCGCCTGCATGGTTTCGATAGCCATGTCGGCCATACGGTGCTGAAGCGCCTGGAAGCTGCCAATCGGCACCCCAAACTGCTTTCGGGTCTTGAGGTAGTCGGCGCATAGCGCAAGCACATCCTCCATCCCACCTACGATTTCTGAACACTGGTGCACGATCAACTCATCAGTGGCCCGTTGCAATCCGACATAAGCGTGGCCTTCCCTGCCCAGCAGGGCATCAGCCGGGACGACTGCATTGTCGAGGCGCAAATCTGCAGCCGGTGTTCCGTCAAGCAAGCGCACCGTTTCCAGTGACATGCCTGGAGTATCCCGCTCCAGAACAAAAAGTGACAGGCCTTCAATGCTCGCTGGCTCCCCGGCTGTGCGGGCGACCACGAGCAGCCGATCGCTTTGCGCGGCGCAGACCACTGCGCTCTTGTGACCATTCAAGATGTAGCCGTCACCCCGTCGCTGCGCTGTCGTCGTTACCCACGCCACGTCTCCCCGGGATTCAGGCTCGCTGCAAGCCACTGCCAGCAATATTTCACCCGACCCGATGGCGGGCAGTAGTTCGGCTTGCTGCGCCTCATCGGCGCAATGCCGCAGCACCGCTGCGGGCAGCAGGCACCCATGCAAGTACGGCTCAAGCAGCAAACCCCGCCCCATCTCTTCTGCAAGGATTGCCGTTTCCACGGCGCCGAAGCCTACACCGCCAAACGCCTCGGGGATGCCTGCGGCCAACCAGCCCATCTCGGCAAACTCCCGCCAGACCTGCGGTTCGAAACCGCCGCTGGTGGCAATGGCCTGGCGCCTGCTGAAGGCGTAATCCTTTTCCATGAACCGCCGGGCGTTTTCCTGGAGCATGCGTTGCTCATCGCTCAGATTGAAATCCATGCTACTCCCCTCAAAGATTGAACATTGCCTTGGCGATGATGTTGCGTTGTATCTCGGCAGCCCCACCGTAGATCGAACAACCCCGGCGATAGAACAGTTCGGCCGCCATGCCCGGCGCGAACACTGGGCCCGTGAATCGCTGATCGCGCAGCGCGCGGTCCTCGTTAGGGTCTGGGTAGTAGACAGCCCCGTAGTCACCCAGCACCTCAACCAGCATCTCGGTCAGTTTCTGGTGCAGCTCGGACCCGCGGACCTTCAGCATCGAGCCGATCGCCATGCCTCCGGTCTGCTCACTAACCCCCAGGTGCAGCACCCGTTTGACGGCCATATCGATTGCCAGTACTTCCAGCTCGTATTCAGCCAAGCGGCTGGCGAATGTCGGGTCCTGTATCAGCGGAAGCGCACCGGCCCGTTGTTCCGAGGCATAGCGGCGAATCTTGGCCAGGTAGCGCTTGAGCGCCGGAGCTTCGGCACCGAGAAACGCGCGCTCGTTGAACAGCAGGAACTTGGTGTAGCCCCACCCTTTGTTTTCCTCGCCCACCAGATTCTCTACAGGCACCCGAACGTTGTCGTAGAACACCTCGGCCAAGTGGTTGCAGCCGTCCAGGCTGGTGATTGGCCGCACCGTCACCCCAGGCGTGGTAAGGTCGACCAGCAAAAAGGAGATGCCTTTTTGCGGTTTGGTTTCAGTGTCGGTGCGCACGAGCAGGAAACACCACTGCCCCCAAATTGCATTACTGGTCCAGATCTTCTGGCCATTGACGATGTAATGGTCGCCGTCGCGAACTGCAGTGGTGCGCAACGACGCAAGGTCCGACCCCGCTTCAGGCTCCGAAAAACCTTGCACCCAATACACTTCACCTTTTTGTATTGCCGGCAGGAATCGTCGCTTCTGCTCGTCACTGCCAAACTCGCAGATCACCGGGCCAACCAGTGTCACGCCTTGTTGGTTGGGCGATGGCGCGCCGGCCAGGTAGCATTCCTCTTCAAAGATGTACCGCTGTTCTGCAGTCCAGTCGGTGCCGCCGTGCTCCTTCGGCCAGAACGGCACTGACCAACCGCGGGCCTCATGCAGGATTTTTGTCCACTTCAGCGAGTCATCATCGCCCGGCAAGTAGCCTTGCTGGCCGCGCCACGCCATATCGGCAGGCAGGTGCTCACGCAAGAAGGCGCGGACCTCCTCTCGGAAAGCTTCGCTGTTTGCGTTGGGTTCAAAATTCATGGGCAGCCTCGCTCAGCGGAAGGAAATCGTATGGCCGCCGTCGACCGCAATCGTCTGGCCATTGATGTAGCCACCCGAGGGGGATGCCAGCAGTACGGCCAAGCCAGCCAGTTCTTCGACCTCGCCAAAGCGCTGGGACGGGTTGCGCCCGCGGTACCATTGCACCATCGCCTCGTCTTCCCACTGCGACCGCGCCATTTCAGTCTTGAAGGTGCCCGGGGCAATGCAGTTGGCGGTGACCCCTTTGCTGGCGAATTCATTGGCCATATTGCGCACCAGCTGCATATCTGCTGCCTTGGTCAAGCCATAGGTCCCGGTGACCGGGTCGCCCAACAGGCCGACAACGGAGGCCACGACGATGAAACGCCCATAACCGCGCTCCAGCATGCCCGGCATGGTCATTTGTGCCAGCCAGATACTGCTCTGCACATTCACTTGCATGAATTTGTTGAAGGTTGTCTCCGGCAGGTCCAGCACCGAACCAATCCAGGGGTGGATCGCAGCATTGGCCATGACAATATCCACGCGCCCCCACTGGGCCATGGCAGTGTCGACCAAACGCTGTAACTCTTCCTTGCTGCCAATGTTACAAGGCACCGCGATCGCTTCACCGCCTGCGGCCCGAATCTCGGCCGCAGCAGTTTCACAGGCTTCGGCTTTGCGGCCGGAGATCACTACCCGGGCGCCATGCTCTGCCATACCTTTGGCACTGGCCAGCCCCAAGCCGCGGCTGGATCCGGTGATGATTGCCACTTTGCCGCGCAGGTCAAACAAGGAAGATACGGTCATTCTGTTCCCTTCTATTTTTATTCGCTGTGCAAATGTTGTATCCACATCGTGAATTTTGACTATACTCCGATCACCTCAGTCGAGCGCAAGTTTATGAGTTCAGAATCTTCGAAAAAACCGATACCCGAGGGCGAGAAAGATCGCCAGTACGTCACCGCCTTGGCACGCGGGCTCCAGATATTGCGATGCTTCAGCCACGAACAGCCCGAGCTAACACCCCAGGAAATCGTGCGCATGACAGGTCTCCCGCAGCCTACGGTCTGGCGGCTCTGCCATACCCTCAGCAAAGAGGGCTTCATCGTATGCGCGGGCGAAAACAACCGCATGGCGCTCGGTTTGCCTGCGCTGGCGCTGGGTTATGCAGCCCTCGTGCGGCAGTCGTTGCCGAAAGTTGCCCTGCCGCATATGCAGGCGCTGACCGACAACCTGCGTTTGGGTACGTCACTGGCCGTTCGCGACGGCCTGTCGATGCTGTACATCCAGCGCACACATGGCGACTTCGTGTACATGAACGACCCCGTGGGTGCCCGACGCCCTTTCGCCACCGCGCCGACCGGCTGGGCATGCTTCGCCGCTTACGATACGGATGAGCGTAACGAGGTCCTCGAGGCCCTTGAGCAGCATGACCCCAAGGCAATGCCCAGCGTGCGCGCCCTGCTCGACCAGGCGTGTACGCAGTATGCGCAGCATGGGTTCATCACCAGCATTGGCGTGATCCACGAGCACCTCAATGCGGTGGCAGTACCCATCCGCTCATTGCGCAGCGGCACTGTCTACGCGCTTTCCGCATCGGGCCTTGCTGCAGAGTGGCCGGAAGAAAGACTCATGGCCGAGGGCCGGCAGCTGGTTGAGTTGGCCAGACAACTTGCAGTCGCGGCCGACTGAAGCACCCTTTTGTCCATCACCTAAGGAGTAATCAATGTCAGCGATCAAACCCCTGGTCCTCGTTACTGGAGCCACAGGTGCACAAGGCGGCGCCACTGCTCGGGCGCTGCTCGCAGAGGATTTTCGCGTACGCATTCTGACGCGCAACCCTGACTCACCAGCGGCTCAAGCCCTGGTCGCCGCTGGTGCTGAAGCCGTGGCGGGCGACATGGAGGATGCAGCCTCGTTAGCGAGCGCCGTCGCAGGTGCATCGGGCGTATTTTCGGTCCAGGTACCCGATGCTGCCGGAACAGACTCAGAGCGCCGTCACGGGTTTGCGTTGATTGAAGCTGCCAAAGCCGCAGGAGTGACTCATTTCGTTCACACCTCGGTCTGCGAAGCGGGCAAGCACAGCGCATTTCCACGCTGGGGCAGTGACTACTGGTGGCAAAAGTACTGGACCGACAAATGGGACGTGGAAGAGGCCGTACGCAGCGCCGGCTTCAACCATTGGACGGTATTGAAGCCCGCTTTCATGATGGACAACTTCGCTCAGCCCAAAGCCCGCTACATGTTCCCGCACCTGCAGCAAGGTCAGATCGTCACGGCCCTGTCCCCCGCTACTCGCATGCAGCTTGTCGCAGCCGACGACGTCGGCAAGCTTGCTCATGTCGCCTTCAAGGACCCGGAGCATTTTTCGGGTAAAAACATCGACCTGGCGGTTGAAGCACTCACTATGGAAGAGGTGGCAAGCGCATTGTCACAGGCGTTGGGCAAACCTGTGTCAGCCCAGTCCGTGAGCCCTGAGCAGGCAGTCGAGTCCGGGTTGTTCGCCGGCTGGGTGCGTTCCCAGGAGTGGACCAACGAAGTGGGCTATCGCGCAGATATCCCGGCGCTCACTCAAGCACTGGGTGATCGCGGCATCGTGCTGACGCCCTTCGCCACCTGGATTGAGCGCCACGCTGCAGAGATCCAGATCGACGCATGACCGACATCGCTCGTGGTTCACCAACAATAAGAGTACAACCATGACCAATCTCTACGACCTTCCCGAAGACATCCAGGTCTCCGCCGAGGGCGGCCTACGCATCATTACGCTTAACCGGCCAGACCACCTGAACGCCTCTACTACCGAGATGCTGTTCTCCTACCCCAAGCTTTTTCGTGCCCTGGCTGAGGATCCCGAGGCCAAGGTCGCCATTCTGACTGGCGCAGGTCGTGCGTTCAGCGCAGGCGGCGACATGAACCACTTCGTCAAGACGCTGGACGATACCGACTTCGCTCGCAGCGTGCAGGAGAACTCACGCCGTACCATCCACAGCTTCATTGACCTGCCGATACCGATCATTGCCGCCGTCAATGGGCCGGCCGTAGGCTGGGGGGCGACGATGGCCACCTTGTGCGACATTGTGTTGATCTCTGAAACGGCATTCATGGCAGAGCCCCACATCAATATCGGGCTGGTGGTGGGTGACGGTATCTCAGTATCGTGGCCGCTTTACACCAGCCTGTTACGCGCCAAAGAGCTGATTTTCACGGGTGACAGGATCACTCCACAGCAGGCGGTGGAATTCGGCCTGGCCAATCGCGTGGTGGCGCCTGACAAGTTGCTTGAGGAGGCTCGGGCATTGGCCGCAAAGCTGCTCAAGCAACCGACCCAAGCGCTGCGCGAGACCAAAAAGCTGATGAACCTGCATCTGCATAACAGCGCAGCTCAAGTGCTCGACGCCACACTGGGCCGCCAGTTGGCCGCCACAGTCAGTCCTGAACACCACGCAATCGCTACCCAGTTCATCGAGCAACAAAAACGCAAGCAGAGTTAGAGCCAATAACCTGCACTGCAAATACAACGCCCCCGGAGCTTGGCTCCGGGGGCGTTTTCGTAAACCGTCGAACCTATGTTCGCGGGGTAACCAAACGTATTTCGGGTTGCGGGGTTACCCCATCGACGGGGATCTGCTGCGCAAGCCGACGCTGGACTGCTTCGGCTTCGGCGATAATGGTCTTGATCAATTCGGCGATGGTGGGCAAGTCGTGAACCAAGCCAACCGACTGGCCCGAAGCGGTCATGCCTTTATCCAGGTCGCCGGTAGACATGGTCAAGCCATGCATCTGCAGCATCTTGGACATGCGCATCATTGACTCGATCTGGCGCGGGCCCAGTGACAGCGTGTGCTTGACCAGCTTCAGCCAAGGCGTGTTCAGCTCTTTGGCGATGGTGAATGAGTTGAGGAAGATTTCCCAGATATTCAACATCTTTGCATTGACCATACGCTCGGCGGCTGCCGTTTTCATCTGGCGGCAGGGGATGCCATCGAATCGGTCCGAGAAGATGGTGTCCTGCACATCCAGCTCCAAGGCTTTGTTCTTGAAGTTGGCATGCATTGGGCCTTCTTGGGTAACCCAGAACCGAGTACCCATGGACACCCCCGACGCACCTAGCGCCAGAGCCCCCACCAGACCGGCTCCGTTGGCCACGCCACCCGCAGCAATGATGGGGATATCCAGAAGTTCAGCCAAGCGAGGGATCAGCACGAAGCTGCCGATTTCCCCCGCATGCCCGGCGGCCTCATAGCCTGCAGCAATCACCGCATCGCAGCCGTGGGCTTCTGCTCGCTGCGCCAGCCTGACATCACTGACCGAAGCCATGACCTTACCGCCGTAGGCATGCGCGGCCTTGACGATCCAGTCGCCCTTGCCCATCGAGTAGTTAATGACGGGCACACCTTCTTCGAGCATGACCTTCGCGTTAGCCATGCCGTTAGGCAGCGCCAGTGGCGCGTTGGCGCCAAAGGGTTTATCAGTCAAGGCGCGAATTTCGCGAATGGCGGCGCGCGTCACTTCGGGGGGATTGGAGCCAGCACCGTATACCCCAAGGCCGCCAGCATTCGAGACAGCCGCAACCATGTTCGGAAACGCGACCCTGCCCATCCCCGCGTTAAGTAACGGGTATTGGATGCCGAACAGTTCGGTAATCGCAGTTTTCATAATCTGAGTCCTTGGACGCTGGTGTGGACCGAGCGTTATTGTTGGGTTTTCAAGGATTAGGAGTAAGTGGGCTCGTCCCACCAAGGGAAGTAGTCCGGCATGTCTTCAGAGACTTTGCAGGCAAACTGCGGAAGGCGTTTCTCCATGAATGACTGCACACCTTCCTTGGCATCCGGGCTGCGGCCCCGGGTGCAGATGCCCCGACTTTCGATACGGTGGGCCTCCATGGGATGTGACATGCCGAGGCTGCGCCAGGCCATCTGCCGCATGAGTGCGACCGAGACAGGGGCGGTGTTGTCGGCAATCTCCCGGGCGATTTCGTAGGCCCGCGGCAGTAGTTGTTCATGCGCGACAACCTCACTCACCAGGCCGCCGGCCTTGAGTTCATCGGCTGGCATGACGCGCCCGCTGTAGCTCCACTCAAGCGCCTTGGTAATGCCCACGATACGGGGCAGGAACCAGGACGAGCAGCATTCGAACACGATGCCCCGACGGGCATAGACGAAGCCCAGTCGCGCTTTCTCGCTTGCAATGCGGATGTCCATTGGCAGCAGCATGGACGCCCCAATGCCCACACCAGCACCGTTGATGGCGCCGATCACCGGTTTGAGGCTGTCAAAAATGCGCAGCGCAAGCCTGCCACCGCCATCTCGCGCCGACTCTTTGCTGTAGTCGAACGAGCCGTCGGCGCGAATCGGTGTATCTTTTTCAGCGCTGCCGTTCTTGTCCTTGTCGAAGATATCAGCGCCTTTCGAAAGATCAGCGCCGCCGCAAAAGCCTTTGCCCTCCCCCGTCACCACGACAACGCGCACCGCATCATCTCGGTCAGTCTCGTCAAATAGCGCAATGAGCTCGTTCATCATCAGCGAATTCATTGCGTTGAAAACCTCGGGACGGTTAAGCGTCACCGTGGCGATACCGTTTTCGACCTGGTAGCGGATAGTTTCGTAAGTCACAGTTCCATCTCCTCATTGGCGGCCTATCACGACCGCCAGCCTGCAGTACCAAAGGAAAGCCGCACCCTCAGGGCGCGGTTACTTGTATGAGAAGTTCGGCGAGCGCTTCTCGAAGAACGCCTTCTGCTTCTCTACTTTATCTTCGGTGGACTGTGCTACGTAGACGCCTCGGCCCTCGAACTCGATGGCCTGCTCCAGGCTTCCCGCGTTCATGTTGTGCCATAGCGATTGCTTGGTCACCCAGATGCCCATCGGCACGTTGACCACGATGTTCTTGGCGATTTCCAGGCAGGCATCCTGAAGCTCTTCATCGGGTACTGCCCTGAGCACCATGCCAATACGCTCGGCCTCTTCGGCCAGTACTGGCCGCGCGGTCAACAGAATCTCCGCAGCACGCTGTGCGCCAACTGCACGAGGCAGCAGGTAGCTGATGCCCAGCTCCGCACCCGACCCGGCGTTGTGAATGGCATTGACAAACTTGGCAGATTTAGCCGCCAAGGTGATGTCGGCCGCCAGTGGGAATGCCAGTGCCATGCCTGCCACGGTGCCGTTGACGCCACAGATGACCGGTTGCGGCAAGTTACGCATCAACACCGGCAGCGAAGCAATCACATCGATCGTATAGCGGGAATAGAACGGCTTACCCACGCCCTCCGGTACCCAGTCCGCCTTGCCTGGGTTTTTCAGATCATGCCCAGTACAGAAATGGCGGTTACCCGCTGCGGTCAGAATCACTACGCGGACTGTCGGGTCGTATTTGATCTGCTTGAAAAGGTCCGCAAGCTCGGTATACATCTCGAACTGAAAGGCATTGGTGGCATCAGGCCGGTTGATGGTGATGCGTTTGACGCCTTCGATCGGCTCATCAATCAGGAAGTTGTCACTCATCATTCTGCTCCCTTCTCGCCATTCAACCAATGTGCTTTTACCATGCCATCACCGTAAGGCTCATCACGCTTTTTCAGCGCGTCTTTCAGGCCCAGGTCTGCCATGTCCGCCTTGAACTGCGTACGGCGGGGACCTTGAGTCAGGTGGGCTCGGGCATCCATCTCAGCCGCGAAACGTTGCAAGGTTCTCGCACCCTGCAGTTCAAGCGCAGTGTTGACGATACGCTTGTGTGCGGAAAGCAGTTCGGCATCGACGAAACTGATACGCCGCGCTAGCTCATCGACAGCGCTGTCCAGCTCCTCCACCGGTACGGCATCCAGCACCAGGCCAATGCGAGCAGCCTCACGCCCCCACAAGTTGTCGCCGGTCATCAACATACGCTTTGCCCACTGCGGACCCACGTGGTAAACCCACATTTGCACAGGCGGCGTGCCATTGGCACGAGCTGCCGGGAAGCCAATCTTGGCGTTTTCCGCACAAATCACGAAGTCGCACATAAGTGCCAGATCGGTACCACCTGCCAAGCAATTACCTTGGACTTTGGCGATGACCGGCTTGTGCATGTCGAACAACACCATGTTCAGCTTCTGGGTCTGCTCAAGGTTCCAGCAATCGTCGTCGATGGTCTTGTTAGTGGTGCGGTAACGAGTTTGGTCCCATGGCGGCGTACCGCCTTCGAAACCTGCATAGGCGCCTGCCAAGTCATAGCCGGCGCAGAAATCTTTGCCCGCACCTTCGAGGATTACCACATTAACGTCATTGCGATCGTCCGCCTCAAGCAGGGCGTCGCGCAGCTCAGTGAGCATCGCTGGATGCAAAGCGTTGCGTTTGTCGGGACGATTCAGGGTGATTCGGGCAATTCGGTTCTCAACGCTGAACAGTAGGTATTCAGTGCTACGGAGGTGCTTATTCATATTATCTCCATGCGTCTTTGTGAACGATGGTCGATAATATAAACGATAGGTCGCGATGGTCAAGCTGATCTGAGACCGGGCTGGGGCCCTGGGCGGGCCACAGCTGGAACCTATTCCGCGCCTGCACTGCAGCATGCTCAGCGGCGCCTTCTCATGCTGGGTGCTTATCGAGAACCAGCGGCGCGCTCAAAGAGCCGAGCAGCTAGTACTGCCCCGGATTCATTGGATTCTCGAGGCAGGTCCATATCCGTCACATTCATTACGTCATCGAAACCGTCGAGCAGAGCTTCGGCGGAGTCGAAGGCCCTGCCCTGAGTCTGACCCACGACCACTCTGGAAAGGTGCTGACCCACGCTGTGGAAAAGCTCGCCATTGACTGGGCAGGACCGATGGGCGAAAAGCGCAACGGATTCTGCAACGTATTCCACCGCCATCATGTTAGCTAATCCCTCGGGAACGTTTTGCCCTTCCCAAGCGCGCGTAGCTGCTACTGGGGCAACACAATTGACGCGAATATCAAATTCTTCACCTTCGCTGGCGAGGTACTTGGCGAAGCCGGACATTGACGACTTGGATAGCGAGTAAGCGGGCATGCCCTTTCTTCCCCACAATCCTGCAGCGGAGTTGATCAGTACGACTCGCGCGTGGCCCTGTGCACGAAAAATAGGCCAGCACTGACGCGCCAGTTCCCAGCTGCCGACGGCATTCACCCGCAGGCTCGTGCTGAAGCCCTCCTCGGTTGCTTCTTCAATCGAAGTCATAGGCATGACGGGACTGGCGTTGTGCACCACTATATGGACCCCGCCGAGTTGCAAAGCCGCTTTGACCACTTCGGCTACGCCCTGAGCACTACCGATGTCGGCAACCACGGGCACTGCAATCCCACCCCCCGCACGAATTTCCTGAACTACGGATTCGGCTGGGCCTCGGTCACCGCCTTGATCGCCCGTCAAGGCGCATCCAAAGTCATTGACGACTATTGCGGCCCCCCTAGCGGCAAGGTTCAACGCGATAGCTCGCCCCAACCCGCGACCAGCCCCGGAAACAATCGCTACCTCACCATCGAAACGCAGATTTGTGCTGCTCATCGTTGTTATTCTCCGACCGTTGAAAACGAGCATTTCACATGAATGATTCGGAATTATTCGCACAGCAAATTATCTTTTTGCAGAGTGAATGCCTATCACAATAGGTTGTACGCCTGTCGCAAGCAATGACGATCGCACTCACAGGTCAATTCGCAACCTGAACCCCAGCAATGAAACCACCGCCGAAGCTTCCGCGACGCGCTGCGCTTCAGTGGTCGGTGATTGATGATGTGTTGGCAGGCTAGGTGCGATCTAGCGCCCGCTTCAAAATGCGTTCGACATGATTTTTGTTGCCTCGACCACACCAAACGGAAGCCCTATTCCAAGGAATCATCGCCCCTCACTGATGCAGAAACACCAGTACGCCGCACAACGTGGCAAGCGCACTCAATGGTCCGGAGCACTGATCGCTTTGCGGTGACCCGCAGTACGAACATTAGGTCCGATAAGCCACAGGTTATCCGACTTTATCGGCGGAAAACTCAATAGTGGCACCGCCTGCACGGCTCGGACCATCCGGGCGACGCGTCGGCGGTGAAGACCCTGCTGCGCGAGGCGCGCAAGGCCCAGGCCCGCCAGGGCGTGGCGCTGCGCAAGAAAACCGCGGTGGTGCGCGAACCGCTGCAGGCGATGCTCGCCCCCTGCACCGACGGCGTGCGCGGTTTGCGCGATCGCGCCCTGCTGCTGCTGGCCTGGAGTGGCGGTGGCCGGCGCCGCTCGGAAGTGATCGGCCTGCAGGTCGACGATCTGCGCCGGCTGGATGCCGACACCTGGCTGTATGCGCTCGGCGCGACCAGGACCGACACCGGCGGCGTGCGCCGGGAGAAACCGCTGCAGCGGCCGGCGGCGCAGGCACTGAACGCCGGGCTCGAAGCTGCACCGGCCGCGAGCGGACCACTGTTTCGCCGACTGTATCGGGGCGGCGCGGTCAGTCGCTCGGCGCTGTCAGGCGATCAGGTGGCGCGCATCGTCAAGCGCCGCGCGGCACTCGCCGGGCTCGATGGCGACTGGGCGGCGCACAGCCTGCGCTTGGGCTTTGTCACCGAGGCAGGACGCAAGGGCGTGCCGCTCGGCGAGGTGATGGCGATGACCGAGCACCGCAGTGTCAGCACGGTGATGGGCTACTTCCAGGCCGGTTCGCTGCTGGGCAGTCGCGCGAGCCAATTGTTGTCGCTTGAGCCGCCAGTCGATCCCGCACCGGACGCCACACTGCCCGCTGGGGATCAACCCTAACCAGAACAGGCCGGACCTGCGGCGGCGCCCGCCCCCCGTCGATCGCGCTCGCGCTGGGGGCCACACCTGCACAGTTCGTGATATCGAGCATCATAAGGCAAAGACACCAGGCACCACACAACCTAAACAACAGCTATGAGGCACTGAGCCGATACCCTGATGACCGACTGGCTTAGCCGACACCCATTGCAACTCGATAAGATCAGGGATTCTTCATATAGCGGTCCGCTGCCCGTGGCTACAGGATCGGTGGCGTGCCCCCCTCCTGCTGTCATAGTGTTAATAGAGTCTCTCGACTGCCACTTTCGGACCCCTGCCAATGAACAGTTTCACGATCCACGGACTTAGCGAACAGCCATCAACGAGCTGCTGGACCTCTGCACATGGAGCGTTTTTAACAAGGCACGGACAAATTTTTCGAAGAGCTATCGAAGTGCTCGGAAAAGTAGAACTGGCGCAGCGCTGGATGATCAACCCTGCACTAGGTCTTGGCAACCACACCCCATGCACCCTGCTTTGGCATCATGAAAGCTATGTGCAGGTATGGGACTTTCTCTACCGTCTTGAGTACGACGTTTATACGTGAGCATCTAAATGCTGCTGAACGGGCTAAGGGTTAGCCCGGCACCGAGTGCGCATCTGCCTGGTAGTGATATTCCTGCAGCGAAAAGCGACCTCCCGGACCTAACAGCAAGTTGGTGGCACACATTTCCAAGAATGCAATCGCCTCGGCTTGAGCGTACTGCGTGTAAAAGTCGCGGCTAACACGAGGCAGCCTGCCTCGATTCTGAAGGCAAAGCTTTACCATCTGCGCCAAAAGGTAACCCCGAACGTCGTATCGGGCGTCCACCCTGCTGAGCACTGTGGCATAGCAGGAGCGGAAAACGAACCTCGTCAAATCGGAACTCAGGGGGACTATTTGATCGCTCATCGGCCACCTACTGTAAAAGCCTTGAAGCTGGCGAACATTGTCAAGATCACGAAAACACCTTGAATGCGTCACGCGAGGTAAACGTGAGTGAAGAAAAATTGTAGAAAAACTTCAGAACTGAAGATTTTCTTTGCCTACTGAAGAAAATCATCCAAGTTTGGGCAATCCTAGCAAAAAAACAGGGCCTTGGCCTTATCACTCTGGCAGGCTGCAAGGGCGGCCTGACAGCGCAGTAGGCTACCTAGCACCCTGGGGACACCGGCCATGACCCATCCCATATCTGAAATCAAGATCGCTATTGAAATCCTCCTCTGCTTCACCCTGACCTGGCTTCGGGCAGCGGAAGGCCCATCCATCTCAGTACATGGTGCTGATTAAGAAAACCTTGGAACACTTCTCGCGTCGTTTTGAAGAAAAACCGTAAGTGATCCATCATCCCCACATTCCAACCGTCCACCTGATTCCCGATGCTGTGCTCCCGATTTCTTTCTGGAGCCAGCCCGCCATGATGCGCCCCGACAGCAAAGTCGAAAAAGTCTACCTCTACCCCAAGCCCGTGGACTTTCGAAAGTCCATCGACGGCCTCACTGCCCTGGTCGAACTGGACATCAAGGTCGCCGTGTTCGACCCGGTACTTTTCGTCTTCCTCAATAAAGCCCGTAACCGCATCAAGGTGTTGTATTGGGAGCGC
>NZ_JBICLK010000062.1:0-27440 GCF_043105275.1 Pseudomonas sp. TYF_14
GGCCCGAAACAAATGTTTCGGGCCAATTATTCCTGGGGCAGACGCGCACGTCCCCTTGGCGCTCACCTCGGTATCGTGGGGAACAAGCAGGGCGGTCGCGTGCGCAGGCACAGGCGATACTGGCCCGAAAAAAATGTTTCGGGCCAATTATTCTTGGGGCAGACGCGCACGTCCCCTTGGCGCTCACCTCGGTATCGCGGAGAACAAACAGGGCGGTCGCGTGCGCAGGCACAGGCGATACTGGCCCGAAACAAATGTAGGAGCGAGCTTGCTCGCGATGCGCCGCGCGGGCGGCGCTGGCTCTCTGAGGCGCCACAAATGCCACGACCTGCCAACGGCGATCTATGCTCAGAAAACCGTGCATAGGGAGCCCCGCGTCATGTTCGATTTCCATCGCAAGTCTGATTTGGCAGAAATCCAGCGCACCCGCCAGGCGTTGGCCGATGCGCAAGCCAAACTGGCCGCTATCGGCCGTTCCATGGCGATGATCGAGTTCGCCCCTGACGGTACTATTCTCGACGCCAACGAGCGCTTCTGCCAGGCCATGGGCTACAGCGCCGACGAGCTGCGTGGCAAGCACCACCGGCTGTTCTGTGAGCCGGACTATGCAAAAAGCGCCGAGTACCAGCAACTGTGGCGCGAGTTGGGGCAGGGCAAGGCTATCAGCGGTACGTTCGAGCGTATCGACAAGGCGGGGCGCGAGGTCTGGCTGGAAGCCAGCTACATGCCCGTGCTGGACCAGCACCGGCAAGTCACCAGCGTAATCAAGGTGGCGTCGGACATCACCCAGCGGGTGGTGCAGGAGCACGAGAGCGAAAGCCTGCTCAAGGCCATCAGCCGCTCCATGGCGGTGATCGAGTTCACCCCCCAAGGCCGGGTGATCAAGGCCAACCAGAATTTTCTCGACACCATGGGCTACCGCCTCGATGAAGTGGTTGGCCGCCACCACGGGCTGTTTTGCCTGGCGCATGAACGCGAATCGGCCCAGTACCGAGAGTTCTGGGCTTCGCTGAACCGTGGCGAATACCACTCGCACCGCTTCGAACGCGTCAACAAGCAGGGCCAGACCGTTTTTCTGGAGGCCTCCTACAACCCGATCTTCGACAGCAAGGGCCGCCTGTGCAAAGTGGTCAAGTTTGCCAGCGACATCACCCATCAGGTCTGCACCCAGCAAAGCGCCGCCCATGCCGCCCATGCCAGCTCGGTGCAGACCGATGCCTGCGCGCGCAAGGGGACCGAAGTGGTGCAGCAGGCGGTGCAGGTAATCGAGCAGATTTCCCAGGAGCTTAACGACGCTGCGCGCAGTATCGACGCGGTAAACAGGCAGTCGGATGTGATCGGGCAGATTGTGCTGACCATTCGGGGCATCGCCGACCAGACCAACCTGTTGGCCCTTAATGCAGCCATCGAGGCAGCGCGTGCCGGCGAGCACGGGCGCGGCTTTGCCGTGGTGGCCGATGAGGTGCGCAACCTGGCCGCGCGAACCAGCAAGGCCACCCTGGAAATCGTCGATGTGGTGCGGCAGAACCACGACCTGTCGCTATTGGCAGTGGCCAGCATGCAATCGAGCCTCAACCGCACCGGTCACGGCGTGGCGCTGGCCAATGAGGCGGGGACGGTGATCATGGAAATCCAGCAAGGCTCACGGCACGTCGTGGATGCCATCAGCCAGATAACCTCGACGCTGCAATTGCATTGAGCGCCTCGCGCATCTCGTCAAGCAGTGCCTGCAGGCTGAGTTGCAGTTGCGCGCGCTGTTCGACGGTCGGCAGCCCTTTTGCGTGGGCGTGTTCGATAGCTTCACAGTCTTTGACCACAGTGCGCACCCTGATCATTTTGGCGCCACCCTTGATGCGGTGGGCGAGGGCGCGCACGGTTTCATCAGGGGCGTCTGTTGACAAGGCACGCAGGGCGGCCAGATCTTCACCGACGCTTATCGACAATTGCTCCAGCAAATGCCGCGTCAACTGTTCGTCGTCCTGGGTCAGGTGACGCAGTTCGGCCAGGTCGAACCCACTATGGAAAGGCTCCGGCGACGGCTGCTGAGGGCGCACCTGGGGCAGGTGGGTCTTGAGCGTGCGCAGACCAATCGGCTTGAACAGGCATTCGTCCATGCCGCTGGCCAGGCAGCGAGTACGCTCCTCGGCCTGGGCATTGGCGGTCACGCCAAGAATACGGCCTGCTGGCAGGCCGCGCTCGCCCTCCAGGCTGCGAATGCGCCGGGTGAGTTCATGCCCGTCCATGACCGGCATGCTGCAATCGGTGATCACCAGGTCGAAGCGCGCTTCCTGCCAGCGTGCAAGGGCGATCTCGCCATTCTCCGCCAGTGTTACATGGTGCCCCAGGGTTTGCAGTTGCCGTTCCAGCAAAAGCAGGTTGGCCGGGTAGTCGTCGACCACCAAGATATTGAGCGGGCCGCTGTTACTTTCATGTGTGGTGAGTTGCGGGTCCGCTTGTGCCGGTGCTTCGCAGACAGGTAACCGAAGGCTGACTTGTACCCGGGTGCCAACACCCTCGACGCTCTGAAGGCTCAGGGCGCCGCCCATCAGTTCGGCCAGGGTACGGCTGATGACCAACCCCAGGCCTGCCCCTTGACGTGCCCTCGGGCCATCGACCTGAACGAAGGCACTGAACAGCCTGGCCTGGTCGGCGGGGCTGATGCCGATGCCGGTGTCGCGCACATTCAGCTCGATAGCCAGAATGCCGTGGCCGGCAACTTTGGGCAGCAGCAGGCATGCCTGCACTTCACCACGGTCGGTGAACTTGATGGCGTTGCTGATCAGGTTGGACAGAATTTGCTTGAGTCGCAGTGGATCAGCCAGCACCCATACCGGCTCTGCAGGCAGCTCGCCGTGTAGATGCAACCCTTTGGCCCGGGCATTGCCTTCGAACACCCGCAGCGTGGCGCGCACCAGTTCGACCAGATTGGTGGGTACTGGCTGCAGGCTGATGTGCCCGGATTCGATGCGGGAAATGTCGAGAATATCGCCTATCAGCTCAAGCAGGCCAATGGCCGAATCATGGGCGGTCTGCAAGGTCTGGGCGTCGCTGCGGCCGCTGCGGCTATCTTCCAGGGCCAGTTCCAGCAGACCGATCACGGCATTCATCGGGGTGCGGATCTCATGGCTCATGGTGGCCAGGAAGGTGCTTTTGGTCTGGCTGGCCTGTTCGGCATCGTCCTTGGCCTGGCGTAACTGTTCCAGCAGCCCGCGGCTCAGCGCGAGCTGTGCCTGAAGCGCGTGCTGTGCCTCGGTGCGCTGGTTGATCAGCTTGCGCAGGTAACTGTTCCAGAACACCACCCCGGCCAGCAGCAGGGCCGACAGCACCAGCACCTGCAAAGCCAGGGTGCGGTAGTCGCGCCAGGGGCTGTCGCTCACCAGTGTGCTGGTGCGCCAGCGGTTGATCAACTGGTCCAGTTCTTCAGGTGGAATGCTTAGCAGCGCCTTGTCGAGAATGGCCTGCAATTGGGGCTGGTCGGCGGCTACGGCAAAGGCGGCAATGGCCGGAGCGTCGTCGAGCATGTTGGCGATGCGCAAACGGTCCTTGAACACATGGCTGATGTAATAGGCAGCATTGATATGGCTGCTCAGGGCCGCGTCGGCAACACCGTTGGCCACGGCCTCCATCTGGCCCAGTGGGTTGTCAACTTCGACTATCTCGGCCTGCGGGTATCGCTGTTGCAAAACGGCCTGCTGCGGTGAGCCGCGCACCAAGGCGATGCGCTTGCCATCCAGGGCCTTGGCCTGTGCAGGTGATTCACCGTCGTTGCGGGTAACAAGCACGCGCGGGCTGACCAGGTAGGGGCGGGTGTAGCGCAGTTGCTTCAAGCGGTCGGCACCATAGCCCAGCGCCCCGATCATCTGTGCCTCGCCCCGCACCAGGCGGTCGATCATGGCCTGCGATGAAGCACTCTCGACGGGTGTGAACTGCAGCCCCGTGCGCAGCGAGATCTGCTTGAGCAGGTCCAGGGTGATCCCGCTAGGGCGGTGCTGAGCATCGTTGAACGTCAACGGTGCCAGCGAGGTATTGACCAGTACGCTGATAGTGGGGTGGGCGGTGATCCAGGATTCTTCTTCTTCGCTCAAGGCGGTGAGGTGGCGCTGCAGCAGCAGGCTGGTGTTACCACTGCTCCAGCGGCGCAGAATGTTCAGGCGTTCACTTTCGCTTATGCGTGACAGCGCCTTGTCCACCAGCCGATGCAGGCGCGGGTTGTCGCTGGCGATGGCGAAGGCAAAAGCCTCTGGGGCCAGTTGGGAGAAATGGTCGATTTTCAACGTGCCCTGAAAGCTTTTGCCGATCATGTAGTCAGTGCTGATGGCATCGCCCAGATAGGCGTCTGCCTCGCCCAGCGCCACGGCAGCGAGCCCGGCCAGGGTCGAGCGGTACAGGCTCAGTTGCGCCTTGGGGTACAGTGTGCGAACGCTGGCGGCCGGCAGGTAGTGATCGACCATCGCCAGGCGCAGGCCGGCGAGCTCGGGCGTACTTTTCAAGCTGCGCCCTTCACGGGTGACGATCACTGGCAGGTCGTCGGCATAGGGGGTGCTGAGGCTTAGCTGGGCGTCCGCCGCCTCGAAGGCGTTGGAGCTACCCAACAAGTCGATACGGCCATCACGCAGGGCAGTGATGGCCTCGTGACGGCTGTCAAAACGACGTACTTCAATGGGGATGTCCAGCTGTTCGCCGATGATGCCGGCGTAGTCTGCGCTCAGTCCCTCATAGTCATGCTGGCTGACGTTGATTTCGAACGGGGGGTAATCGGGGCGCGCACTGCCCATTACCAGGCGTTCGCGTTGTTTCAGCCAGTGGCGATCATCGCCGGATAACGTCAGTGGGGCAGCGGCACTGATCGAGCGCGCCAGCAGATGGCGTGGTTCACTGCTGGCCTGCAGTTCCGTGGAGTTGGCCAGACCGATAGCCAGAAGGACGCTCGCCAGCAACTGTTTCATGGCAGGCGAGCGCTCAATAGACGCTGTTGCGCTTGGCCAGGTCGACCATTTCCACCAGTGACTCGGTCTTGAGCTTTTCCATGATACGGCCCCGGTAGGTGCTGATGGTCTTGGCGCTGAGGTTCATGCAAGTGCCGATGTTCTTGTTGTTCTCGCCGCGCGCGAGGCGCCGCAGCACTTCCATTTCTCGGTTGGAGAGACTGGCCAGGCGCACTGGCTCGCTCTCCAGCGAGTTGCTGTTGACCGACATTTGCGGAAAGGTCGAATAACCTTTGGTCAGGGCCTTGAGGGCGAACAGCAGGGCCTCGTGGTCCTCTTCCTTGGTGACGAAGGCACCTATCCCGGCATCCAGGCAGCGACGCACATACAGATCGGTGGCCTGGCCGGTCAGCACCATGATCTTCGGTATCGGCTCCAGGCTCTGCAATCGCTTGATGACTTCCATGCCGTCCAGGCCAGGCAGGCCGATGTCGAGAATGACTACGTCCGGGCGCAGTTCGCGGGCTACCTGAGCCACTTCACTGCCATTGCCGACCTCGCCGATGACATGGAAGCGCTCGCGCTCGAGCAGTAGGCGCAACGACAGCCGGACAATAGGGTGGTCGTCGACGATCAGCACGGTTGTCATGAGGAAAACTCCTGTAGGGATGTGGTCCGCTTCCTGGAACACTCAGGAATACGTCTGCAAGTGGGGTTATCGGAAGCGCTGCACGATACGACCATTCCCGAGGTTTGGTAATGCCGAGTATAGAAGTGTTGAAATCCCCAGTGCTTATTGTTGAAAAGTCCTACAAGAAACAGGAAAGACATCACCCTGAAACAGCGGTGATGCCGGTGCTTTGCAGTTGTTCAGGCGCAGGCAGCGTGCGGTTTGTGTATCCGCAGCGTGGAGGCAGGGTTGTTGGCCAATGCCTGACCGACCCGCGTCGGACGGGCTACCAACTGCCCGGTACAATTCGGGCAGCGGCCTTGGAAGCGGGTTTCGGCACAGGCACGGCAGAACGTGCATTCGAAGGAGCAGATCATGACGTCGGGGCTGTCACCCGGCAGGTCGGCATCACAGCACTCGCAGTTGGGGCGTAGTTCCAGCATGGGCATGACTCCTGTTCGCAGGCGGGAACCCGGAGTCTGCTACGCCCGAGGCAAGGCTGGCAATGTTCAGTCGCCAGGGCGGTACAGGTGGGCATGCCCGGCACGGTACAACGCCGATTCGGCGAACGGTGTATCCCCCAGGACGTGGCCTACCAGAATCAGCGCCGTGCGCCGGAAATCCTTGGCCGCTACGCGTTCGACGATATCGCCGAGGTTGCCGCACACCCAATCCTGGTCTGGCCAGGTGGCCCGATGCACCACCGCAACCGGGCAGTGCGCGCCGTAGTGCGGCATCAACTCAGCGACAATGCGCGACAGGTGCTTGACCCCCAGATGAATTGCCAGGGTGCTGCCATGGCGCGCCAGGTCACCCAACTGCTCACCCGGCGGCATGGGCGAGCTGTCGCCATAGCGGGTGAGGATCACGGTCTGCGCCACTTGAGGCAACGTCAGCTCGCAGCCGAGCAGGGCGGCGCTCGCTGCCGTGGCGGTAACGCCGGGGATGATCTGGTAATCGATGCCCAGCGCTTGCAGGTGGCGAATCTGCTCACCGATGGCGCCGTACAGGCTGGGGTCGCCGCTGTGCACCCGGGCCACATCCTGACCTTTTTCATGTGCGCTGCGCATGGCGGCGATGATCTGTTCCAGGTGCAGTTCGGCGCTGTTGATCACGGTTTCGGCCTGGTGGCCTTCGAGCACGGCGGCGGGTACCAGTGAACCGGCATAAATGATCACCGGGCACTGGCGAATCAGCCGTTGGCCCTTGACCGTGATCAGCTCCGGGTCGCCGGGGCCGGCACCGATAAAGTAGATGGTCATGCAAAGTCCTGGCAAGAAAGAGGGGGCGAAACGCTCAGCAGGCCAGGGCGAGCGTCGCCGGGCCCAGTACCTGGCGCGTCAGCAGCAGCCTGGCCGTACCCTGCCGCTGGCTGGCCAGGGCCAGAGCCGCGCTTTCGGCTACGCCCCAGCAGCCACTGTGCCGGTGAGCAACGGCGGAACGGTGGCTGAGCAGTGGTTCATAGGGTTGCAGTTGCGCGCCATGGTACAGCACCAACGGCAAACCGAGGTGTTCTGCCAGTTGCAACAAGCCGGGCTCGTCGGCCTTCAGGCTGATGCTTGCGATACCGCGCAGGTCAGCCAATGCCAGGCCCTGTTTGTCCAGGGCCTGGCACAGCAAGCGTTGCAAGGTATCCGCCGGGCAACCCCGGCGGCAGCCAAAACCGGCATAGAAGGCAGGCATCAAGCCTGGCTGGAACGGCGGAACAGCCAGGCGCTGAGCAGGCCCAAGGCCAGCCAGAAGGCGGCGTTGGTCAGCCAGGAGGCGACTTTGAACTGGGTTTCCAATGCTTCAGGGGCCAGGCTTTCGTGCACCTCGGGTTGCGGTGCACCGATTACATGGGGAATGACCAGCAGCACGGCGCCCAGCGCCTTCAGCAGCCAGTGGCGGGCGAACACCAGCAAGGCCAGGCCCAGCGCTGTGGCACTGGCTGTACCGACCCACCAGGTTTGGCGTTGCCCCAGGTCGGCGGCCGCCGTACCCGGCAGTTCTGGTGGCAAGCCCAGGGTTGGGGCCAGGCAGAACACGGCGAAGCCAGCCAACCCCCACAATGCGCCGGTGGCGGCGCGTTTGGGCTCGCGAAGGCTGTACAGGGCGGCGAGGATCAGGGCGAAGCCGACCGCAACCACCAGGTTACCGCCTGTGGTGGACAGCACGCGCTGCCAGCCGTCTTCCGGCGACCAGGCTTCGGCGCTGTGTTCATGAGCGGCAACTTCGCTGCCGTGTTCGTGGTGCACGGCCGGGGCCGAGGACTCGTAGGTTTCCGCCTCCAGAATCAGCGGAGCCACCCAGAAGCTTTGCAGCAAGGTCAGCAACAGGGCTGCAAGGAGCCCGCTGAAGCCCGCAGTACGGGCAATGCGCGTGATCATCAGGCGTACTCAGTGGCAGGGGAAGGCGGCGCTGTGGCGGGTGTCGTGGGCGGCGTTGTGCACGGCCTCGATGTGCGAGAACCCGGCAAAGTAGACCAGGCACAGACCCAGCAAGCTGGCACCGACGGCGATGGTTACACGCTGGCTGAGCGTAACGGGGGTAGCAAGGCTGTGTTGTTTGGCGCTGGTGACGGGCATGACGCGATCCTCTGCTTTTTGTGGGCAATAGGCGAGCGCGGCAGCCCCGGACGTGGTCGCCCAAGGGAATGCAACAGCGCCCGCCCACCGCGGGGTGTTCATGAACGCCAGGCCGGTCTCCGGGCTTGCGAGGAAGAGCTGGGCTCCTGGAACGCGTCACCTTCCCATGCCGTACTACGAGGCACAGTGGTACAGACGCTTCACTCGCTTACCGTTGCGGGGGCAGCACCGGCATTGTCCGGCCCTGCTGAAGGGCCTGGGACGCACCGGTTTCCCGTTTCACCCCCTGAGGGGCACCTGAACGCGAGGCATAAGGAGAGCATGGGGCGGGCTTGGCGTCAATGTCATACAGCGTGCGAGGCTGTCGAACAGCAGGTACGACAGGCTCAGGCCTGAAGTCCTCTTCCAGCAGGCAGAAGTGCAGAAACCGGGTGATCACCCGCGGGCGAATGCCGCCAGCTTGTCGCCATCCAGCCGGTAGCGCACCCACTCATCCTGCGCCTCGGCCCCCAGTTTCTGGTAGAAGCCGATCGCTGGCTCGTTCCAGTCCAGCACACTCCATTCCAGACGCCCACAGTTGTTCGCCACCGCTTCGCGGGCAATGTGCTGCAACAACTGCCGGCCGGCACCATCGCCGCGATGTTCGGGGGTTACGTACAGGTCTTCCAGATAGATGCCATTGCGCCCGAGCCAGGTCGAGTAGCTGTAGAAGTACACGGCAAAGCCGATTGCACGGCCATCACGCTCGCACATCAGGGCGTGCACAGTGCTGCCTTCGTCGAACAGGCTGTGCTCGATGTCGGCAAGGGTGGCGACCACCTCGTGGCGGGCGCGTTCGTACTCGGCGAGTTCGGTGATGAAGGTGAGGATCTGCTCGGCATCGGTACGCACGGCAGGGCGAAAGGTGAGGCTCATGGTGACGGCTTCCTTTGTCCGGATTGGCGATACAGTGATTTGTATCTGTGTAATTTAATCAAACTGTAACGGTCGCTGGGAGTGGCGGCTCCGGTAGTGTGACAGCACCTATAAAGAAAGTGGAATGCCCGCCATGCTTGCCTCTGCCGACCTGCTGACTGCCTTTGTGCTGTTTGCCTTCGTATCGTCCATCACGCCTGGCCCCAACAACACCATGTTGCTGGCCTCGGGGGTGAACTTCGGCGTGCGCCGCTCGGTCCCTCATGCCTTGGGTATCAGTTTTGGTTTCATGATGATGGTGCTGGCCGTCGGCCTGGGGCTGGGTGAGGTATTCAAGGCCTGGCCACCCCTGTACACGGTGCTGCGCTACGCTGGCGCCGCCTATCTGCTTTACCTGGCCTGGAAGATCGCCACTTCCGGGCCGGTCGGCACGGCCGCGTCCAGTGCCCGCAAACCGCTGGGCTTCTGGGGTGCGGCGGCGTTCCAGTGGGTCAACCCCAAGGCTTGGGTGATGGCGGTAGGGGCGATTACCACCTACACGCCAGCGCAAGGCTATGTAACCAACGTGATCGTCATTGCGGCCTTGTTCGCTTTGGTCAACTTGCCCAGCGTGGGGGTATGGGTGATGTTCGGCAGCGCCCTGCGCAACCTGTTGCAGAATTCGCGCTGGCTGATGCTGTTCAATGTCGTGATGGCCCTGTTGCTGGTGATTTCCCTGTACCCGCTGCTGTTTGTAGAATCAGCGTTTTCCTGACCCCGAGAGTACAGTAAGCCGATGCAGTTGATTCCCTGGTCCCACGAATGCGCCGAAGGTTTCACCCTGCGTGGCTGGCGAACTCCGGCCAGTGGCAAACCGCTGCTGCACTTTCTGCATGGCAATGGCTTCTGTTGCCTGGCCTACCAACCGTTGCTGATGCGCCTGGGCGAGCATTTCGACCTGTGGCTCTGCGACGTTCAGGGCCATGGGGACAGTGATCATGGTGGGGTGTTTCGCGGCTGGAACCGCACCGCTGCCCTGGCGGTTGAGGCCTTTCAGGGCGGACGTGGCGAGTATGGCGACGTACAGCGGTTTGCCGCAGGGCACAGCTTTGGTGGCGTGCTTACGGGGCTGATCCTGGGCAGTGAGCCGCAACTGTTCGCACGTGCCGTGCTGCTCGACCCGGTACTGTTCAGCCGACGCATGATCGGTGTGATGGGGGCGGCAGCCCTGGTCGGCCTGCATCAGCGTCACGCCCTGGCCCGCAAGGCCGCCAGCCGCCGTAGCCACTGGCCCGATCGCGAGTCGGCGTTGGCCTCGCTGGAAGGGCGCGGCATCTTCAAAGGCTGGACCCATGCGGCACTGCAGGCCTATGTCGAGCATGCCATCGGTGATTGTGGCGAGGCCGTGGTGCTCAAGTGCCGGCCCAGCCGTGAAGTGGAGATCTTCAGCTCATTCCCTAAACGCATGTGGGCCAGTCTGGCCGCAATCAGGACGCCGACACGGGTGTTGTATGGCGAAGACACCTATCCCTTTGTGCCACATTCGGTAAATCGCCTGGCGCTGCTGAACCGCAATGTGACCGCACGGCAAGTTCCTGGTGGGCACTGTTTCATGCAGGAAGACCCGGCCATGGCGGCCGAGCAGGTGCTCGATTTCTTGCAGGGTTGACTGTTCTGCAGGTGGGACGATGCATGCCATTTCAGCCGTCTACCGCTTGATTGGCATCATTGATAAGGTTACCTCAACCAAGAGAGGAGCCTTCTCATGAAAAAGATTCTGGGTATTCACCGCAGCCCCCACGCCCATTGGGTGGGTGATGGTTTCCCGGTGCGCAGCCTGTTCACCTACGACAACCTGGCCAGCCAGATCAGCCCGTTCCTGCTGCTGGACTACGCCGGTCCGCATGATTTCACCCCGACCCGAGCACGACGCGGCGTAGGCCAGCATCCGCATCGCGGCTTCGAGACCGTGACCATCGTCTACCAAGGTGAACTGGAGCACCGTGATTCCACCGGTGCTGGCGGGTTGATCGGTCCAGGTGACGTGCAGTGGATGACGGCGGCCAACGGCATCATTCATGAGGAGTTTCATTCCCCCGACTTTGCACGCAGTGGCGGTACGCTGGAAATGGTCCAGCTGTGGGTGAACCTGCCGGCGCGGGACAAGCGTGCAGCGGCCGGCTACCAGACGCTGCTGGCCGGCGACATTCCGGTGGTAGCGCTCGACGGTGATGCCGGGAGCTTGCGGGTGATTGCCGGTGACTACCACGGCCACCAGGGTCCGGCTCGAACCTTTACCGCGATGGACGTGTGGGATTTGCGGCTCAACGCCGGCGCGGCCTTGCAGTTGCCGGTTGCTGCCGGTCGCAATGCGGCGCTGGTGGTGTTGCGTGGTAACGTTCGAATCAACGGCGAGCGCGAAGCAGGCCCGTCCAGCCTGGTACTGCTCGACCGGGAGGGTGTAGATGTAGCCGTCGAGGCGCTGGACGGCGCAAGTGTGCTGCTGCTCAGCGGTGAGCCGATCGACGAGCCGATCGTTGGCTACGGCCCGTTCGTGATGAACAGCCAGGCGGAGATTGCCGAGTCGTTCGATGATTTCCATGCCGGGCGGTTTGGGCAGATGCAGGACGAGAGGGGAGGCGCCGCACACTGATGCAATTGGTTGGCCTTTCCCGGCTGGGGCCTGGCCAACGCCTAGTTGACCGAGACCACTCGTCGTTAAGTCTGCTAATGCATTCGAACACTCGGCCGCCGCGGGGAATCTTCCACTAAGGTGCTAGAGGATTCCCCGCATGCTCATTGCCGGGGAGCATGGTCAGCTGGCCGAGCATGCGCAATATCAATTGGCGCCCCGCCCGACAAAGGCGTACTTCCATACAACAGGCCATCCCACAGAGAGGGTCGTACCATGTCGTTGATAGGCGTTTCTATGCTAGAGATGCGGCAACTGATCGAGCAGGCCTGCTTGCCAGACCGCTGTGAAGTGAGTTGCCCGGATGGCGCGCACTTGATCATCCGCCTGGGCCAGGGCCAGGATCTCGACCAAGGCGTGACCCTCAGCGGGGTCGCGCTGCAAGACCTCAACAGTTGTCGTGACCTGGTCAACCTGGTGGAGCAGCTGCATGCGTTGCGTGATAGCCACCCGGCGCCACTCAAGGCGATTGCCTGAGCGCGCCTGTCGTGCCCCGGTCAGCCCAGGCTGGCCGGGTATAAGCAGCCACGAGCGCGGCCACGGCCGCCGTTGATCGGCTTATTGCAGTTCCAGCAGCAGGTTCAGGCCACCGTCGCCGCACTTTCCCTTCTCGCGAACCACGCCGTGATAACTCCGCCCATCCCAGACGAAGGCCACACTGTGAGCTCGGTCGATCTTGTCAGGCAGTGGGGGGCAAACGTGCAGGCGCAGCCCTGGGCGACCTTGCAGGTTGAGGGCGGCGAGCTGGCATTGGCATTCCACTCGTTGCGCCACCGGGCCGAACAGGGTGTCGCGTACGTAATCGAGTTGCAGCGAAGCATTGGGGGCGCGGCCAGGCATCTTCATCGGTACATGGCTCCGTTACAACGGCTCGAAGAACCACACGGGTTGGGCATGGCAGGCTCCATACAAAAGAAAGGCGGCTTATCATTCGAAGCTTGCCTGGCCAAGATGTTCAATGTGTTTCATGTGCGTTCATCTTGTTTTGCGCTGGGTGGCAGATGACGGCCCCTGTTCAGGCACCCGCCTTGCGCAAGGTCAGGTTGATCCGCCGTTCGCCCAGGCGCGGATGCACGCCGGGTTTGATCGGTAGCACGCCGTGGAAGCGCAAGCGGTCTACGCCACCCCAGACCAGCACATCGCCGTGGCTCAGCGCAATGCGCTGAGCCTTGTCGGCACGCTGCAGGCCGCCGAACAGGAACACCGCCGGTAAGCCCAGCGACACCGACACGATCGGCTGACCGAAATCCTGCTCGTCGCGGTCCTGGTGCAGGCTCAGGCGCGTGCCCGGCAGGTAATGGTTGACCAGGCAGGCATCCGGCACGAAACCGTCAAACCCGGCCATGGCTGCGGCGCGGGAGGCCAAGGCGAGCAGAACCGGGGGCAGGGCGGGCCAGGGCTGGCCACTGACTGGGTCGCTGGGGCTGTATCGGTAGCCATGTTGATCACTCACCCACCCCAGCGTACCGCAGTTGGTCAGGGCCACTGCCATGCGCAGGCCTCCTGGGGTGTACATGTGCCGGAACGGCGCAGCACGCAGCACCGGACGCAGGGCATCGAGCAGCGCCTCGGTTTCGGCCAGGGCGAAGCCGGGCAGCAGCACGGTGTGGCTGGCCAGGCGTTGCGGCTGGGGGCCGAACAGGTCGAGGTCGGACTGGATCATGTGGCTGCACATCTTCGAGCGGTTTGCCATTGTACCCGACAGCTACACGTCAGGGGATTACACGCGCCGGCCGGATCGAACGATGGCAGAGGACGGGATGACAGAAAAAGGAACCGCGGCACCAGGGAGAGGAGCACCGCGGTTCAAGGGGGAGCGGTTTACTGCTGGGTCACAGTGGCCAGGTTCGCGCTGCCCAGCTGGGTGATGGTGGCGGATTGGGCGACACCACTCTGGTCGACGAACGCCTTGTTGCCTTGGCCTCCCTGGGTCACGTAGGCGACGTTGATGCTGTCAGTCTGTTTGATGGTGGCTTCGTTTCCGCTTCCGTAGAGTTGGTTGGTGTAGCTCTGGTTGCTATAGCCGGACTGGTCGAGCGTGATGGTGTTGCCGGTGCCCTGGCTGCTGCCGTAGGCATAGTTGTCGGTCCCACGCTGGTCGGCGATCAGAATGTTGTCAGTGCCGTTCTGTTCGAAGTACAGCTCGTTGCTGACATCATCCTGCTTGGTCGACATCTGGTTGCCTTTACCCGTCTGGGTCAGCGTGGCCAGTTGGTCAGCGCCCTTCTGGGTCAGATTGACGCCGTTGCCATTGCCAGCCTGGTTGATGGTGGCGTTCTGGTTGGTGCCGAACTGGCCACCCATCTTGGCGCCTTTCCAGTTACTGGCGGTGATGCTGTTACCATTGCCTTGGGTGTTGATGGTCAGGTTGAGGTTTTCACCGTTCTGATAGGTGAAATGCAGGTTGTTGTTGCCGGTCTGGGTAATGGTGGTGGTCGAGTTGTTGGTCTCGAACTGGTCCGACCAACTGGCGTTGGCATTGCCTTGCTGCGACAGGCTGACCTTGTTGCTGACGCCGAAGCTCTGGTCGATATAGCCTTCGTTCGACTGGCCGGTCTGGACCACGGAGGCCTGGCTACCGATCTGTGTGTCCTGCCACACTTCCACGGAGTTGCCGCCCCCGTACTGGCCAATGGCAATGGTGCCGCCAGTGCCTTCGCGCTGGTCGCCATAGGCCCAGTTGTCGTGGCCTTCCTGATAGACCTGGATATCGCCATCGACATGGTTCAGGTGCTCGGCGGTGGCGTAGTTGTCCTGGCCGGTCTGGTTGACGGTGCTGCGATTGTTGCTGCCACCGAAGGTCTGTTCGATGAAAGCCTCGTTGCGCTGGCCGGATTGCCCGCTGGTGGCTTTGCTGCCTTCCTGACTGTCCTGCCACACGGTGGATTTATTGCCGACGCCTTGTTGGGTTTGCAGCGATTCGTTGTTCGACCCAAGCGACTGGCTGGCGAAGGCATCGTTGTAACTGCCTCCGGCGTGCTGGGTGATCTGGCTGCCGTTCTCGAACAGTTGCTCGGCGTAGCCGGCGTTGTACTGGCCGGTGGCGCTCTGCTGGATATCGCTGGTGCTTTCGGCCTGCACGGCGAGGTGGTTGTGGCCCATGCCAGTCTGGTTCTGGGTGGCCGAGGCGAAGGATGCCTGGGTCTGAGAGACTTCGGCGATGTTTTCCTTGCCGTCCTGGGTCTGGGACGAGGTGCTGTCAGCAGCCATGGCCTGACCTGCGAGGGCCAGGACGATAGCGGCACTTAACGGAGCGAGCTTGTACATGGTGGTGCCTCCAGGTCTATCGGTATTGGGTGATCTGAACATGCTGGCCATTGCCAGCCTGGGTCACGGAGCTGTTGAGCCCTGAGCCGGACTGCACGATGCTGGCGCTGTTGTCGTTGCCGATCTGCTCGATGGCGGCGTTGTTGCTGCTGCCGCTCTGGCGAATCGACGCACTGTTGCCATTTCCCTGTTGGCTGATGATGGCCATCAGGTCACTGCCTTCCTGCAAGATGTACGCTTCCTGGGCACCGCCGGACTGGACGATACGGCCCAGAAGGGCCTGACCGTTCTGGTCGAGGGCGGCGCGGTTGCCTAACCCTTGTTGCTCGATCACCGCAGCCTGGCCGGCACCGGCCGGCAGCAGGCGGATGATCACTGGTTCACCGAGGTCGTTGCCGGGTGCAAGGTCGGCATTGTCCATCAGGTCCTCTGCCCAGCAGGCCTGGCCCGCCAGGGCCAGGCAGAGCAACAGGGAGTACAGCCGTTTCATCGAAGCCTCCGGCCTTTACTGCACGACTACGTTGACGGTGCGCGTGGTGCCTTGGCTGGTGGTGATCGTCGCCGTCGGTGCCGCAGTCGGGATGATCGTGGTGCTATTGCTTACCACCAGGCGCCAGCGGCCGGTCAGCGCTACCGTGGCCGTCCCCAAGGTCTGGACGCCCGTGGTAGTGGTTACCCGCACGGTTACGGTATTGCCGGTGGTCACCGACGAGGTGCCACTGATGTCCCAGTTGTAACGGTTGTTGGAGCGCGCCGTGACCGTGGCTGTCGTGACGGCGAAGGTTTCAGCGGCAGGCCGAGGCGACACGTTGACGGTGACCGTACTTGGGGTGGACAGACCCCCCAGCGAGTCACGTGCCTGGTAGGTGAAGGTGGTGGTGAAGGCTGTGGTTACAGTGGCCGGTGGGGTATAGGTCACGGTTGTGCCGTCGGTGCTGACCGTGCCACGGCCGGCGGCCGGCTGGGTGATGTTGGCCACGCTCAGCGGTACGTTGCCTTCTGGATCGGTGTCGTTGGCCAGCACGTTGATGGTCAATGGCACGCCCAAGGTGGCGACGGTTTCCGGGTTGGCAGTCGGTGCCTGGTTAGGTGCGACGTTGATGGTGACCGTGGCCGGTTCCGACTTCAGGCCCTTGGCATCCACCGCCCGGTAGCTGAAGTTGGCTACCAGCGGTTGTGTGGCCCCGGTCGGCGGTGTGTAGGTAACCGAGGTGGTGCCGTTCAGCACGACGCCGCCAAGGCCGGTCCCGGGTTGGGTCAGGTCGCTGATGGTCAGCGGCACGTCGCCATCCGGGTCGCTGTCGTTCAGCAGCAGGTTGAGTGTGATCGGTACACCGACACTGGTGCTGCCAACATCGGCCTGGGCCAGCGGTGGCTGGTTGGCGGCCTCGACCGGGGCGCTGCCGACCACGATCACCGGCTCCACATCACTACCGCCATGGGCAGACTTGACCGTAACGGTAGCGGGCGGTTGAGCCAAATCGTTGACCGTGATGCTTTGCAGCGTGCCCGATTTCGACATGCGGCCGTAGCCTTGGGCGAGCAGGTCGGGGACCGCTACTTCGTCGCTGGAGCTGGCCTCGATCAACAGACGTTTGTTGGCCCAGTCATAGCGTGCGGTGCTGACTTTGACCACGTCGCTGAGTTTGCTCGAGAGCGCAGTCGGCTGGGTGCCGCCGACTGCGTTGCTGGCGGTGACAACCACCACCGCTGGCGGCACCGACTGGTTGAACTGCTGGCTGAAGAACAACCCGTTGTTGTCCGAAGTCAGGGTGAACTGACAAGGCGAAGGCGGCGTGCCGATCAGTGCCAGGCCATTGCGCATGCACAGGCTGGCCTCACTCGGGGCTTTGGCGAACACTTCCACGCGGGTGCCGCTGCCGTTGCGCGAATAGGTGGCGCGCTCCAGGGTGACCGGGGTTTGTGCTCGCTGGTCCAGCACCTTGCCAGACACGGTGAACGTGTTGGTCTGAATGGCGCCCGCGGGCCCTTCGATGCGCACGAAGTTGGTATTGAAGGGGCTACCCGTGACCGCTTCGGTGATATTGGGGTCGCCGATGAAGGTTTCGGTGGTGCCCGTGTCGGGGTTGACCTCTGTATATGGCCCGCCAACCCCCTTCAGCCAAGGGCCGATCGCCCCCGCCAGCGCCCCCTGGAAGTTGCCCGGAGCGCCGATACCGATGTCCCGGGTGATGTTGATCGCGCGACGACCTGCCGTGGTGACGTTGACCGTCTCCACCCCGTAAGGGTGCGTGATGGTGTAGGTACCGGTGCGTGGGACCGATGCGCGGATACGGATGCGGGCGAAACTTTGCTGATCACCGTCTACCGGGTTTTCAGCAGCAAAGGCTGCCTCTATACCGGCAACGTAGACCTCCAGCTCATATCCGCTGTTACCGACTTGTGGTATCGAGGTTTCGGCCAGGAACCAGAACATCTCGGGTGGCCAGTTATCTGGAAATACCAGCGGCAGGGCATCGTCATAGACCCCGGGCTCGGGCAACAAGGTGCACATGTAGGCGGGCGCCCCGGGTGCGCCTGGCGCACGGGTGCTGGTGGCACGCGACTGGCACAGCTCCAGGGATTGGTCGAGGCTGTCCTTGTACCACATCGGATAGCCACCTGTGGCGAAGGTGTAGGGCCCCGGATCGACATCAGACAGCGCGGCGAACGCGGCGCTGGTAACGGTAAGAGAGAAACCGGCGGCCAACAGCGCACGGCGCGACCAAGTGTTCATGCTGCCTCCTTGAAGGCTGAGCCTTTGTCTGTTCATGGCACCAGCACCACGTCTTCGGAGTCGCTACCACCGTTGGCGCTGGTGACCTGCACCTTGGCCGGCGGAATGGGCGAGAGGGTCATGCTCAACGTCTTCACGGCGCCGGTACCGCCCAGGTTGCCGATCAGCGTGCCGTTGCCGGTATGTGCGGTAAGTACTGGAGGTGTTGTTTCGTCACTGGTGCTGGCCACCAGGGTCAGCTCGCCGGTGGACAGGCGGTACTGGGCCTGCGTGATGGTGACCAGGTCGGTCAGGGGAACGTTGCTGGTGGTCAGGCTGCTGGTCGGGATTGCCACGCTGTTGTCAGCGGACAGTGTCACGATGGTTCCGGCCGCCGGGTTGAGGGCTGACTGGGCGTACCAGGCGCCGGTGCCGTTGGCCTCAGTGAGGCTCAGGTTGGGGGTCTGGCTGGTCAGGGTGACGCTTGCCGGTGGCGGCGGGGCCAACACGAAGATGTCTTGCTGGGCGATCAGGTCGCCGTTCTCGGTATGGCGTGAGTAAGTGCTGCGTTGTGGCATCAGCGGGGTTGGCAGGGCCACTTCGGAAAGCTTGCCCGAGACAGCGAACAGCTCGGTGCGCAGGTCGATGCCACCAGGGCCTTCGATGCGGACGTAGTTGGTGTTGAATGGGCTGCCCGTTACCCGTTCTTCCAGGTTCGGGTCACCAATGAAGCGCTCGTTGCCTTCGGTGTAGGGGCCGTTGACACTGCGCAGGAACGGCCCGACATCGCCCTTGAGTGCGCCGGTGAAGTCGCCTGCGCCGGCGATGCCGATGTCGCGGGTCATGTTGATCGCCCGGCGCCCTGCAACGGGCACATCGAACACTTCAACACCATAGGGGTGGGTGACCACGTAGGTGCCCGCGGTGGGAACGTCGACCCGGATACGGACCCGGGCGAAGCTGACCTGGTCACCCTCGACAGGTTCTTCGGCAGCGAATGCCGCTTCGATCGCCGTGCCATAGCTGAGGTCGATGCCACGCGCAGCGTCGACGATTGCAGCGTCGGCAGTGAACCAGAACGCTTCGTCAGGGAAGTTGGTGGGGAAGACGATGGGTTGGGTATCGTCGAACACACCAGGTGTGGGCAGTAGCGTGCACATGTATGAGGGTGCGCCAGGTGCGCCTGCGACCCGGGAGCTGACGGCCTTGGTCAGGCACAGGTCGAGGGTACGACCGTGGCTGTCCTGGTACCAGGCGGGGAAGCCGCCATTGGCTGGGACGTAAGCGCCTGGATCGACAGCGTTCAAGGCGGCTTGCGCGGGAAGCTGGAGCATGCCGGCGAAAATCGCCACTGCCAGCGGGTGGGGTATCGGTCGGTGCATGAGTCAATTCCTCCTGCAAACGGGCCCATGGACTTGGGGCGTCTGGGAGGAGATCGGCAAGAGCTGTGCCAACACCTGAAAAATGCTTTGCAGGCCTTATGGTGCAGGGGCTACAGATTCTCAGTAGGGCTTTATGCCAGCCGCTGGCGGTGGGCAGCGTTCCCCCAAGGTTGGGGATTGGGGGCCGGTAATTCAAACCCGGTTTTAGAAGCCAATGCGGTTTTTGCTACAGTGCTACGGCGGTCCCTTCCCCAAGCCGAGCCAAGCGATGCAACCCCTCGACCACCTTTCCCTGAACCTGTTCATCGTCGTCTGCGAAGAAGGCACCATCGCCCGCGCAGGCGAGCGCGCGTTCATGGCGCCGTCCGCCGTCAGTAAACGTATTTCAGACATTGAGGCGCGCTTTGGCACCGCCTTGCTCAAACGTAGCAAGCGCGGCGTGGAGCCCACCCCGGCGGGGCTTGCACTGCTGCGCCATGCCAGGGAAATGACCCGCGCCATGGAACGCCTGGACAGCGAGCTGAGCGAATACGCCCACGGCGCGCGTGGTCATGTGCGGGTGTTGGCCAATGTATCGTCGATCATGGAGTTTCTGCCCGAAGAACTGTCAGCGTTCATGCTGGAATACCCACTCATCCAGGCCGATATCGAAGAGCGCTTCAGCGCCGATGTCGTTCGTGGTGTGGCCGAGGGCACTGCAGACCTTGGTATCTGCCGCAAATCCATGGCGGTGGGTGACCTGGATTTCGTACCGTATCGGCAGGATCACCTGGCCGTGGTCGTTGCTGCTGACCACCCGTTGGCCGGCCGCAGCCAGATTGCCTTCGAGGAAACCCTGGGTTACGACCACCTGGGGCTATCGGCCTTTGCCACATTGAACGCTTTCATGCGTAAAAGCGCCGAACAGTCAGGCAAGGCGCTGCGTTTTCGTTCGTACGTGTCGTCGTTCGACGCGGCATACCGTCTGGTGCAGTTTGGCCTTGGCCTGGCGGTGTTCCCGCAAGAGGCCGTGTCCCGCTATGCGGCGTTGTTCGACCTGCGGGTCATTGCGCTGACTGACGACTGGGCGCTTGGTGAATTCGTCATCTGCATGCGCGACCGGCACACGCTCTCGCTGTCGGCTCGGCGCCTGCTTGACCACCTGTTGCTGCGTGCACCGGCCTGGCAGGGCGCGGGCTGATCCATCGTGGCTGACGATGGATCAGCCCGCGAAACACGTCTTTTCTGCCCGTCATCCAGCTCTTAGTCTGGCGCAACGCTTCAGACAGAGAGACCGCGATGACAACAATAACAATCAATGAAGTCGGCCTGCGCGATGGCTTGCAGAGCCTGCAAGTGATCATGCCGACAGCAGCCAAACGCCGCTGGATCGACGCCGCTTACGGCGCCGGCGTGCGCCATATGGAAGTCGCGTCGTTCGTGCCGGCACGCTTGCTGCCGCAGATGGCCGATGCCCGCGAAGTGGTGGCTCACGCCCTCACGTACCCGGACCTGCAAGTAACCGTGCTGGCTCCAAACCTTCGTGGCGCAAGGGACGCACTTGAATCGGGGGCACACCGCATCGTCGCCCCGGTATCGGTGAGCACGGCGCACAGCCTGGCCAACGTGCGCCGCACGCCAGTGGAGATGGTCGAGGAACTGGGGCGCATGTGCCAGCTGCGTACTGAAATGGGCCTGCATGGGGTGCAAGTCGTGGCCGGCATGTCAGTGGCCTTTGGCTGCACCCGCCAGGGCGAGGTGCCGCTGGCTGACCTGTGTGCGTTGACCCGCCAGGTGATCGAAGCCGGTTGCGACCTGGTCTCCCTGGGGGACACCACTGGCTATGCCAATCCGGGCCAGGTGGCAATGGTGCTTCAGGCCGTACGGGAGATTGCAGGCGACCGTCTCAAGGCCGCGCACTTCCATGACACCCGGGGCCTGGCCTTGGCCAACAGCCTGGTGGCGGTGCAGCAGGGCATTGGGGAACTGGATGCCTCCCTGGCGGGCCTGGGAGGCTGCCCGTTCGCCCCTGGCGCGTCTGGTAATACCGTGACCGAGGACCTGGTGTTCATGCTGCAAAGCATGGGCTACGACACCGGCATCGACTTGCCTGCGCTAATCGAAACCCGGCAGGTACTAAGCGAAGCGCTACCGGGCGAGCCACTTTACGGCTTCATCGCCCGGGCCGGATTGCCGCTCAACTTCGCCAACACACACCGCCACGCCTGAATTGCCCGTAAGAGGAGCATCACAATGTCCAGACTTCCCTTGGACGGCATCCGTGTCGTTGAGATTTCGCATATGGTCATGGGCCCGACGTGCGGCATGATCCTCGGCGACCTGGGCGCCGAAGTCATCAAGATCGAGCCGGTACGCGGCGACGGCACACGCCGTTTGCTGGGCGCAGGGGCGGGCTTTTTCCGCACCTTCAACCGCAACAAACAATGCATTGCTGTCGATGTTGAAACGCCCGAGGGCCGTGAGGCCGTGCTGCAATTGATCGACACCGCCGATGTCTTCATCGAGAACTTCAAGCCCGGGCGTATGCAGAAGCTGGGTCTGGGCTACGACGCACTGTGCCAGCGCAATCCAGGGCTGATCTACGCTTCGCACAAGGGGTTTCTCAGCGGGCCATATGATAACCGCCTGGCGCTGGATGAAGTGGTACAGATGATGGCCGGTCTGGCCTACATGACAGGGCCGGTGGGGCGCCCGCTGCGCGCAGGCAGCTCGGTGAACGACATCATGGGTGGCATGTTCGGCGCCATTGGCGTGCTGGCCGCACTCAACGAGCGCCACAGCACCGGCAGGGGCCGTGAGGTGCAAAGTGCCCTGTACGAGAATTGCGTGCTGCTGGCTGCCCAGCATATGCAGCAGTACGTGGTCACCGGTGAAGCCGCAGCGCCGATGCCGAACCGCATCAGTGCCTGGGCCATCTATGACGTGTTCACTTTTGCCGGTGGCGAGCAGATGTTTGTCGCCGCCACAGGGGAAGGCCAGTGGCACGCGTTATGCCGGGTACTGGGGCAGACCGCTTTGCTTGATGACCCGACCCTTGGTAGCAATAACGACCGCGTGTTGCAGCGGCCATGGCTGCTGGCGCACCTGGCCGAGGTGTTTGCGCCGCTGGACGCCGGGCAGTTGGCGGTGCAGCTGGAAGCCAACGGCATTCCTTTCGCGCCGATCCGCCGCCCTGAAGAGCTTTTCGAGGACCCCCACCTGCTACAGAGCGGTGGCATGGCCGAGCTGCAACTGGAAGACGGCAGCCACACACCGATGCCGTTATTGCCGCTGTCACTGGACGGCCAGCGCCTGCAGCCACGGCGGGCTATCGCGCGGATTGGTGAGCACACCCGCCAAGTGATGCGTGAACTGGGTTACAGCGACGCGCACATTGCCCAGCTGTGTGCGGCGGGCGTGCTGAAAACAGACGACGCGGCTTGAGGAGGCCTTGAGATGGCGATCTACCAATATGACAACCTTGCACCCAACCTGCACCCGGAAACGTTCATCGCCGAGGATGCCAGCGTCATCGGCGACGTTACCCTGGAACAAGGCGTCAGTGTATGGCCGCAGGCCGTGCTACGGGGCGACAACGAAGCGATCCGTATCGGCCAGCACAGCAACGTGCAGGAGGGTGCTGTCTTGCATGCAGACCCCGGCTTTGCGTTGACAGTGGGGCAAGGTGTCACCATCGGCCACCAGGCCATGCTGCACGGCTGCACCATCGGCGATGGCGCGCTGATCGGCATTCAGGCGGTGGTGCTCAATGGCGCGGTCATCGGCAACAACTGCCTGGTGGGTGCCGGCGCCATCGTCACCGAAGGCAAGGTGTTTCCCGACAACTCGTTGATCCTGGGCGCACCTGCCAAGGTAGTGCGCGAGCTCACTGCCGAAGCCATCGCCGGTATGCAGCGCAATGCGACGGAGTACGTCGCAAAAGGCCAGAGCTTCAAGGAAAAGCTGATCCGTATTCGCTAAAAAACCTGCTGGTGACGCCCTTCGAGGCGTCGCTGCTCTCCAATAATTACAAGAATGGAGATTCACCATGGTTGCTTTGACCGGCGAACTGGCGCGTGAGCGCAACGACAGTCACATCAATGAGCTGCTGCTATACCGCCGTGTGGCCTGGCGCATCATGCCGCTGGCTATCATCTGCTTCCTGTTCTCCTACTTCGACCGCATCAACATCAGTTTTGCGAAGACACAAATGCAGCAGGAACTGGGCCTCAGCGATGCTGCCTACGGCCTGGCCGCGAGCATGTTCTTCGTCGGCTACGTGCTGTTCGAAGTGCCCAGCAGTCTCGGCCTGAAACGCTACGGGGCTCCGGCCTGGATCTGCCGGATCATGGTGTCCTGGGGCCTGGCGACGGCTGCGCTGGTATTTGCCTATACCCAGTACACGCTGTACTTCCTGCGCTTTCTGATCGGCGTCATGGAGGCCGGTTTCGGCCCGGCGATCCTGTTCTACCTGGCATGCTGGTTTCCGCGCAAGCACCTGGCGAAGATGAATGGCCTGTGGTTCCTGGCGGTGCCGCTGGCCGGGGCGGTGGGTGGCCCGGCTGCGGGCTTTTTGCTGGGGACAATGGACGGCGTGTTGGGCCTTGCTGGCTGGCACTGGTTGTTCCTGATGTCCGGGCTGCCGTGTGTGCTGCTGGGCCTGCTGGTGCTGTGGAAGCTGGACCGCGATATTGAGGCGGCGAAATGGTTGAGCCGCGAGGAGAAGGACCTGCTGGCGGAGAACCTTGCCCAGGACAAACGCGCTGCAAAACCGATACTCGGCTCGATCTGGCGGGTGTTGCTGACCCGTGAAGTGGCGATCATGGCGTTCATCTACTACGTGGTCAAAACCGCGTCCTACGGGCTGAATTTCTGGATGCCGCACCTGATCAAGTCCTCGGGGGTGCAAGACATGCTGTGGGTTGGCGTACTGTCGGCATTGCCTTATGCGGTAGCGTGCATCGGCATGGTGTTGCTGACTCGCCACTCCGACCGCACCGGCGAGCGCAAGCGCTATCTGGTGTACTGCCTGCTGGCGGCCGCCGTCGGTTACCTGCTGGCGTGCCTGTTCTCCGACTCTCCCTTCGCGATGATGACCGCGCTGGTGCTGGCCACTGCGGGCACCTTTATCGCTATCCCGATCTTCTGGACCATTCCACAGTCGACGTTCTCGGGGCTGGCAATTGCCACCGGCACCGCCGCGATCAACTCGGTGGGACAGCTGAGCGGCATCGTTGCACCGGTGATGGTGGGCAAGATCAACGACCTTACCGACAGCACTTACATGGGCATGCTGTCAATCGCGCCGCTGATCCTGGTCGCATGCCTGGTGGTGATGCGTTACGTGCGCAACCCCAAGAGCTGATTGGCGCTGAGTCTTCGAACAACAACAAGAACAAGAGCAAGGCATACCAATGATCGTGATCTTTCGGCGAGCATCGCTGGTGCTCTCGGCGCTTTACTGCGCCTGTCAAACCGCCCAGGCTGCCTTTATCCATGACGGCAGTGGCAGCCTGGAACTGCGCAATTTCTATTTCGACCGCGACTTTCACGGTGACAGTGCCGCGCAATCGCGGCGCGGTGAATGGGCCCAGGGCTTCATGCTGCGCTTGCAGTCTGGCTATACCGACGGCGTGGTTGGCTTTGGCCTGGACGCAGCCGGCATGCTGGGGCTCAAGCTGGACTCCTCGCCTGACCGTAGCGGTTCCGGCCTGTTGCCGCGAGACAGCGAAAAACGCGCCGCGGATGACTACGCCAAGGCCGTGGCTACCTTCAAGGCCAGGCTGGCGCAGAGCGAATTGAAGGTGGGGGGCCTGAGCCCGCAACTGCCATTGCTGGCGTCCAACAGCAGCCGCTTGTTCCCCCAGTGGTTCAACGGTGCGCAACTGGTGAGCAAGGACTTGGACCGGTTTACGTTCACCCTGCTGCAGGTGGATGCCACCAAATTGCGTGACTCCACCGACTATGAGGACCTGACCGCCATGGCGCAGCAAGGGGCCTATTCGGCGGCGGTCACCAGTGATCGTCTGCGCTACGCCGGCGTCGATTACCAGCCGTTGAACAACCTGACCCTCAGCCTTCACACCAGTGCGCTCGAAGACCTGTTCCGGCGTGATTTTGCCGGGTTCAAGTTCAAGACCCGCCTAGGGCCGGGGGATGTGTTCACCGAGTGGCGCTGGTTCAATGCAAGGGAGCAGGGCCGGGCGTTGCTGGGCGGAGTCGACAATCAGGCCCTCAGTACCAACTTCGGGTACAGCGTGCAGGGCCACACGTTCAGTGGCGGCTATCAGAAAGTGCGTGGGGATACGGCATATGCCTACGTAGGGGGCACCGATACCTACCTGTTCAGCGAACAGCAGGTCAGCACATTTGCCTTGGCCAACGAACGGGCGTGGATGCTGCGCTACGACTACAACTTTGCTGCGGTGGGCATCCCCGGGCTGACGTTCAACGTGCGTTATGTAAAGGGCGATCAGGTGGACCCGCAACGCATTGCCAGCGTCAAGGGCAGGGCATTGGCCGCTGGCGACGGAGAGGGGCGGGAATGGGAGCGGACAACGGATATCACCTATGTGGTGCAGTCGGGGGCGCTCAGGAATGTGTCGCTGCGTTGGCGCAATGCGAGCATGCGCTCGAATTTTGCCGATGCAGCGGATGAGAACCGGGTGATCGTGGGGTACACGTTCGAATTCTGAATTCAGACACAATCTTCGTTGGGCGCAGCCGGTTTCGCTTGCGCTTTGGATCTGCGCGGTTTGCGTGGCTTTTTCGCCGGCCGCTTGCCGGGCTTGAGCTGCCAGCGGTCGGCGTTGGCGAGCAGGCGTGCCTGGATTGCGGGAGGGTAGTCGCTCAGGGTTGTCACGGGTGGGACTGGCTTGCCGGGCAGGCCGGCCTCGCGGATGACCTTCGGCCAGCGCGGTCGCCAGCACAGCAGCAGGCTGAGCCAGTGGCCGGTGCCGATGATGACGAAAGCGGGCCAGACAAACAGCAGCGCAATTTTGAACAGCCAGCTGCTCTTGCGGAAGAAACGCCCAAGGCCTTCGAACTGGGCGCTGAATGCCTGGATGGGTGAGGGTAGCTGGGTGCTCAGGCGGGGGCGGGGGACGGCGTGCGGGCCTTCTTCCATGTAACGGCGGATGAATTCCCACTCATCACGCAGTTCGCTGCCGCCTTGGCCTTGTTTGCCGAGCAGGGCCATTTCCATGTGTGGCAGGCCGGTGCGGCTGGGGTGCCAGATTAGACCGAGTCTTACTCCAACGCTTAGCGAATCATCTTCTGGGCGAATGCCCGTGCTGCCGGTTGTTTTCCAGGGGAAGGTGACGATGCCACCACAGTAGCTGGGGCGGTGGAGGTGGACCTGTTGAGTTATACGATTGAAGCGAATGAGTAGATGCCGACTGGTCAGCATTTCCAGTCGCGAGATTTTTACGCCGTACTTCAGGTAAAAATACAATGCTGCGCCTGAAGCTGAAGCCAATAGAGCTGTAAGTATGACTGCTATAAAGGAGATTGAATAAGGTTGAGTGATATCAAGCCAGATGGAACCGACAGCTATGCCGGTTCCGAAAATTATCCCAGGCAGCACCCCGCCGATCGTGACTAGCGTAATGAGGCCGCGCTTCTCTTCTGAGCCGCCACAGCGCATTTCCATGTGGGTTTCATTGAATGCATAAACAGGGCCGCGTATGAGGGGTGTTTCACTTACCCGGGAAAAGTGAATCTCTTCATTCAGGTCGCCTTCATAAAAATCTCTATTTGCGCGCTTTTCTGCTGGTGTCATCCCTGCTTCGTACGTTCTACGTGCAGCTTCTGACTGAGTTGCCATCTGCCAGAATCCCCATTCGATAAGATACATTATAAAACCTCGCCGATAGCAGTGTGTAGGGCACTCAGTTCTTCCTGCTCTTCATAGGGTTTGATATTTTTATGAGTTCGGAAGCAGCTACGTTTGCACCACTTCTCTAAAGCGTCATCTTCCAGAATGTAGATTATGAGTGTCAGGATGACTCCGATCCAAAATGCACCTAATACTAAACGTGCAAGCAGTAGGCGAGCAGCTTGTGTTCCCAGTTTGTTGGCAAGCGCGCCCATGGATGTTGTCATCATTCTCACAAGTGTTGTTTTGGCATTCTGAGATAGATGGTCAAAAAGAGGTTTTGCGATTGCAATGGCTGTTCCTGCTTCCGCTAGCGAGATTGTAATAGTTGCCAGTGCCCGCAATGCGTATGCAAGTGCCAGCGTTCCAGGTTTTTTGGTACTATGTTTGGTAAGGTTTTGCTGGCGGTATATTAACTGCTGAGCAGCATCGGCGAAGTCCCACCAGGCGAGTACGAAACCACCTGTCACAG
>NZ_JBICLK010000063.1:0-815 GCF_043105275.1 Pseudomonas sp. TYF_14
GGCTATCTAAGCCCGTTCCAGGATGTCGGCGAGCTGACCCATTCCAGCTACGCCATCCGCCCTTTGCGCGAGGGCTTTCTCTACCTGCTGATCAAGCGCCATAGCGCACCGGCCTACGAATGGCACAGCCAGTACCGCGTGGCGCCCAATGGCTCGCTGCTGTACATCAGCAGCGACGCCCCCTGGGAGACTGCCCCCAGCGCCGGCAATCTGGATGAGATCCTTCGCGGTTTCGGCTGGACCATCACCCTCTACGACCTGGATGACATCCAGGAGCTGCGTCCATTGTTCAGCCCTTCCCCGCTGACCCCGCGCATGCTCGACAACTACCGCCTGCTCGACGACGAATACCGCAGCAGCCTGCCCACAATCGATATCGCCCGCTTCATCCAGCCTTCCGACGCCCCGCCACAGCCCCACGTCCTCAAGCATGACCAACTGAGCTGGGTGGCCGACTTCAAGGCCCAGGACGATGCAGACCTGCAGGCGCTACTGGACCTGCAGCCGTTCAACAACGACCAGATCGTCTCGCCGCACGCATCACGCCAAGCGCTGGCACCGCTGGTGAACCACAGCAAACCCCGTGGCGCCGCCATCGTCATCGAAGACGCCATCGGGATCACCCAGGAGCTCAACGCCTGGCGCAACGCCGCTGTCGAGGATGTGAAAACCCAGTGGCTGGCGCGAACTGTGGAGCCCGGGGTCGACAACGAGCGCAAGCTGCTGGTCGCGCAGTCGTTTCTGGAAATCGAAAAGCTCTACCCGCAGATGGTGGCCGAGCAGATCGTCAAGCGCGAAGTCACGGCCGAGAAAGT
>NZ_JBICLK010000064.1:0-8183 GCF_043105275.1 Pseudomonas sp. TYF_14
GGCTGGCATTGCAAGAAGCTTTCCAACTTTGGCAGACACCCACACGAAAAGATGAACCGGGCGAGCACCACCGCGTTGACGGGTGGCTCATGAGCAAGCAATCACCAAGAAAAACGAGACCTCCCGCCCAATCGCCTCTACGGCAATGGCCAAAGGCTTAAGCTCTTGGAAAGCCACAGAGAGGGTGGCGCCACGACAAAAAAAATCTGAGCGACTTGATCATGCAAAAGCTCACGGTTTCTATGCGGATGTAGAGAGCCAATGACTACTCAAAGGCATGAACATCATGCCAACTGCTCGATGGTAGCTCTAGTGAGTCTGTGATACCTTCGCCAGCGCTTTTGACTACATCGCTAGACCCGGAGAACATGGTGGCGAACTCTCTCGATAGCTTTATCGTTCCTGACAAACATCGCCATAAAACCGCGATGGATTATGTGGTCGAGTCGCTACGCGAAGGCATACTTTCTGGCGCAATAGCCGAAGGTACGGCTTTGCGCCAAGAAGAGCTAGCCTCGAAATTCGGTTTGAGTCGTATGCCGGTAAGGGACGCCATAAGGCAGTTGGAGGCCGAAGGGCTTGTTACCTACGAAGTCCATAAGGGGGCCTCTGTAGCGATCATGACGATTGAAGACATTGTCGAGATCTATGATATGCGGATCATGGCAGAATGCACCGCCTTGGACTTTGGCTTTGACAACATCGTAGAAAATGATCTGGCGCAGATGTACGAACTCTTATCTACCATGGAGCATGCCACCGACCCGCACCACCTTAGCGAACTCAATGAAAAGTTTCATCACTTTCTTTATTCAAAAGCAAAGCGCCCCAGATTACTTGCATTGATTAAGTCCCTTCATGACTCGGTGGATCGCCATCTTCGTTTTTTGTTGACAAATCTCGACTATCACAAGAAATCGCAACAGGATCATAAAAGCATTTTGAGCGCTTGCGCCAAGGGTGATCGCGAAGCCGCCAAGCAATTTTTAGCCGAGCACCTTGCCGAGGGACGAGATGCAATCGTTACGTTTCTTGAGAAGCGGCGTCGGCAGGACGTGTCATAAACGTTCTTTAGATGCTGATGAGAGCCCATATTCGACTAGCGCTCCTACCAACTTCGGCGGAGGGTAACCGGAGCACTCAAACATCTTCGGGTACATACTGGCACTCGTAAATCCGGGTAAGGTATTGATCTCATTGAGAATAATTTCACCCTCTTCTGTCAAGAAAAAATCCACCCTGGCGTACCCCTTCAGTTCAAGGCATCTAAACGCCTGGACAGATAAAGCCTGGATGCGCGCGACAATGTCAGGTGGCAACAAGCTTGGCACACGAAGACCTGTCACACTGTTGGAATCGTATTTCGCCTGATAATCGTAATAGGCGTGCCCTTCCTTTTTGATTATTTCACCCACCACCGAGGCCATCAAACCCTCCTCAAGTTCGAGCACACCACACTCTATCTCTCTTCCACAGACAGCAGCCTCCACCAGCACCTTTGTGTCCTCTCGTGCTGCAATAGCAAATGCCGCAGCATATTCCAAGGCGTTGGAGACCCTAGACACACCAATCGATGAGCCCGAAGTAGCGGGCTTTACGAAGAGCGTGCTGCTACCCAGGCACTCAACCAGTTCCTCCCAAGGACGCATGGAGTTCATGGCCAGCCAAGGCACCACAACAAGCCCGGCAGACTGGACCATTCTCTTTGTGACATCTTTATCCATGGCCATTGCCGAACCTAGCACCCCGGAGCCCACACACGGCAAACCGCACATCGCTGCCAATCCTTGAATTGTTCCATCCTCCCCCCACCGACCATGCAGTGCCGGGAAAAGCAAATCGATCCCAATCTCCACCGTGCCGCTCTCTTGAGTTGTGTATGAGAGCGAGCGATGGCCTGGACGAATTGAAATCAACGGAGCCGACCGATCAACCGCACCAGGGAACTGGCACGGCTCTCCTTGATACCTCCAGTTGCCCACACGATCTATCCCTACACAGTGCACCCTGTGACCGAGAGCCATCAGCGCCGCGTGGATTGTAGCGGCGGAGCGTAGCGCCACTGAATGCTCTGAGCTCCGCCCCCCAAAAACCAGTGCGATCACATTTTGTTTCATTTCGACAGGCCTCAGTCAGGAGATTTTGGCTACTGTATCCAATATCCAATAAAAATAACAACGGCATTTGCCGATATTCAGGAATGGAAGAGCATGCCTTTGCAAATCACTAAGGGGGCGACCCTGGGCGAGCGGTCGTCCGCCCCCAAAATCGTCACGCCTCATCTACAGATTCGAGCGATCGCGGTCTCTGCGCCGGAATGCATCAGCGGCCACAAATCAGGCAGGGCTTTGAACAGCACTGACCCTGTCAGCCTCTTTAACGCATGCCGCTATGCGGCAAGCCTCGCTAAACAAAGGAAAGGTGCTTGGGGAAACAGCAACTGGGGGCGACTCGACAAAAAGTTGAGAGAGCATTTTTTGCTCATGTACTCACTGGATGACATGCATCGCTATGAAAATTTAATACAAGCATCTCGACCCAACATTCTATTCATTGGCGCCATGACGCTCTGCATGCCTGGCGCAGTGGAATGTGCAAAAGTCGCTAGAAAAATGTTCGGCGATAGATTACTCATCGTACTGGGTGGGCGGCACGTTAATGAAACGATATACCTTGCTGACGAAAGAAAGAGGCTACCCTCCCTCGTCAAACACCATAGAGCCTCGCCGGGGCGCCTTATCAGAGAGTGTGAAATCCCTCCACTATTTGACGTCATAATTTCCGGAGAGGCGGAAAAATTGATTGCAGAGATTGGCGAGCTTTTTAGTCGCTGCAATCAAAGCCCAGCGACGTTCATTGCAGAAAACCTGGATATGAAAACTGAAGGGCGATGGATCGCTGACTTCCCACGCATCGATAACACACTTGTAAGTGATGGCGTACCTCTGAAGCGCGACGAATTACCCTCAGTGGTCGGTACATTTGGGGTCACCGCTTCATTTGATGTTTTCGAGGGGCGCATGACCTCACATATATTCAGCGATACTGGGCCTGGGTGTATCTATGATTGTAATTTTTGCAGTGAACGCCGCAGCATTGCCGGAAACATCCAGGACATACAAGGCGCCCCACGACGACTCTACAATCAACTCAACGAGACAGTTAGCGCAGTAATGCAAGATCACCCCAGCAAGGGGGCAAGCGCATTCGTCGAAGATTCGATATTCCTTAGCGGTAGCCCAGTCGCAATCACACAGTTGTGTCAATTACTTGAGAAAGCCCCTTTAGAAGTCATTTTCGGAGGCCAATTCACGATCGATCAGATTCTTAGAAAAAAGGACCTTATTCAAAGGCTAGCCAAATGTGGCCTTAGGTATATATTCATCGGACTCGAAACGCTTGAACCACAAGAAATTGGGGGCATGAGCAAAGACGTTGACGGCAATAAACAAACGTGGAAAGACCGATTCTTAAAAGCTCTGGACTTTATGGCTGCAAATCATATCGATTGCGGGTGCGCATTACTTTTTGGCTTGGTGAAGCACATATCAGTCGCCGAAACTTGCTTAATGGACTCATAAAGCTTAAGCAGGAGACAGGACAGCCTATTACCTTAAGTGCAAACTGGGCGGTCCGGCACCCACTGCGGAGTAGCCGCGAAAGCGAGAATGAAAATTACCTGCGCTGGGGCACTCCCGAAGGTGAACTGCTGGAGTATTTCCATAGATTCGGTGAAGCCTCCCTCGAATATCCCTTACCCAATGTCTGTGCACCTCAGGTTGGCGAAGTTAAAGAAATAATCCTTCTTCTCAATGAGTTCGAGGCAAGCGATGCCTGAGATGACACGTAGTAAACTGGCCCAGGTTGGCCTCTTCCCCACAGGAGGAATCCAATCCACACAAACGCCAGCCATGGAGTGCACCAGCTATTTAGTCGACACCTTTGATCAGCTGCCACCCATCAATGAAGAAAGCCTAGCAGACATAGACAATGATCTTTTCAGTGGTCTGTACTATGGCGGCGTTGACACACCAACGACTCGACAACTTTCTCAGCGGGTAGCCGACCTCGAGAAGGGCAAGTTCGCAGTCTTAACACCTTCCGGGCAGTCCGCCTTCAACCTGTTGCTGACAACATTCGTGAAACCAGGTGATCACGTACTTGCTGGAGATACCATCGTTTACTCCACACGATGGCTGCTGAATCACTTTGAAAATATTGGTGTAAAAATTGAATACTTCACACCTAGCGAAGCCGCGACTCTAAAAAATAAACTAACTCTAAAGACAAAATTAATCATATTTGAAAACCCAGGCGCATTCACGTACGAGGTCATGGATATTAGTGCGATCGTCGAATCAAGACACGACCACCCAGCGCTGATTGTGGCCGACAACACATGGGCAGCATCACTATTTCACCACCCCTTATCACTCGGCGCGGACATCAGCTTGATTTCAATGAGCAAATACCACGGGGCTGTAGAGGGCATCTCTCTCGGAGCACTAATAACCAAGCGAAAAGATCTGTATGTAAACCTTAAAACCACCTCCGCATTAACGGGCAACCATGTGAGCTCACACGCCTGCTCAGCAGCAATTCGATCAATCAGCACGCTCGGCGCTCGCCTATCATTTCAAATGAGTACGACTCGCAAGGTACTTAGAAGCCTCAAGCCACTGCCTCTTTTAAAACAGGCAATACATCCCATTCTCCAAAACACTGAGCTCCACCTACAAAACTCGATGATCTATGGATTCAACAGCCTTTTCACCGCTGAATTTTCATGCTCTCGCAACGAACTGATATCTCGCCTGAACCGACTAAACCTAATAAAGATCGGCTATGGATGGGGCGGCACGACAAGCCTCGTCAATCTTATTGATACTCACGACATGCCCTCAGCAAAAAGACTAGGCATTAACAGTGAGTGCGCAAGGATATAACTCGGACTTGAAGACCCAGACGAATTAACTCGCGATCTTACCAATGCATTTACTCAATAACCCTCACCCCAAAACTACCCACAAGGATAAATTATGAAAAAAATAACAACACATGAAAGCTTTGCATTTACAGAAGCCGAGCTAAAAAGTCGCATTTTCAACTTCATGGATGCCGAACCCTTGAATGCCGCTCACATCATGGCCGGCCACTTCATGCTATTTTATGACAAACAGAGCGATCGACTGGCACCAGAAGTCTTTGAGGACATACAAGACCCTACATTAAAAGCACAAATCAAGGAGCGAGTGGGCATATTTCCCACCTATTCTTGGAAGTTAGCTATAGAATTCGCAGAGCACCATATAGTCAAGAATAACCAAAGCGGAAACCTACTCCTTTTGATCAACGATTGGCAATACGTCCCAAGCGACAAAATCACTCAAGACTATAGGGCCGAATTTTACAACCACTTCGAGCAACTTCCAACAAGCTACCTCACGCACCTTAACTCATCCTCAATCGTCACTACAAAAAATATCACACCCAGTCGCAAACATACACTTTGTTTCCCCGAGACATGGTTGAAAAATCGCTTTCAAAATGAGGCTTCTCGACTGGTGAAGCAAGGAAAACTCGAGAAACGATGTATTCCAGATCAACCAGAAATGTCCGAGATTTCATTCACTGACTCTTCGGGCACACCTTTACCACTGGTCAGTTGCGGCATGACCGGTTGCGCAGGTGAAATAACAGAAATGATTTCCGAAGCCTACAGAGCAGGCGCTCGGCTTTTGATTCTCCTCGCCCCAAATGAATGCCATGCTCCAATTAGAAAGGGAGTTGAGATCGCCCTCTCACTTTACGAGTTCGATCCTGTAAGCATATTGGTGGCAGATCTGGGAGGGAGCGGGGAGCTCACGACCGAAGAAATATACAGCAAAGGCATCCATATCGTCACCTATAGAACTTGAGAGGCCAGCAATGCAACCAGACTCGGTAATCTATCTAGATGCTGCAGCCACTACTCCGTGCGCTGATGACGTCATAAAGGAAATGGCGAAATATGACAACATCAACTACGGAAACCCCTCATCTGCGCACATTCTAGGCCGTCTTGCACGGAGTGCTGTCTTTGAAAGTGCTTCACATATTTCTGAGCTACTAGGCTGCACACCGGCTGAAATAGTTTTCACATCTGGCGCCACGGAAAGCAATAACATTGCGATTCTTGGAAGCACCACCACCGCAAGAAGCAATATAATTATATGCCCTATCGACCACAAATCCAGTATTTTAGCCGCAGAAGAATTAGAAAAACGCAACATAGAGATTCGACGAATGAAAATCGATTCGGACGGACGAGTCAATCTAACGCATCTAAACAGCCTACTGGATGAAAACACATCACTGCTCTCTATTTCTTATGTGAATTCCGAAATAGGCACATTTCAAAACCTTCTAGAAATCAAAAAGGCATTAGAAAACTCAAATGCACTTTTCCATGTCGATGCCGCTCAAGCGTTGGGCAAGCTACCTATCAACGTCAAAGAACTTGGCGTAGATTGCGCTTCGATTTCAGCCCATAAAATCGAAGGGCCAAAGGGCATCGGCGCCCTCTATGTTTCTTCCTCCAGCTTTTCTCGGTTGCGTCCTCTCACATTTGGCGGCGGTCAATCTTCACTCCGTAGCGGCACACTTCCCACTCAACTGATCGCCGGATTCGGCGCTGCGGCACGTCGACTAAAGAACAAGGATTACCCTGCCTCATGGTCCGCTGCGAAACAACTGAGAAATGCAATCCTTGAAACACTAAACAAGCATGACATCGCGTTCCTAATTAATTCTCCAGACGCTGTTTCGACACCTCACATCTTGAATATTTCCATTCTTGGGATGCGCTCAGAAACCTTGATTAGTAGCTTGAGAAACGTCTGCATCTCTTCCGGATCAGCCTGCAACTCTAACAATCTTTCCCCCTCTTACGTCATCACCGGGATTGGGCACAGCGCAATGAGGGCCAACAGTGCGATCCGCTTATCCTTCACCAGCGACATGGACATCAAAACCGTTCGAGCAGGTGCAGAATCGCTTTCACAAAAGGTGCTTCAGCTTATCCACTTAAATCATAGGGGGCAAATTAAATGATTGAAAATATTGCAATTATAACGGGTGGAAACTCCTCGGAGCGGGAGGTCTCCCTTCAAACTTCCGAAGCTGTCTCACAATCGTTGAAAACCCTCCAAATCAGCCATGAGATTCTCACCATTTCGGACTATAGAGAACTGCTTAGTCTGGACCTCGCTAAATTCACCAGAGTCTTTTTGGCGCTTCATGGCGGTTTCGGTGAAAACGGGATGGCACAAGCATATTTAGAAGGACTAGGGATCCCATATAATGGCCCTTCTCCTCAGGCCAGCGCAATCTGCATGGACAAGCTTCTAACGAAGCATATTGCAAGAGGACTTGGAATAAATGTCGCAAACTATCTTTACTCGAAAAACGGTGATGACGTTTGTTTTGAAGAGATCAGTGAACGTCTAGGAACACCCTGCATCGTCAAACCTAACCGTGAAGGATGTAGCTTCGGTGTGTCCCTGGTCCGCGACCTCAAAGCTGACCTCCAGCCTGCTATAAACGCAGCAGCAAAATTTCACACTGGAATTCTAATAGAAGAATTTATAAGTGGGCCCGAGTTATCCGTATGCTATTTAAACAAATCCACGCTACCCATCTATACAGTTGAATTTGAGAGTGATTTCTTCTCTTATGATGCGAAATTCATATCCACCAAGACGAATGCCACCCTCACCATCCTAGACAGGAGCACCCATCAACTAGTCACCAACTACTGCTCTGCTATCGCTGAGGCACTTGAGCTTGATTACTTTAGAGCAGACTTCATCGTCCACAACACAGAGCCGTACCTTATTGAGCTTAACACCCTTCCCGGGCTTACAAGCCATAGTCTTTTTCCGAAAGCATGCCAGCAACATGGTATCGAATTTGACAAACTGGTACTTATCTTAAACAACTTGGATCCTAGCCAATACTGCTGACCGAACAACAAGTATAATTCGTACCATCAGGCTATTGGATGTCGTTGGTGTTTTTCGGATGGTAATTTATTGATCACCCAATTGAGATTAAGCGCCGCTCAAACGGCGCTCGATCTTGAGCAATCCCAGAAACGGTCAAGAAACTTTCAACTGTCACGCCGCAAATCCGGCGGAATCGGA
>NZ_JBICLK010000065.1:0-10897 GCF_043105275.1 Pseudomonas sp. TYF_14
GGGAACAAACAGGGCGGTCGCGCGCAGGCACAGGCGATACTGGCCCGAAACAAATGTAGGAGCGAGCTTGCTCGCGATGCGCCGCGCGGGCGGCGCTCGATCTATCAGGCGCTGAACCTCTTGCGACGAACATCCCGTAACTCAACCCATTTCCAACGCCCACAAAAAAGCCCGCCGAAGCGGGCTTCTTGCGGTACAGCAATCAATCAGTCGTCACGACCCATGATGCCAAACAACTGCAGCAGGCTGACAAACAGGTTGTAGATCGACACATACAGGCTGATGGTTGCCATGATGTAGTTACGTTCGCCACCATGAATGATCGCGCTGGTCTGGAACAGGATGCAGACCGACGAGAACAGCACGAAGCCAGCGCTGATTGCCAGTTGCAGGCCGCTGATCTGGAAGAAGAAGCTGGCAACGACAGCACCCAGCAGAACGAAGAAGCCCGCAGTGATGAAGCCACTCAGGAAGCTCATGTCCTTGCGGGTGATCAGCACGTAGGCCGACAGACCACCAAACACCAGCGCAGTCATGGCAAACGCGGAGCTCACTACCTCGGCGCCACCGGCCATGCCCAGGTAACGGTTGAGGATCGGGCCGAGGATGAAGCCCATGAAACCGGTGAGCGCGAAGGTGGACACCAGGCCCCAGGCCGAATCACGCAGTTTGTTGGTAAGGAAGAACAGCCCGTAGAAGCCGATTAGCACCACGAACACGTTCGGGTAGCCGACGCGCATCTGCTGGGCAACGAAAGCCATGACACCGCTGAAGGCGAGGGTAAGCGCCAGCAGGCTGTACGTGTTGCGCAGGACCTTGCTGATCTCCTGCTGCTCGACCTGCTGGCCGTGGTGGACGGCATAATCCTGTTCGCGCATGGCGACACTCCTTGGTAAACCTGTGGTTTCGGACGTTCAGATGCTAGGAGTCTATCAGAGCTCCTGCAACCCGCGACACAGAGAGTTTGACAGCGTGTTTCATTAAGGTATTATGGCGGCCGCAAAACGAGCTGGAAGCGTGGCCGAGTGGTTTAAGGCAACGGTCTTGAAAACCGTCGATGGGCAACTATCCTAGAGTTCGAATCTCTACGCTTCCGCCATATTCAAAGCCCTGATTATTCAGGGCTTTTTGCGTTTTTGGGGCTCCGATTTTCTACCCTTGTCATACGGATCACGCCCGCATTTCTCTGTTCATTTCCGCATGCTGTGACCGATATGCCTCCAACATCATCTGCTTGGCCGTTGCGACCTGCCAGGGTTTGAGCCGCCCAGTCGACTGAATCGCAACGGTGGCTATAACGATGCCGTTAGCACTGTTCATGGGGCCAATTCATCCTGAAAAATCTGAAGAGGGTAGATCCGGGCAGCACGGGTCGCTGAAGCCTCTCCCGAGGCCTCAGAACACGCCGTCTCGATTCTCTACCCCGGATCAGCTCGATCCAGCCCCGCTTGTTGATCAGGAACCAACTTTGGGGCTGATCAGGCATCAGATCGATGCGGGCACGGGTGCCAAGGTGGGGCCGTGCTGAACGCGCTCTGGCGCTTTGTGCACCATGGTATAGGCGTAGTCGACGCCCATGCCGTAGGCGCCCGAATGCTCTTTGACCAGCGCCATGACAGCATCGTAGGTGTCGCGGTTTTTCCAGTCGCGCTGCCACTCCAGTAGCACCTGCTGCCAGGTAACTGGCACCACGCCCGCCTGGATCATGCGCTGCATGGCGTAGTCGTGAGCCTCCTTGGTCGTGCCCCCGGAAGCGTCGGCAACCATATAGATCTCATAGCCTGCATCGTGCATGGCGGACAGCGCGAAGGTGGTGTTGCAGACCTCTGTCCACAAGCCCGAAACGATGATCTTGTTCCGACCATTCTTCTTCAGCGCGTCTCGAACCTTCTGGTCGTCCCAGGAGTTCATGGAGGTGCGCTCAAGCAATGGCGCATCAGGGAAGACCGCGAGCAGCTCGGGGTAGGTATGCCCGGAGAAACTCTCGGTTTCGACCGTGGTGAAGACGGTCGGCACATTGAAGATCCTGGCTGCTTTGGCCAAACCTACCGTGTTGTTCTTCAGCGTCTGCCGGTCAATGCTCTGCACGCCAAAAGCCATTTGCGGTTGCTGATCGATGAAGATCAGTTGGCTGTTGAGCGGGGTCAGGACTTCAGTGTGTGGATTGCTCATTGTTCTTCCCTTTTGCTGAACGGTGGCGAGAGTTTTTCGGCGGGTCGTCGCCGAGTGCCAGCCCAAGATAGCGAAACACTCAGCGAATCGGTGGCGCAATTTTGCGCTCTTGTAGGCGCTTTAATGCGCCATTGGTAGCGTCCAATCCGGTGCTAGGATTTCGGCCAGTCGGATCACGTCGATCCATTTTTCGCCAAGGAGAATCCAATGGCCGCTTCACGACCTTTCAACGACGACACTGCTTACTGGGGCGTTTCATGGGAAGAGGGCTACGGCTATCCGCAAGCGCGGCGAGTTGGCAACGAGATCTTCATCTCGGGGCAGTTCAACCATGACGAAGAGGGCAACCTGGTAGCGCCGGCGCCACTGAATGCTGACGGTCGTCCGAGCGATTTCTCGTCAATGGGCGAACAGATGCGGGTTTCCTACGACAACATTGCCAAGTTGTTGGCCTTGTATGGCGCCACGATGCAGGATGTCGTTGAGGAGACGCTGTATGTGTTGGACATGGACGCAGCCTTCGCCGTAGTCGGTAAGGTGCGCAAAGCGGCCTATGGCACCGAGCGCCCGCAGGCGGCCAGTAATATCATCGGTGTATCGCGGCTCGCACAGCGTCCCCAGCTGATCGAGATCGTGTGTCGTGCTGTGATCGGCACCCAAGCCAAATGAACGGCGCCTCCGATTTCAACTAGGAAGCAGGGATGGCCTGCTGACCTTCGACCAAAGGTTTGAGGTCGGCCACGGCAGCCGCGCAGAACGTCATGAATGCTTTTACCCGCCAGGACTTTCTGATGTCCTGGTGGGTGAGCAGCCACAACTCATCCTGAAGCTCCTGCACCACTGGGCCGGCTCGAACCAATCCGGGGGTAATGTCGCCCAGCATGCAGGGGAGGAAACCAAAACCCAGGCCCGCCGCAATAGCGGCACTTGCTGCCGCCACGGAATCAGTGCGGTAAGAAATAAGCTCCGAGGGCACCCGACATTCGACGTAGCTTGTTGCCTTCAAACCGCACAAGCCTCCCGAGTAGGATACCCATGCCTGACCCTCAGCGAAGGGATCGGTAATCGCCGCCTGCTTGACGCTGCCATATGCCGCCCACGCGATGTTGGCGAGCTTGCGGCCCACGAGGGTGTCCGTTGGTTTTTTGGTCGCGCGTACCGCAATATCCGACTCGTCCCTTGCCAAACTCAACGTCTGGTTGCCGACCAACACCTCGATGGTAATCCCCTCATTGAGGGCTTTGAAGTCCGCGATGATCGGCGTGAGAAAGTACAACAGCAGCGAGTCGCTGGTAGTGATTCGCAGCTTTCCCAAGGGGCCCTGGCCGGCGCGGGACACCCTGCGGGTGACACTGACGATGTCCAGCTCAACGCGCTCGGCCAGCGCACGCAGCTCGACGCCTTCGGCAGTCAGCAGATACCCCGCCTTGCGATGATCGAAAAGCGCGACCCCAAGCGTCTTCTCAACTTGCGCGACCCGGCGCGAGACGGTGGACACATTGATGCCGAGCTTCTTGGCCGTAGCGGCGCGGTTGCTGCAATCACTCAGCGTTTTGATGATCCGCAAGTCGTCCCAGGAAAGTTGGCTGACAGCTTCGCCGACATCCCATTTCGGGCCGTTGGCATTTGCAGGGATCGACTGGGCACTTCCAGGTGACGGCTTCACGACAATCATTCCAGGTGGGGAGGGCTGATAATACGAGAAGGAGCCCGGCCAACCAAGGTGAGGTTGGAAGGCGTGCCTGGTTCATGGGCAGAAGAAGGCTGTTGCTTGTTCGACATCTGAAGCGGATCCCTGCCAGCCGTGGCACTGGCAGGGAATGGCCTTGTCAGGCGGCCCGCTGCTCGCCCTTGAGCATCTTTCTCTGGGCTTCCATGGTTTGCCCAAGCTGTTCCAGCACGTCCTTGCCAAGAAGCTTTTTGGCCGTCGGGAAGAGTTCGCCTTCTTCTTCCTCGGTGTGGTGCTCCAGCAGCTCTTTCATGACTTTGACCCGACCGTCAAACTCAACGGAGCCGGTTTCAGTCTGCAGGAGGTCAGGGATGACGAGGGGGGCGACAGTGCGATGCTCTTCCTTGGCCTCGTAGTACTTTTTCGCCTCTTCCTTGCCGCCGGCTTCTTTAATAGCCGGACATCTGACCCTCGCCGCAGCGTAGTAGGCATGGACGTAGTCTTGCGAGAAGCTCCGTCCATACCCCGATAGATGTTGCCTCTCTAGTGTTTCCTGCGTCGGGAACAGGCGATTGTTAACCCTGCGATGATTCCAAGCGCCGCTGCGCCTATTAGCAGGGGCGTTTTAGCTTTAGGTTTCCTCCACCCTCCGTCGATACTCCTTCTGTCACTTGGAGGCTCAAACAGGTTGCCCGATGAGGTTTCGGCTATGGGACTACGATTTATCCCCCACCGCGTTACCCATCCAGACAACAAAGCTATTCCTGGTACTAGGTAGCTGGCCAAGTGTGCGAGGCGAGCAGCAGTCCCGACCGTTGTGTGAGCTCGAGGTGAAATTGCACAGGCTACCATTGCCTTGGCTACCCGTTCGGGATCGTAGATGGGGCTTGGCGGTGTCAGCGCATGCCCGGTGTAGTTGCCGCCGTCTCGGAAGCCGGGTGTGTCCATGACTGCTGGATAGATGTCGCAAACATGGATGTTTGGAAACTTGGTCAGCTCCCCTCGCAGGGCCTCGGTCAGTCCACGCAAACCGAACTTGCTCGCCGAATAAGCCGCTGCATAGGGCTGGGCCACCCAGCTGCCCAGCGACAGTGTGTTGATCAAAATGCCGCTACCTTGCGCTTTGAAGAAGGGAAGGGCGACGTAGGCGCCTCGCAGGTATCCAATCAGATCGGTCTGGATAACCTGTTCGTGAGCTTCCAGCGGGGTATCCTCAAAGTTCCCAACCGCACCAACTCCGGCGTTGTTGACCCAGATATCGATCCGTCCATGGCCAAACGCTGAGGCCTGGGCGGCCAGCGCTTGAACCTGGTCGCTGTGGGTGACGTCGGTGGTGACCGCTATGGCATCCGTACCACAATCGGTGCATTCATCCAGAACGTCAAATAATGCTTCTTCATCGCGGGCTGCGAGCACCAAGCGTGCGCCTTTGCAGGCAAAGGCGTGCGCGGCGGCGCGGCCTATGCCGCTGGATGCCCCTGTGATTACCACAACTTTGCCACGCAGCGGCCCCCTGACGGGATATCCCCTACGGGGAGCTTCTTGCTCTGTGCCGCTGCTACGGTGTTCGAAGGGTGCGATGATTTCGTCGGCCTCGACCAGAGAGAGCTCAAGGGCGGTGCCATCGACCAGGGTCAAGGTCAGCCCTTCGACCGTACCTGCCTCTTTGTTTGGAAACACGGGTTCACCTTCAGCATCCAGGCTGTCGTAGATGAAGCGTGTACCTTCGAGCCATCCCACGGCGGTGAGAAGCTCGGGGCCTAGATAATATTTCCCGTCTTGAAAGAAGCCTGGAAACTGATGCGCTCGCTCCACGTTTTCAACCCGGTAGCGCTCACCTGATTTCATACCTGTCGCTTGATCGACCATTATGCAAACCTCTATAGGTGGGGCCTGGAATATCAGCCTTTGCTGTGCTCGTCGGAAGTGGGCCCAGTGCCTCGCTTGATGCCTCGCGGGCCAGCAACGCCCCATATCCCCAGGCCAACAAGCGGTAGGGCCACGATCAGGAGAGCCCAGGCCGCTTTCACGGCATCTGTCTTGTCGCTCCGGAACACGCTGACGATGGCCCACAGGTCGATGAGCAGAAGAATTGCCGCTACGGCAATCCAGAAGTAACTGGCGAGACCGTTCATGATCATTCCTCCTCTAGAGGTGGTCAGGGCCCAAGGTGCCCGGTGCAGCACCTGGCACGAGGATGACCTTGCGGCAGTTATCCTGCTTTTGATCGAACATTTTGTAGCCCATGGCCGCCTCTTCTAGGGCTAAGCGGTGAGTAACGATCAGTTCCGGTTGCAGGCGTCCTGCTTCAATGTGCTCCAGCAGTTCGGGAAGGTATTTTTGAACATGGGTCTGACCCATTTTGAAGGTCAGGCCTTTGTCGAAGGCATCACCGAACATGAAGCCGTGAATGAAACCCGCATACACGCCGGGCACGCTGACTGTGCCGCCACGTCGCACAGCCGCGATGCTCTGGCGCAGGGCCTTGCCGCTGCTACCTTCCAGTTTCAAGGCCGTCATCACGGTTTCCGTGGTGCTGCCTTTGGCTTCAAACCCGACGGCATCGATGACCGCGTCCACGCCACGCATACCCGGTGTCTGGCGAATGATGCTGTCGGCAGGATCATCATCCTGTTCGAAGTTGATCGGGATGACGCCATAGGCTTCCTGGGCATACGCCAGCCGGTAGTCGTTGTCATCCACCATGAAGACGGTGTGCGCGCCCAGCATCCGTGCGCAGGCGGCACTCAACAGCCCCACTGGCCCCGCGCCATAGATCGCTACCGATGAGCCTTCGCCAATCTCGGCATTGATGACCGCTTGCCAAGCGGTGGGAAGGATGTCGGATAGGAACAGCACTTTGTCATCCGCGAGGGTCGTCGGGACTTTGAATGGCCCGACATTGCCTTTGGGCACCCTAACGTAATCAGCTTGGCCTCCAGGGATCCCTCCATACAGATGGCTGTATCCGAACAGCGCTGCGCCTGGTGGTATGCCCTTTTTGTTGATGATCGATCCGCGCCCGGTATTGGTGGTTTCACAGGCAGCGAAGAGATCATGCTGGCAGAAAAAGCAACTTCCACAAGCGATGACAAAAGGAATCACCACTCGGTCGCCAACCTGCAGGGTCGTCACGTCCCTGCCAACCTCTTCCACGATGCCCATGAACTCGTGGCCGAAGATGTCGCCTTGCTCTGTTTCCGGGATCTTGCCTCGATAGAGGTGGAGGTCGGATCCGCAGATGGCGGTGGCCGTCACCCTTAAGATGATGTCGTCTGCGTCTTGGAGGATGGGGTCTGGGACAGAATCGACCCGCACATCGTTAGCACCGTGGTAGGAGACTGCTCTCATAGTCTTGCTCCTGCAAAAAAACCGTGGGGTATGCAGGGGAAGTCTTTTGGGGTGGCAAAGTTCAGACCAAACGCTTCAGTGGTGGGGGAAGCAGTTTTGATTGGCGCTAGGTTACGAGTTGGCGCCAGATGGCGACATGTCCCGATCCTCACCGGGTGGGTAGCAGCTCTTGCATGGCGCGGCTGAGCGAGTCCAAGGTGCAGGGCTTTTTAATGAAGCGCGCATTGGCAGGTAGGGAGCTGGGCGAAAAGACGACATGACCTGAGACGATGATCACTGGCAACTCAGGATGCTCCCACCAGATGGCTTTGGCTAATTCGAGACCATCGATGTGCCCGGGCATCTGTATGTCAGTAATGACTAGGGAAAGGTCTGGAATTTTCTCCAAGATGGCCAAGGCATCGTCCGCACTGGCGCAATCAGTGACGGTGTGACCGAGGTGCGTGACGGCCTCGGTCATCAACCACCGAAGAACCTCATCGTCCTCTACTACCAACACCTGGTGTCGCATAGTTAGCCTCCCGCCCTACCTCTACAGACCTGGCATATAACAACGCGTTCCAAAGCGCTGACAGAGTATGACGAAGTGGTTTCTTTGCCCTGATGACTCAATGGGCTAGGCTGAACGCTTGGTACGTGTGGATGGTGGGAAACCGTAATGCGCCTGTACGACTTCATTGAGAGTGATATGGGAAGCATTCTCCAGGCTTGGGAGGATTTCGCACGTTCGGTCAAGACGGACTTACCCACTCAGGATTCAGCCGGCCTCAGGAATCACTCTGAGAAGATTCTGCGCACCGTTGCCGCTGATATGCGTACTGCTCAGACTGCGCATCAGCAGTCTGAGAAGGCGCAAGGCAGAGGCCCTCTAATGAGGAGCGATACGGCGGCTCAGACCCATGCCATTACTCGTTTGATAGCGGGCTTTTCGATGGATCAATTGGTCTCTGAGTACCGAGCGCTGCGCTCGAGTGTTCTATCGCTCTGGCTGGCAAAAGAGACGCTCCGAGACGCAGAGCATGTTCAGGACATGATCCGCTTCAACGAGGCAATAGACCAAGCCATGGTTGAATCCATTGCAGCCTATGGCGCAGCAGTGGAATCAACTCGAAAAATGGTACTGGCTGTGCTTGGCCATGATCTGCGTTCGCCATTGGGTGCGGTACTCATGGCTGGTGATCTAATCCTGCGACAGGATGAGTCAGGTGAGAAGGTAAAACTGCTCGCCGCTCAGGTTTGTAACAGCGCTCGCCGGGCCAACAATATGGTGAACGACCTTCTGGATCTGGCGCGCTGTAATTTGGGAACAGGTATCCCGGTGCACCTGCAGCAGGTGGAGCTGAACCCGATCTGTCGCTCGGTCATCGAGGAACTGCGCGCGGGTTCCCCTTGGGCGAACATTATTTTGAACGAATCCGTACAGATCACCGGTCAGTTTGATCCTGATCGCATGGCTCAGGTCTTCTCCAATTTGATTGGCAATGCCCTGCTCCATGGTGACTCGACGCTACCGATCCAGGTCACTTTCTTCAGCGAAGCCGGAGTTCCGCGCTTCAGCGTGCACAATTCCGGAGAGCCGATTCCCAGCGATGTGATGCCCTATCTGTTCAAGCCAGAGGGCAGATATTCAAGCTACGCGGCAGAAGAAAAGGGCTCAGCCGCTGGGTTAGGGTTGGGGCTATTCATCGCATCGGAAATAGTCGCCAGCCATGGTGGCAGGATAGAGGTCGAGTCTGGCGTTGAAGGGGGGACGACCTTTCAGGTCATTCTGTCCTGATGGCTTCAGTCCGACTGGAAGCGCCTACCGTTGACAGCTAGGAAGCCTTTTCGCCTCAGCAATTCGGTGTTTGTAGGTTTGACCGTAACCTGCTCGAGTTCGGGAGCTGAGAACCAGCGACACTCCACGATCTCGTGTGAGGGGTGCGGCTGTACTGACGTTGGCACGTTCATGCGATAGAGCCAGTGCTCTTCCGATTGGAGCACGCTGTGTCCGAGGAACTGAGCATCCGTCAGTTGCATGCCGGTTTCTTCACAGAGCTCTCGACGGGCTGCTTCTAGCTGGGTCTCTCCAGGATCGATTTTTCCGCCTGGCAGTGACCACTCGGAGGCTTCCTTGCGCACCAGCAAGACTTTGTCGGCTTGCAGGCAAATGACCGTGGAGTGCAGTTCTTTCGATTGGCTCATGACGGTTCCTCCGGTATGAACGGAAGGCCATACCTGCATCTGGAAGTTCACTCCGCTCGGTGAATGGCCTGTCGGGTCGTTGCACCAACCTCTCAGCATGATTCCAGCCGCTTCCACTAATCCGGGCGGTTGTTGCTCTCTAAGCGGCCTGCGCTTTCTGCGCGGGATTTTTTCGGCTATCAATTGGGAAACTGTACTGTTTCCTTAGCCGGTCATTCCGTCATTCCTCGAATGGTGGCTTCGAAGATGTTGGGGAAGCCAGGGTTATCCCTCTCCCTGGCTATTTGCTCAGCGGTTGTCTTCCGCCATTCCGCTGTCTTCGTCCTGAATAGCTTGCGACTCATCGTCCATACCTTTCTCCCGGTCAGTTTTAATACCGGTGGAATGGCCTCCTTGGCCACCCCGTTGGGATGCACCACCGGCACGCTGAGGATCATCTTCCTGACGGTTACTGCCGCTGCCATGCCCAGTTTGCTGATCCTCAGGTCTCCCTCCGGACATTTGACCGCCTTTCTGGCCTGCTTCAGACGCCCGTTGTGGATCATTGGCAAAATTGCCAGGGTTGTTTTGAGCGGTGCCGCCTTGCTGACCAGCTTTCTCTTGATCGTTAGCCATGATCTCGCACCTCGTGTGTTCACACAGAGAGCCTGTGTTTTCTTCGGATGCTGGGAGAGTGCGGGATGCTCCCTTTACTTTCGTGCTAGCTGACCGGGTGCGCGAAAGATCGTAATACGCAACGTATCGTGTGATAAAGACCGTTGCAATGGCATAGCTAGGTGTGGGGATCTGAGCGCGGCTAACTTACTTCCAAGAGGGGCAAACGCTGCCGGATGTCGGCGATAAGCCGTCTGCCCAGGGTGCGGTTTACGACAGCCGTCCCAGGAGAGGCACGCCAGGGGCATAGCTACATGCAACTGTCCCAGGTGCTATTGGCTGGAACGGCTGTTCGCTTTCTCAGATGTCGACGTGGAGGGCCGATGCAGATGAGCACCTGTTGGATCGGTGATCTGAATAACGTTGCCGTGTTGCCAACCATCCGCCTTGGGATCAGCCGCAGGGATTTGAATGTCAGCCCGCTGAGCTTTGGTTTTTGCCGCATCCACCCCCAGACGGCGATTGCGCTGCTCGACCATCGCCGGGTCAGCCTGGCCATCCATTGTGAACCCCATCATCAACTGCGGAACGCCCACAGGAAGAGCTTTATCTTGGTCGGTGTGCCACGTGTGCCATGTCTTCCCGTAGGTATGGGCAAGCCGCTCCATCAGCGCATGCTCAGCAGTCGCGGGTATGCCTGGTGCAACCAACTGACCGGACGAGACTTCATAGCCGTGGCTGTGCCACATCGCCTTCTCGTTGGCCGGCAGACCAGCAAACAGCTTTTCGTCGATGATGTACTCGACACCCATGATCTTCGCTTCCTTGGTATTACCGTCGAAGATGACGCACTGGATGACATCCTCATTCAGGATGGAGCAGTAGTGATGCGCTTCCATCTGCACATCAGGATGTCCGTTGTAAAAG
>NZ_JBICLK010000066.1:0-2245 GCF_043105275.1 Pseudomonas sp. TYF_14
GGGTACTTCAGCCCGGAGTTGACGATGGCGCTGCGCACCCGGTCCTTGCTTTCCTTGACCGTGGTTTCCGGCAGGCCGACCAGTGTGAGATGAGGCAGGCCGTTGGCCAGGTGGGTTTCGACGCTGACCGCCGGTGCCTGCACGCCTACCTGGGCGCGGCTGTGGACGAGGGCTAGGGACATGAACACTCCGTTGTTGCTGGAAAATGCCGCTTCCTGCGGCTGGGCAAAGAATAGCCAGTGCTGCCACGACAGGCGCAACAAGTGTGCGTCGTGGTTTTTCAGGGTAGGGGTTTTCCCTGCGTTTTCATGGGCTTCGGCAAAAATGGATCCAATAGGCTTTGCGCAGTCGTCAGGTATGACTTAGTGTTGTTGGGCAAAATGCCTTGCGCCGGAGCTTACGGTGTTCGGCAAACCTGTATTGGTTGAGGAAGGAAATTTGGAACGTTACGGAAGACGGAGGTGAAAGAAGGGTTGCACGGCTGGTTAAAGAAGTAGAAGCCGCGGAACATTAAAGATCAAAAAATGTGCAGCTGTTAGTGCTTGAAAGTGCAGAAGATTTTAGCAGTTGGGTTCTGAACTGAGTGGTCCGCCTGACGGATCTATCGCCCGCGCCAACCGGATGAATGCGTCAGGCATTTCGGTTTTCTATGGGGCCAAAGATGCCAGTTCGGCCCTGGCCGAGGTTCGCCCTGCAGTAGGAAGCAAGGTGGTAGTGGCCCACTTCCTGTTTACCCGGCCATTGAAGCTGCTTGATCTGCGCAGTTTGGAAACGATCACCTGTAGCGGAAGCCTTTTTGATCCGGCGTACACGCAAGAGGTAGAACGCGTTGGGTTTCTGCGGACTCTGACCAAGCTGCTGATATTGCCAGTAATGCCCAATGAGCAGGAGCGTGAGTACTTGATGACTCAGGCGGTCGCGGACTATCTGGCATCGCTCAAGCAACCCTCACTGGACGGCATCATCTTTCCTTCGGTTCAAGATGGCGTCGGCGAGAACGTTGTGCTCTTTCATAAAGCGTCTTTGGTGGAAAAGCTCCAATACCCTCAGGGTACCCGCGTCACTGCAGGGCTTATGGACTTCGATCCAGAGACCGAGGATAGCTATCCGTCCTACTCCATTCACATCAGCCAGCCGGAGAAACCGGTCAAGCAGAAGCGCGAGCGGGTCTTTGCCACCTTCGAGGATTGGCTGTACAAGACGGAAAGGCAAAGTGCCCTGCAGCTTGTGATTGATTCGATCGTCGTGCATACCGTCAAAGCTGTGTCTGTAGAAACCAGCCCCGATCGGGTGTTCGTCAGCCACGGTACCCACCCAGGGAGACCCGAATTCGATGCGCCGCCAGGGGATTTTTGATCGCACTGACGTGCGGCATAACTTAGCTGGATGGCGACTGGCGATCGTGGGGTTGAAGGCGCGGCGATTGTAGGGGCTGATTGGCAGCCTTCACTGTGCCAAGTAGGCCTTGAGCCTTGCACGGTTGATGTGTAGTCCCGCCCCTACGCCTCAATGAGGCGCGTCGACTGATGCTCAGCGAGCAATTGGATGCTGCAGCTACTGCATACTGCGTGGGGTATGAAAGCCCGTCCCAGTTCAGAAGAGAGTATCGACGCTACTACGGTGCGCCGCCGAAGAAGGACATTCAGACGCTCCGGTCACAGGCTCAGCAGTAATCCAGCTGCCGTAGTGGTCGTAACAGTCAACCTTGATAGCGCAAGGTTTGTACGATTGGGAATAGGAACATAGTGTAGCCCTGCTCGTTTGACACGCACCAAAAAAAGCCCCACGAACGGGGCTCAAAAATGGGATACCAGATACCAAAGGAGCGGTTCAAGTAACCCTTGCGCTTATGAAGAGAAATTCGATGACGGCATCACCGGCAGAGGTGTTGAAGCAATGGTTATAGGCTACGGCTAGAGACGCTAGAGGACAATCCGGATAGTTTTTGATTATTATCCGGAAAAACAATCAAAATAAATGGATAGTAGTTTTAAATTTGTCGGATGATTGAAGCTACCTCGGTAACATAAAATGCTCGCTAAATCCTAACGTGTGTTGTCTATGAGAATTTCTAAGATATTTGCAGCTGTACTCGCAGCCTCCATGAGCATATCTGTATCAGCTGCCGGCACTGCAGAACCATTGATCTACAAAAACCTCACCCAGCAAGAGGTCAATCGCGCTTACGACCAGAGCAACTGGGCCCCGAACTATGCGCAAACCGTACGTGACTACCGAACCAAGA
>NZ_JBICLK010000067.1:0-33891 GCF_043105275.1 Pseudomonas sp. TYF_14
GGGTCCACGGCAAATCGAAAAGTACGGTACACCGTGCTTCCGTCGGACAAATCTTGTCCGACAATGCCCGCTTCCCTAGAATATCGCCGCCGCGAATGGCCCTGCCCACGCAGTAGCGAGCATGCCCACCCAATCCCCGCGTTTCGCAGTCTACAGGTCGCACCCCGAGCTGATCCTCAACCTGGGCAGTTGCCTTGCCGTGCTCGCCATCGTGGCCATCGTCAGCTACCTGCTTGCCCGCGAGCGCGAAAGTGTCGAGCAGTCGGCGGTGCGCTCGTCGAACAACATTGTGCAGCTGATCGAAAGCGACATCCTGCGCAACGTCGAACTCTACGACCAATCCCTGCAAGGCTTGATCTGGGCCGTCGGCCGCAAGGAACTGCCGGAAGTCCCCGGCCCGATACGCCAGCGCCTGCTGTTCAATGAAGCCTTCGTCGACCGCAAGCGCGGTGACGTGCTGTGGCTGGACAAGCAAGGCAATATCGTTGGCGACTCCACCAGCAGCGTGCCGCGCAAGGCTAACTTCGGCGACACCGGGGTGTTCAAGGCCCACCAGCACAATGCCAACCTCGGCTTGCTGGTGGGCCCGCCTTTCAAGGCCAAGCTTGGCGACCTGGACTGGTGTATCAGTTTCAGCCGGCGTATCTCCGGCCCCAATGGCGAGTTCGCCGGGTTGGCAGCGGGTGCGCTGCGCCTGTCGTACTTCAATGAGTTGTTCCAGCGCCTGGACATTGGCCACGACAGCAGCATCAACCTGTTCAATACCGATGGGCAGTTGCTCGTCCGCCAGCCCTACCGCGGGCAGGACCCACTGATTGGCACCTACTACACCGAACGGCCCAATTTCAAACGCATCCTCAGTGAACAGAGCGGTAGCTTCACCGCCCGCTCCCACGGCAGCGGCAAGCTGCGCATGTTCACCTTCGCCCGGGTCGCGCAGTTGCCCCTGATCGTGCTGGTGGCGCACTCGGCCGACGAGGTGTTCGAGTCCTGGCGCCGCACCGCCATTCTGGTCAGCGTCGCCACCGGCGGTCTGTGCGTGGGCATTCTCTGGCTGACTTTGCTGCTGGGCCGCGAACTGCGCCGCCGCCACGACGCCGAAGAAAACCTGGCCATGCTCGCTTCCACCGATAGCCTGACTGGCCTGGCTAACCGCCGCAGGCTGGACCATGTGCTGCGCCAGGAATGGGCCCGCGCCCAACGTAGCCGTAAGCCGCTTGCGATACTGATGGTGGACGTGGACCACTTCAAGGCATTCAACCAGCGCCATGGCCATGCCGGTGGCGACCATGCCTTGCGCGAGGTGGCCAAGGCCATCGAGGCATGCATTCGTCGCCCTGCGGATTTGGCTGCGCGCTATGGTGGGGAGGAGTTTCAGGTAGTGTTGCCAGAAACCGATCTGGCCGGGGCCCAGCTACTGGCTGAACGCATCCGCGCCAACGTCGAGGCGCTGGCGCCGTTTGCGGATGATGCCCACGCCGTGACCGTGAGCATCGGTATCGGTCTGTCCGGCACCCAGCAGGACCTTGGCAGGCTGCTGGGTGCTGCGGACGAAGCGCTCTACCGCGCCAAGGCCAATGGCCGCAATCGGGTAGAGGGCCCGCTCGATTAGGAGCGGGCGCGAGCGGCGTTGCGCAGGGCCTTCACCTGGTCATGGTTGCGCTGCACGCCTTGCAGCTGCTTTTCCACCAGGCTGTAGGTCATGTCGCTGGCAGTGCGGCCCAATTTCACCAGTTTCTCGCGGGCTTCCTTGTAGGCCTTGAGGGCGTGGTCCTCGCCACGCTCTACCTCGTTCAGCACTGCCTCCTCGTCCTTGCCGGTGACCATCGACTTGAGGTTGACCCAGCCGCGGTGCAGGTCGCCACTGATGCTGGTAGAAGTTTCCGGATCGCCGCCCAGGCGGCGCACTTCGCTCTGCAGCTCACTGGCAGCGTTGGCGCACTCGCCCGCACGCTGGACGAAGAACGCTTTCAGTTCGGGGTTCTTCACATCATCGGCCGAGGCCTTGAAACCTTTCTCGCCATCCTTGCTGTACTCGATCAGGTCGTTGAGTACATCGATCACGTCTTTGTTGGGGTTGCTCATGGTCGAACTCCTTGGCAGGTGATAGTCCACTATGGAATTGCAGTGTTCGTGCCACGCTTTCAAAAAATATAAATTTCTTACTATTCAATAACTTAAAAAAATAATTGCATCAGCTCTCAACGGCGTTCTGCATGATTGCCGCTTGGGGCTTCGTGCAGATTGCAGTATGGTCGGCACCTTTCCACAGCCAGGTGCGCGAAGATGAAGCCGGAAACCCTCGAACTACTGGTGACCCGCAGCATGCCGTTCGGCAAGTACCAGGGCAGGATCATTGCCGACCTGCCCGGGGACTACCTGGCGTGGTTTGCGCGCAAGGGCTTCCCGGCAGGGGAACTGGGCGGGTTGCTGGCGTTGATGCATGAGATCGATCACAACGGGCTGGGTGATCTACTGGTGCCGTTGCGGCAGAAGCATCGCAGTTGAAAGGCCAACGCGGACTCTGTGGGAGCGGCCTTGTGTCGCGAAAGGGCTGCGAAGCAGCCCCAGATTTTCAGCTTCGCAACTTAGATTGCCGGGGCCGCTTTGCGGCCCTTTCGCGACACAAGGCCGCACCCACAGAACGAGGTCTGCTCATACACTTTTAGCAGGCGCCACGGCCAACTCCACACGCTCGCTCTTCTTGATAACCGCATACACCACCGCTGTCACCAGGCTACCCGCCACAATCGCCAGCAGATAAAGCAACGCATGGTTGATCGCGTTGGGGATCAACAACACGAACAAGCCGCCATGCGGCGCCATCAGCTTGCAGCCAAAATACATCGACAATGCCCCGGTCAACGCACCACCGGCGATACTGGCCGGGATCACCCGTAACGGGTCCTTGGCGGCAAACGGAATCGCCCCCTCGGAGATGAAGCACAGCCCCAGCGCCAGCGCCGCCTTGCCCGCCTCGCGCTCGCTCTGGGCGAACTTGCGCCGGGCCAGGAAGGTGGCAATACCCAAGCCAATCGGCGGCACCATGCCGGCGGCCATGGTCGCCGCCATTGGCGCGTAGCTCGACGAGGCCAGCAGCCCCACCGAGAACGCATAGGCGGCCTTGTTGATCGGCCCGCCAAGGTCGACGCACATCATGCCGCCCAGCAACAGCCCCAGCAGGATGGCATTGGTGGTGCCCATGCTGTCGAGAAAATGCGTCAGGCCTTCGAGCATCGCCGCTACCGGCTGGCCAACCACGTAGATCATCACCAGCCCGGTGAACAGACTGGCCAGCAATGGAATGATAAGGATCGGCTTGAGCGCCTCCAGGCTGCTGGGCAAGCGCGCCCATCGGGCAATGGCCTTGGCGCTGTAACCGGCGAGGAAACCGGCGACAATGCCACCGATGAAGCCGGCCCCCAAGGTGCTGGCCAACAGGCCGCCGATCATGCCCGGGGCCAGCCCGGGGCGGTCGGCGATAGACCAGGCGATATAGCCTGCCAGTAGCGGAACCATCAGTTTGAAGGCAGCCTCACCGCCAATCTGCATCAACGCCGCCGGCAAGGTGCCCGCCTCTTTGTAGGCCTCGATACCGAACACGAACGACAACGCAATCAGCAGGCCGCCGGCCACCACCATCGGAAGCATGAACGAGACGCCGGTCAGCAAGTGCTTGTACACGCCGGTTTTCTCGCCCTTGGTCGGCGTGGTCGCCGCTGCAGCGTCGGCACCGTTTTCCACCGTGGCCTGCGCCAGGGCTTTGTCCAGGGTAGCGCGGGCCTGCTTGAGGGCAATGCCAGTACCACAACGGTAAATACGTTTGCCGGCGAAACGTGCAGTGGGTACTTCAATGTCGGCGGCCAGCAGCACCACGTCCGCCGCTGCGATGGCTTCAGCAGACAAGGGATTGCGCGCACCGACCGAGCCCTGGGTCTCGACGGTCAACTGGTAGCCCAGTTGCTGTGCGGCTTGCTGCAAGGCTTCTGCGGCCATGAAGGTATGGGCTACGCCGGTCGGGCATGCAGTGACGGCAACGATGCGAGCGCCAGCACTGCTAGCTGCGGCAGGAGCGCCTGTCACTGCGGCCAGCAGCTCGGCGTTGGCCGCCGCTTCGTCGAGAAAGCCTTCGCGATCAGCCAGCGCCTGGGACGGTGTGCTTTGGTACAGGCGCTTGCCGACGAAGCGGGCCAGGTCCACCGGCCCGGTGCTGACCACAAGCACCCAGTCAGCCTCGGCGATCTGTGCGGCGCTCAGTTGCCGCTCGGGGTGTTCAGTATTCTGCACTTCGACGCTGGTGCTCCAGCCGCGACGCTGGGCGGCGGCGGACAGCAAGCGTGCACTCAGTACACTCGATACCTGGCCATTGGGGCAGGCGGTGACTATGGCAATGTTCATCGGCAACCCTCTTGTTGTTCTGTCAGTTGCACGGCCGCTTCCAACTGCGCAAGGTGCTCGCGGTCATGGATGCCGAAGCCAACCTGGGTAACGGCCTGGGCGGCGATGGCAGTGGCCCGGGTCAACGTCTGCGCAGGCGCCTCGGCCAGCAGCAGGCCGTGGACCATGCCGGCCACCAGCGAATCCCCCGCCCCCACCGTGCTGGCAACCCGCACCTTGGGTGGGCGGGCCTGCAGGGCCAGATCGCGACTGAACCAACTGACGCCCTGCTCGCCCGCAGACACCACCACGTGTTCAACGCCACTGTCCAGCAGGCGCTTGGCGGCAGCGCGCTGTTGCGTCAGGTTATCCACAGCCAGGCCCAGCACTTCGCCCAGTTCTTCGGTATTGGGCTTGACCAACCAGGGCGCGCTTTGCAAGCCAACACGCAGGGCTTCACCACTGCTGTCCAGGACTACCTTGAGGCCTTGGGCCTTCAACCGTTCGAGCAACTGGCGGAACCAGTCGGCACTGATTCCACGCGGCAGGCTACCGGCCACCACCACGGCATCGTGACCGGGGGCAATCTGTTCCAGCCTGTGCAGCAAGGCACTGCGTGCCGCCTCGTCGACTTCCGGGCCCTGCCCGTTGATGTCGGTCACGCGGCCATCGGCCTCGACCAGCTTGATATTGCTGCGGGTTTCGCCCGGCACACGGACAAAGCAGTCGGTAAAACCGCGGCCGTCGATCAGCGCCTCGAAGGGCTGCAGATTGTCGCCCCCCAGGAAACCGCCCACGGTTACGCTGTGCCCCAGGTCGGCCAGTACCTGGGCAACGTTCAGCCCCTTGCCTGCGGCGTGACTGTGCTGCGCCTGGCTACGGTTGACCTGCCCTGGGCGCAGAGTGTCCAGGCCGATGGTGATATCCAGCGCAGGGTTCAGGGTGAGAGTGAGGATCTTGGCCATTCAGTAACGCTCCACCAGCGCGCGAACTGCTGCGGCGCTGTCCTGTTGCAGGGCCTCGCGCGCCAGGGCGCGGGCTGTCTGATGATCGGCCTGGCGAACCAGTGCCTTGACTTCGGCAATGCTGCGCGCGGAGACGCTGAGTTCGTCCACGTCCAGCCCCAGCAGCACGGCCACCGCCTGCGGGTCGGCTGCCAGCTCGCCACACACGCCCACCCACTTGCCGTGGGCATGGGCGGCGCGCACGGTCATGTCGATCAGGCTCAATACCGCCGGGTGCAGGCCGTCGGCCTGTGCCGAGAGGCTGGGGTGGCCACGGTCGATGGCCAAGGTGTACTGAGTCAGGTCGTTGGTGCCGATGCTGAAGAAGTCCACTTCGCGCGCCAATTGCGCTGCCAGCAGGGCCGCTGAAGGCACCTCGACCATAATGCCCAATTGCAGGTCGGCTACCGGGATTTCTGCACGCAGGCGCTCCACCATGGCCCGCGCCTCACGCCATTCGTGCACCTGGCCAACCATGGGGAACATGATACGCAACGGGCGCTGGTCGGCGGCCCGCAGCAACGCGCGCAACTGGTCTTCCATCACTTGCGGGCGCTGCAGGGTCAAACGCACACCGCGCACGCCGAGGAAGGGATTTTCCTCGGCAGCGATCGGCCAGTAAGGCAACGGTTTGTCGCCGCCAACATCCAGGGTGCGCACCACCAGCGGGCGCCCATCGAGGCCATCGAGCACGCGGCGGTACTCGGCTTCCTGGGTAGCCACATCCGGCGCTTGAGGGTGGGCCATGAAAATCAGTTCGGTGCGCAGCAGGCCGACACCTTCGGCGCCCTGCTCCACCACCTTGGCGATGCCGTTGCTATCGCCGATGTTGGCAAACACCTCGACGGCATGCCCATCACGGGTGATGGCCGGCTCGAAGCGGTTGGCCCAGGCGGCCTGCAGGCGTTGCTCGCGCAGGTCACGCTCGGCCAGCGCCCGCTGCAGCTCATCCGCTGGCGGTGCGACGCTGACCACACCACGCTGGCCATCGAGCAGCAGCGGCGTACCACTCTCCAACAGCAGTATCGATGCACCCGCGCCGACCACTGCTGGTATGCCCAACGCCCGGGCGACGATGGCACTGTGGGCCGTGGCGCCGCCCTGGGCGGTGACAATGCCGGCAACCCGGTTGGGGTCCAGGCGGGCGACATCGGATGGACCGACTTCGGTCATCACCAGCACATAGGGTTGCTCGGGTTCAACCTGCGCCTGCACACCACACAACTGCGCCAGCACGCGGCGGCCAATATCGCGCAGGTCGGCGGCGCGCTCGGCGAGCAGCGCATCGTGCAACGCCTCTTGCTGACGGGCCGCAGCTTCGATCACGGCCATCCACGCGGCCGCAGCGCTTTCGCCCTGGGCCAGGCGCTGTTCGACATCATCGGTCAGGGCCGGGTCGGCAAGCATTTCCTGGTGGGTGACGAAAATTTCGCCAATGGCCTTGTCGCTGCGCAGGACCAAAGCCTGCAGTTCGCCATTGACGGTAGCCAAGGCTTCGCGCAGTTTCTGCCGCTCCAGGGCGCACGATTCACCCCGCAAGGGATAGTCGAACTCACGCTCGACACAGACATGCGCCGGGCCGCTGGCAATGCCGGGGGCGGCGCCCACACCCTGGATACGGCTGCCGGCCGCTGGCGCTTGCAGTACTTCGGGGACGTCATCGGCAATGGGCGCGACGCTCTGCGGTAGCGGTTCCACCTCTTCACCCAAGCCTTGTTCGATAGCAGCCAGCAGCACCGGCAAGGCATCGGCAGCGATGCTCGGTTCGGCGACCAGTTCCAGTGCCTGACCACGGCGTGCGCCGAGGCTGAGCAGCTTGCTCAGGCTCTTCACCGATACGGCTGGCTGCGCGCTATCGACCAGGCGCACACGGATTTCCCCTTCAAAGCCTTTGGCCAGTTGTGCAAGCACCTTGGCCGGTCGCGCATGCAAGCCATGTGGATTGGCCAGCACGACCCGTGCGCTGGGCCAGTCCGCCGGCACTTCGCCGCCCAGCACTTCCAGCACCGCACGGCTGCTGGTGGCTTGGTAGAGCACCTGCCCACGGCCTTCGATCAGCACTTCGCACAGCCGCTCGAGCAGGGCCTCGTGAGCGGCGCCAAGGCTGGCCAGGCAGAACAGACCGTTGAGCGGCTGGTCGCGGTAACGCAGCGGCTGCTGCGGGGTGATGAAGGCCAGGCCTGGCTGACGAACCTGGCGCTCGCTGTGCAGCCACCACAGGCCCTCACCCAGCGGCAGCGGCTCGGCCTGCTGCAGCACGGCGGCAAAGCCACTGTCGACACAGTCGGCACGTTGCAGCAGGCGGGCACCGCGCCAGGCCAGTTCGTCGAAGTCTTCTGCCGGCACGTTCAGGCCGACCAGCTGCGCATCCAGCGCCAGCGCCTGGGGCGCGCCCTGCAGCAGCTTGAGCAGCGCTTCGGCAGAGCTGGCCCGGCGCAAGGCTTCGGCCAGGTCGGTCTCGCCCAGCGCCCGGGTCAACAGCTGCAGCAGGCGCAGGTGTTCGTCGGAGCGGGCGGCAATACCAATGGCCAGGTAGACCATTTGCCCGTCACCCCAGTCTACCCCCTCGGGGAACTGCAGCAGGCGTACGCCGGTGGCATACACCAGGTCACGTGTTTGCGGCGTACCATGGGGAATGGCGATGCCCTGGCCAAGGAAAGTGGAGCCTTGTGCCTCCCGGGCCTGCAGCCCTTGCAGGTAACCCTCGGCGACCAGGCCGTCCGCAACCAGCCGATCCGCCAGAAGGCGTAACGCCTCGGCCTTGTCGGCGGCCTTCTGGCCCATGGCTATCTGCTCATTGGCGAGCTCGAGCATGACCTTCTCCTTTTGCAGTTCCCGTTCGGGTACTGGAGTATTGTTGTGAAATTCACATAAAGGGCCAGTTCAGCAACCTTGCGCGGGTGGCAGCCGAGGCAGAAAATTCGGCAGCTGAAACGTTTAATCTGACCAGACGGCCACGTTACTCGATAATCTGCCCAGTAAAAAGCCCCATCCTGTCGGACAATTGCGACAATGGTCGTCTGCGCGTGATGCCTGTACCGGGTCAAACTACCCGGTCCGGCCTTACAGGCAGCCCCGGTAATAACAAGGAAAATTCGGTGAAACTCAGCGATATCGCCCGTCTGGCCGGTGTGTCCGTGACCACTGCCAGCTACGTCATCAATGGCAAGGCTGAACAGCAGCGCATCAGTAACAGTACTGTCGAGCGGGTACGCGCGGTGGTCGAAGCCCACGGCTTCACCCCCAACCCGCAGGCTGCTGGGCTGCGCAGCCGGCATACCCGCACCCTGGGCTTCATTCTCCCGGATCTGGAGAACCCCAGCTACGCCCGCATTGCCAAGCAACTGGAGCAAGGCGCACGCGCCCGCGGCTACCAGCTGCTGATCGCCAGCAGCGATGACCAGCCAGACAGCGAGCGCCAACTGCAGCAACTGTTCCGTGCGCGCCGATGCGATGCGCTGTTCGTTGCCAGTTGCCTGCCGCCAGAAGATGACAGCTACCGCGAGCTGCAGGACAAAGGCCTGCCGGTGATTGCCATCGACCGCCGTCTGGACCCCGCACACTTCTGCTCGGTGATCAGCGACGACCGCGATGCCAGCCGCCAGCTGGCCGCCAGCCTGCTCAGCTCGGCCCCACGCAGCATCGCCCTGATAGGCGCACGCCCCGAGCTGTCGGTTAGCCAGGCGCGTGCCGGCGGATTCGACGAAGCCCTGCAAGGCTATACCGGCGAAGTGCGCCGCTATCAGGGCGAAGCCTTCAGCCGTGAGTGCGGCCAACGCCTGATGCAGCAACTGATCGACGACCTGGGGGGCCTGCCGGATGCTCTGGTGACCACTTCGTACGTACTGTTGCAGGGCGTGTTCGACACCCTCCAGGCGCGCCCGGTCGACTCGCGCCAACTGCAGCTGGGTACCTTTGGCGACAACCAGTTGCTCGACTTCCTGCCGCTGCCGGTCAATGCCATGGCCCAGCAGCATGGCCAGATTGCCGCCACTGCGCTTGAACTGGCACTGGCCGCCATCGAGGAAAAACGCTATGAACCCGGCGTGCACGCCGTTGGCCGCACCTTCAAGCAACGCATCTCAGCGGCCTGAACATGCGCCTGATCGACACCCACACCCACCTGGACTTCCCCGACTTCGACGCCGACCGCCCGCGCCTGCTGGCCAACGCGGCGGCGCGTGGGCTGGAGCGAATGGTGGTGCTGGGGGTGTACCAGGCGAATTTCCAGCGGGTGTGGGAACTGGCCTGCGCCGAGCCGCGCCTGTTCGCCGCGCTTGGCCTGCACCCGGTCTACCTCGACCAGCATCGCCCTGAGCACCTGGTGCAACTGCGCGAGTGGCTGGAGCGCCTGCGCGACAACCCGCGGCTATGTGCCGTAGGTGAGTTCGGCCTGGACTATTACCTCGCAGACCTTGACAAGACCCGCCAGCAGGCGCTGTTCGAAGCGCAACTGCAGATGGCTTGCGACTTCGAACTACCGGCCCTGCTGCACGTGCGCCGCAGCCATGCCCAGGTGATTGCCACACTCAAGCGCTACAAGCCAGCACGGGCGGGGGTGATTCATGCGTTTGCCGGCAGCTACGAAGAGGCCCGCGAGTACATCAAGCTGGGCTTCCTGCTGGGGTTGGGCGGTGCGGGTACCTGGCCGCAGGCGCTGCGGCTGCGCAAGACCTTGGCGCGGCTGCCACTGGACAGTGTGGTGCTGGAGACTGACTCACCGGACATGGCACCGGCGATGTACCCGGGGGTACGCAACAGCCCGGAGCATCTGCCGGAAATTGCCACGGCGCTTGCGCACGTGATGGGGCTGGATGTCGAGGTGCTGGCACAGGCCAGCACCCGCAATGCTTGCACGTTGTTCGGCTGGTGAAGCTCGGGTGACCGGGATTCGCGTGGGATGCGATTGGCCCCGAATCAGACCAGCACGGTCCACAGCGCGAACCCGGCATACCACAGCACTGCACAGCGCAACAGCAGTTCCCACAGACTGTCCAGCCGCCCCAAACCGCGCTGGCTGTCCTCTTCTTCGGGAATGTCATCGGCAATCCGCCCCACCCGAGCCACCAGGTGCCCGGCGCTGATGTGCCAGTTGAGCACCTCGTGCAGCATCACCCGTGTCACCGCGAGGAAGTTGCCCACCAGGGCAAAGCTCAACGCCAACGCCCGCACCGGCAACCAGTCCATGATGTGCCGCAACTGCTCGGCACGCGCCTTCAAAGCCGGCTGCTTGCTGTGCTCACTACACAGCGCCAACAATCGATAAGCCAGCGCAGCGCCAGGGCCCAGTACGAAATACCAGAAGATCACCGCAAAAAAGCCCTGGTAAACCTGCCACAGCAAGTTACCCTGCACCCGCACCAGCAAGCTGTGCGGTTCATCGGCCACCAGGCCCAGGTCGCGCTCGGCCGCGTGCAGCGCCGCCTGATCGTCCCCCCGCCGCCAGGCATCACGAAACGCCCCAAGCGATGCCTTGGCATCGCCGCGGCCCAGGCTGTAGATCAGCACCAGCAGGTGCACCGGCAACGCCAGCAGACCATAGGCCACCGGCTCCAGCACATGCAGCAGCAACACCAGCAGCGCTACCGGCGCCAACACCAGGATGGCCAACGTCCACCATGGGTGCACCTTGCCGTTGCGTTCCAGACGCACCAGTTCGCCAATAAAGAACCCGTCGCGCTGCACCTGATGGCGCAGGGCCGAAAACTTCTCGACCCACAGCGCCAGCAACAACACCAGAAAACTCATGCCTTGTCCTCGTTGTGCTGCAGCGCCTGGCGGTAGCGCGACCAGTCGAAGGCCGGGCCGGGGTCGGTCTTGCGCTGCGGGGCAATGTCGCTGTGGCCCTGAATGCGGTTCAGGTCGATGGCTGGCCAGGCACTGCGGATGTGCCGGGTGAGTTGCTCCAGCACCGCATACTGGGCATCGGTATAGGGCAGGTCGTCGGTGCCTTCCAGCTCGATGCCGATGGAAAAGTCGTTACAGCCTTCGCGCCCGTCAAAGCTCGACACACCCGCATGCCAGGCACGGTCATGCAACGACACGAACTGAGTCACCGCGCCGTCACGCTCGACGAACAGGTGCGCCGACACGGTCAGGTGGTTGATGCTGGCAAAATACGGGTGTTCATCAGGGGCCAGGCGATTCTGGAAGAATTGCTGCACCTTGCCCGTGCCGAAACAGGCCGGGGGCAGACTGATGTTGTGGATCACCAGCAGGGAAATCGATTCGCCTTCGGGGCGCGCATTGAAGTTCGGCGATGGGCAGTGGGTGATTCCGATTCCGTGGAACCAGCCAGTGGCATAGTCCAATTGCATGGGCAGATCCTGAAAAACGCCGTGAACATGCCCACAGTATGCCCTGCGGCCAACGCCGTGTGCATGTGAATGATTGTAATGCGTCGGCCTATTGCGCCTGCCCTTGCCGCAAGCTTTCAAGTACCGCCTCCAGCGCCCGTTCGAACAACAGGCGATCATCCAGCACGCGCACTTCGTGCCGCTGCAGTGCCTGGGCCAGGCTGGCACTGCTCCACTCGCGCACTTTTATGCCGGTCCGGTTGGCGAACACCAGCCTGTCACTGCTGTCGATGCGCGCGACCAGCTTGCAGCGCAGTGGCTCATCCTCGTCGAGCACCTCGACCCAGGTGCCGATACGCAGGCGTTGCGCCTGGCGCAGCGCTGCAGCCTGCCCGTCGGCAGTGTGCAGGGGCACGCAGGCGGGTTCTTCGGCAATCGTCAGCACAATCTCTTGTTCTACCAGCACATCGCCCAAGGATTGGCCCTCCCCGCTCGGCAGCGCCTCTTTACCTGCGCAGGCGCGCAGGTGCAACTGTTCCAGTTGCAGGAAGAACTCGCGGGTCGCCACCGCGTCCAGAGCTACGCTTGCCAGGCCATCGCGCAGCGCCTTGAGCAGGCCTGGCACCTGCTGCAGCAAGGCTTGCGGCTCATGTGGCGGGGTGATGCTGGCCAGCAGCATGTCCATCGTCTGCACTGCGTCGCGCCAGGCCTGTGAGGCCTCGCCCTGTTTCAGCCAAGCCAACAGCAGTACCTGGCTCCAGGCCTGCACCAGCATTTGCACCACCACCTGCGGCAATACCCGACCGCGCAGGCGCTGGTTGAGCACGTGCTGCACCTGCTGCCTGGCCTGCATTGCCCGGGCACGGCCTTCTTCGGCGTCGCGAGTGCGTTGCTCCAGCAACTCGTTACGTCGCCGTTCGTCCTGATTGAATGCCAGGAAGTCGTCGAGCAGCTCGGCGAACAGGCTGGCATCGTCGGCAAAATCATTGAGCAAGCGCTGGACGATACGCTCTACCCGCATGTGCAAGCTGTCACGCTGGCACTCGCTGCCGCACTCCCAGCCAATCGCGGCGCCGGCGATTTCGTTGAGCAAACGGCGCGCCGGGTGGCTACTCCGGCTGAACAGCCCCTTGTCCAGTAATGCCACCTTGAGCAGGGGAATATGAAGGCGCGTAATCAGCGCCCGCAGGCTGGCCGGCAGGTTGTCGTCGTTGTGGATGAACGCGAACAGCAGGCCAACCAGGTTGATCATGTCTTCGTCAGCCACGTGAAGGCGCCGACGCGTACCGCTGCGCACACTCACCCGCAACAGCAGTTGCTCAAGCTGCTGGCCGAGCTCGAAGTCATCGGCCTCGTAGGTGGCGGGCACATAGCGCTGCAAATGCGACAGTAGCCGGAGCAGGTCGGCGGTACTGATCGGCTGGGCGGCAGCCACCGCGTGCAAGCGCGGAGCGAACTGCCCGCGCACCGGCGCCAGCAGTGCCTGCAACGAGGCAAACAACGCCTGCCCTGCGGCGTCCGCCCCCTCCTCCTGGCCAAGGTTCGCCGGCCTGGGCCGCGCACGCATGCGCCGGTCTTCGGCACGCCGGCGCGGCGCCGGTTGCAGCTCGGGCAGTACGCCGGCAGCGGCCAGCAACTGGTTGGCTTCGCCATAGATCACATCGACATCGCGCAGCACATAACGCTCGAACAGCTTCAGCAGCACCAGCTTGACCCGCAGGCCAACGCCCAGATTACGCCCGGCGTCGAGGAAGTAACGACACAGCGCGGCTGGCCCCAATGGGTTGTACTGCTCGTACAGGGGGCGGTCGAGCAATGCCTGCAAGCGCAGACCCAGTTGCTGCAGGGCGACGCCATCGCGTGACAGCACCCGCGCCACCATGCCCTCGATGGCGGCGGCCCGTTCCATTTGAGCCTTGCTGCGCGGCTTGCCCGGCTGGGCCAGGTTTGCCAGCAAGTCGACCTGGCCGGCGCGGAGGAAAGCATCATGGAACGTATCCAGAAAACCACGCTCGATGCTCTTGCGCTTCAGGCGCAGGTCACGCATGGCTTCGAAGTACAGGTTCTGGTCACCGCGGTCGAAGGCCTTGTCGGCCATTTCGAAGAGCGTGTCATCGGCATTGTCGAACAAGTCCTGCAGGCCCTGACGCAACTGCAACGCGGCCTTGTCGCGCACCTGCAGCAACAAGACCGGAAGGCAAGGATGAGGCGTACGCCCCCCTCGGTCGATGGTTGCCGCCAAGGGCACCACCTTGCCTTCTTTTTGCATCCTGGACTCCTTGCAGGGTGTCTTGCCCGAAAGGGCTGAAAAATCGTCAAAGCTATGACGCCAAATACTAGTCGCCATTATCGGTAAAAAATCGCATAGCTACCAGCGCCGTTTCGCTGGCTGGCTAATGACCCTGATCTGCTCCGATTACTCACGACGCCCGACCAAAGGTCAGCGCCAAGGCGGCTGTACACACCGGCCCCCTGCCCTATAATCGCGGGCACCTAGCTTGTGGAGCCGACCATGCCGAACCTACGCCTTGCCGACCTGACCGCTGAAATTGAAGCCAACGTGCGCCGCGCGCTGTTGGAGGACATCGGCAGTGGCGATATCACCGCGCAACTGATCCCGGCCGAGCGCCTGGCCAAGGCGACCATCATCACCCGTGAAAACTGCGTGGTCGCCGGTACCGCCTGGGTCGATGCCGTATTCCGCCAGCTCGACCCGCGCGTTGCAGTGCACTGGCAGGTGGCCGACGGTGAGCAGGCCACTGCCAATCAGCCGTTGTTCCACCTGGAAGGCCCGGCCCGTTCGCTGCTCAGTGGGGAGCGCAGCGCACTGAACTTCCTGCAGCTGCTGTCGGGGGTCGCCACCCGTGCGCGCTTTCTCGCCGACCTGGTAGCCGGCACTCAGGTGCGCCTGCTGGACACCCGCAAAACCCTGCCGGGCCTGCGCCTGGCGCAAAAATACGCAGTGACCTGCGGTGGGTGCGACAACCACCGCATAGGCCTGTACGACGCCTTCCTGATCAAGGAAAACCACATCGCCGCCAGCGGCGGCGTAGCCGAGGCGGTGGCCGCAGCACACCGCATTGCGCCGGGCAAGCCGGTGGAAATCGAGGTCGAAAGCCTGGACGAACTGCGCCAGGCGCTGGCCGCTGGCGCGGACATCATCATGCTCGACGAGCTGAACCTGGAAGAAATGCGCGAAGCCGTGCGCATTACCGCGGGCAAAGCCAAACTTGAAGCCAGCGGCGGGGTCAACGAAACGACCCTGCGGGTGATTGCCGAGACGGGGGTGGACTACATCTCGATTGGTGCCATGACCAAGGATGTGAAAGCGGTGGACCTGTCGATGCGACTGAGCCTGTGAGCTGATAGCAGACAATAAAAAACCGGCGCTTGGCCGGTTTTTTATTGGGGGCGCTTTGCACCCCTTTTTCTCAGATCAGAACGAGGCGTTGGCCAAACCGTCCAGGTAGCGCTCGACATCCAGCGCCGCCATGCAGCCCGCACCGGCCGAAGTGATGGCCTGGCGGTAAACGTGGTCAGCCACGTCGCCAGCGGCAAACACACCCTCGACGTTGGTAGCGGTGGCGTTGCCTTCGCGACCGCCATTGACTACCAGGTAGCCGTCTTTGAGGGTCAGCTGGCCTTCGAACAGCGAAGTGTTCGGGGTGTGGCCAATGGCGATGAACACGCCGTCGACCTTGATTTCGTCGCTACTGCCGTCGTTGTTCTTCAGGCGCGCACCGGTTACACCCATGTTGTCACCCAGCACTTCGTCCAGGGTGGCGTTGAGCTTGAGCTCGATCTTGCCTTCGGCCACACGGGCGTTCAGCTTGTCGACCAGGATCTTCTCGGCGCGGAAGGTTTCGCGACGGTGTACCAGGGTCACTTTGCTGGCGATGTTGGCCAGGTACAGTGCCTCTTCCACGGCAGTGTTACCACCACCGACCACGGCGACCGGCTTGTTGCGGTAGAAGAAACCGTCACAGGTGGCACAGGCCGAAACACCCTTGCCCATGAAGGTTTCTTCCGACGGCAGGCCCAGGTAGCGAGCGCTGGCGCCAGTGGCGATGATCAGCGCATCACAGGTGTACTTGCCGCTGTCACCCTGCAGGGTGAACGGCTTGTTGGCCAGGTCGACAGCGTTGATGTGGTCGAAGACGATTTCGGTTTCAAAACGCTCGGCGTGCTCTTGCATACGCTGCATCAGAGCCGGGCCGGTCAGGCCGTGGGGGTCGCCCGGCCAGTTGTCGACTTCGGTGGTGGTGGTCAGCTGGCCACCCGCCTGCATGCCGGTGATCAGCAGCGGCTTGAGGTTGGCACGGGCGGCATACACCGCAGCGCTGTAACCGGCAGGGCCGGAACCGAGAATGATGACGCGCGAATGACGTACTTCAGACATGTCGAACTCCTGTCGAGCGGGCCGCAGGGCCGGCATCGGTGTACCGGCTGCGCCAGCCAAGAAATTAAAAAGGACCCACGCAGCACTTGGGGAAGGCTAAAACGCGCAGGCCCGCAAAGCGAAAAGTTGAGCGCACTGTAGCGAGGTCGCAAAGATTAAGGAAATATCCTTAGACAATCCACCTCATAGGCATCGCCTATGCTGCGATTTCATCGATAAACAAGCCCCGGGCGCTTTTGTTACATCCCGTTTCCCGCCCACGGCGTGCCTTTCGTCGGCGCGGCAAACTCGGTAAGGTCAGCGCGTTTTCCTTCTCTGCGGAGTCTCTAGATGCAAGCCCCTGTCCTCTCTGGCCCCCAATACCTGCGCGAAGGCCTGAAACTGGTGCTGAGCCCCAACCTGCGGTTGTTCGTGCTGCTGCCTCTGGCGGTCAACCTGTTGCTGTTCGGTGGCCTGATCTACTTCGCCGGCCACCAGTTCGGCCTGTGGCTCGATGCCCTGATGCCCACGCTGCCTGACTGGCTTAGCTTCCTCAGCTACATCCTCTGGCCGCTGTTCGTTGCCTTGCTGGTGCTGATGGTGTTCTTCACCTTCACCTTGGTGGCCAATATCATTGCCGCGCCGTTCAACGGCTTTCTGGCGGAAAAGGTCGAGGTGGTAGTGCGTGGCGAAGACACCTTCCCAGCCTTCAGCTGGGGCGAGCTGGCAGCCATGGTACCGCGCACCTTCAGCCGCGAAATGCGCAAGCTGGGCTACTTCCTGCCACGCGCCATCGGCCTTTTCGTCCTGTCGCTGATCCCGGTGGTCAACGTGGTGGCTGCGCCGCTATGGCTGATCTTCGGCGTGTGGATGATGGCCATCCAGTACATCGACTACCCGGCGGACAACAACAAGATGAGCTGGCAGGACATGCTCGCCTGGCTGCGCCAGAAGCGCTGGCAGAGCCTGGGCTTTGGCGGCATCACCTACCTGGCGCTGATGATTCCAGGCGTGAACGTGCTGATGATGCCGGCGGCAGTGGCCGGGGCTACGTTGTTCTGGGTGCGGGAGCGGAGCTGAAGGAGCGAGGGGCTGCAGGGCAGCCCCTTTTTGCGGATTGCTTTTTAGAAGTCGGAGAAACTGTAGGGTTCGAGGGTGGCAATCTGAGAAAGCAGTATTAGATGTTCCACTGCCTTAACCTTCTCGAGGTTAGCAAGGTCGCTTGACCCGCCGAACGCCAAGGCTGGAACGAACCCATACATTTCATCATGCTTTAGCATGCCCAATTTCTTCTTTGCGGGCTCGAACATACCATCAAAGTCAACAGACGCCTTCTCTTTGCCAAGGAAGAAACCTTGCACTTCCCTGTCCATATCCGCCGCCGTCAACTCATATTCACTGCCCCTGTATCGTGAAATATGAGCCAAAATCTTTACTGAGAAACCCGTTTTCTCTCCAAAGAGATACAGGTCACCAAATGCGCCGCGAGCGATCAGGTGGTATCTATCCCGCTTCTCCAATATTGTGCCTTCGATAAGCGAGGCAGTTACCCCTTCATATTCCTGGGGGTTGACAGTCCAAAATATCCCGTCACCATACCCGCACCAACCGTGCTCACTCCAATACGCTAACAATTTGTTCGGCAAGATCCCTCTGTATCGATCCAGACTTGAGGGAGGAACCTCCTGTCGAAAAAACGGCTCACCAACTTGCTCTACAAACAGGGAAAAAACCTCATCCACGGTGAAACCCTCAAGCGACTAGCATTCATGGATTGTGCAAAGCTGCTAGAGATGACAGGGTTTCCTTTGCCTGCTTCACCGAGAGCTTTCTAGCTTCAATGGCATTCATAGTTATCATAAGATCTCTCTGAATTCTCTCCTGCAACTTAGAAGTTCAGCTATTCAGTTGTTACCGTGGGTAAGGCTGGAGATTTTTATCGTTCTTTAGATCGAGCGCCGCGCAGGCGAAACTCGATCCCATGGCCATTACAAATTATCAAAGACTCAACCGACTGGAAAACTGTTCCACTACATCCATCACCCGGGCGATTTCCTCGGTGGCGGTGCTGGCTGACTGCGGCATTAGTCTGGCTGCTCGGAAAAAGAGTAAGGTTGAAGATCTGTCAATTGCGCCAGAAAGATCAAGTGTTCAACAGCGCTGACTTTTTTAAGATGTTGCAGGGAGTCAGCCCCGCCCAGCATGAGCGCGGGGAAAAAGCCGTACATCTCGTCATGTTTAAGTCTACCCAGTTTTTCCTTGGCGGGATTGAAGAGACCATTGAAATCCATTGACTCCACTTCTCTTGACAAAATAAAGCCTTGAAGCTCAGTATTTAGTTGTTCCTTTGTGAATTCAGTTCGATAAAATATGTACTGAGACCCAACGCTTGTTATCTCCAATGAAAAGCCAGTTTTCTCTCCCCAAAGATACAAGTCGCCGAAGGCACTTCTCGCAATCAAATGATAGTTGTCGTGCGAAGCAAGTTCCGTGCCTGCGATCCAGCAGGAAACTACGGCGTCATATTCTTGCGGATCGACTAGCCAGAATATGCCCTCACCGTAGCCCCCCCACCCATGCTCGGACCAATATTCCAAAAGCTTGGGAGGAAGCTTGTCTCTGTATCTTTCGATTGTGGAGCCAGGTACTTCCCGGCGGTCAATCGGCGGACCGAAACTCTCAATCAAATTGGCAAATACTTTATCCATTTCAACCTTCTCACCTTAGCACTTATGTAATTTGACATTCATGCGGATTGAGCCTCTGGACTCCAGGGGTACCCTTTCGGCCGCTTTCTTTAAGTTGGGTATCCTGGTTTTCCATTGGGCGCCTATCACTGAGTTTACCTGGCGGTCCCCAAAGTCCGATATGACGTCTCTACCTCCGGCGACGAGATCCGGATTGTGCAGTGCTGCTGTAATTGACATCCGATTTCTGGCTTTTTCTATTGCAACCCGTTGCGCTTCAAATGGGCCCATGGTTTTCCTGAGCTCTTTTTCAATTTTTTCCTTGATAAATTCTTGCTCCTTTTTTCTCGCTCTCTGGGCGAGCCCTTTATTGCGCTGATTTGGGTTTTCAACTTTTTCCAAAAATTCTTCAACGGTCATCCAGTTGAGCCCGTCTTCCTGGCCATTCAACTGTCGTTTGAATTCGCCTATTTTGTATTCCGGTACTTTATCAGCTTTGAAACATTCAACGTTATGCAATGCCATCGCGCCCGGATGGGTCTTTGTTGGTGCTTTCCTGGGCTGATTCGGGCTAACGGGCTGCGGATCATCCATCGCCCCCTTGCGCCGCTCCGGCACCTGCAGATCCGGCCGTTTCTTCAACCCCTCTTCATGCTGGAGCATCCATTGCCCCAGCCGCGCGCCTTTGCGGCTGGCCGCCATTTCCTGGGCCAGCACCCGGGCATCGCCGCGCCCGCGGGTGAGGTACGACACAATTGCCCCCAACAACAGCACCACGACTTCCACATGGCCTTGGGCAATCTGATGCGTGGCCCGGGATATCGCATAGGGGTCGTCCCGGCAGAACGGGCCGGTGCCTTCATTGCCGCAGGTGCCTTCCCAGGCGAAGCGGATGCCATCGACGTAGTACTCGCCGATCCGCGGCAAGCCCTCGACGAAGAACTCGGCGATGGAAGCCAGCCCCAGCGCGCCAAGGATCCAGCCGCTGACCTTGAGGCCCATGGCCGCGCCTGCGCCGGCGAACGGAATGGTTCCGGCGCCGCCGGCGAATGCGCCTACCGTCGCGCCAAGCAGGCCACCGGTAATGGTGCTGCCGACGACGATCATCGCCATCTGCTGCACGACCCTCAGCAGTTCGTCGACGATGCTGTTGATGTCGAGGTCGGCGAAGCGCTGGCGTAGCAGGTGCGCCGCCTGCCATTCGGCGTGGTAGAAGGCTGTGCGGACAGCTTCGATCCGGCGCAGGTTGAGGCCCAGTGAGGCGACCTCTTCATTGAGGCTGGTGCGGAACTGGCCACCGCTTGGGTAGCCCACCATGGCGATGACACGTGACTCGATCTCGTGCCAGGAGGGCACGAGGTAATCCAGGTACATGAGGTGTCTCCCTGACAACGTGTGCAGGGGGAAATCCCATCATGGATTCGGATCGGAGGTTTCTGAGTCAGTTGTAGGAAAATGCGACTTCGTTTCCGGCATGCTCGGCGAAGTTCAGCTGTTCAGTTGTTGCTGTGGGTAAGGCTGGAAATTTTTATCGTTCTTGAGATCGAGCGCCGCGCAGGCGAAGCTCGATCCCATGGCCATCACAAACCCCAAGCCATATCAAAGACTCAGCCGGCTGGAAAACTGCCCCACCACATCCACCACCCGCTTCGCCCCGTCCTGGATCTCGACAATTACGCTGCCCGTCTCATCCGCCAGCGCCAGCCCCTGTTCGGCTTGGCGCTTGCTGGTGTCGATGATCGACACCGCCGCCTGCGCCAGTTGTTCGTTCTGCTGTACCACCCGGGCGATTTCTTCGGTGGCGGTGCTGGTGCGAGAGGCCAGTTGGCGCACTTCGTCGGCAACGACGGCAAAGCCCCGCCCTTGCTCGCCCGCGCGGGCAGCTTCGATGGCCGCGTTAAGGGCCAGCAGGTTGGTCTGCCCGGCAATGTCGCTGATGGTCTTGATGATCGAACCGATCACCCGCGACTGGGTATCCAGCGCCTGGATGCCGTCGGCGGCCTCTTGCATCGAAGCCTCCAGTCCACGCATCACGGTGACAGTCTGGGTGACCACTTCGGTGGCCTTGCGAGCACTGACATCGGTACCCAGCGAGGTGTTGTAGGCGACATCTGCCGCCTCGGCCACTGCCAGCTCCTGGTTGACCTGGTCGGTGATCACGGTGGCGAACTTGACCACCTTGTACAGCACATCGTGGGCATCGAAGATCGGATTGTACGAGGCCTCCAGCCAGATCACCCGGCCATGGGCATCGATGCGCTTGAAGCGCTCGGCAATATATTCGCCACGGCGCAGCCTTTCCCAGAACGCTTGGTAGCCAGCCGAGTTGACCTCCTGCGGTTCGCAGAACATGCGGTGGTGCTTACCGCGAATCTGCTCCAGGCGATAGCCGACGGTGGCCAGGAAACGATCGTTGGCAGTGAGAATGATGCCGTCGAGGTCGAACTCGATCACCGCAGTCGAGCGCATCAGGGCCTTGATCAGGCTTTCGTGCTCGCGTGAGGTCTCGATGGTTCGCGTGAGGTCGCTGGAATGCAGGGTGAAGTACTTGATGCGCCCCTCGCTGTTCTTCACCGGCTGCAGGATCGAGCGCAGCCAGGCTTCCTGACCATTGCCCCGCAGAAGACGGAACGCACCGTTCAGGTGTTCACCACGGCTGATCGCACTTTTCATGCGCTGGTAGAAGTCCAGCGACTTTACGTGGGCGGGGACGATGTCCTCGATATTGCGTCCAAGCAATTGTTCGGCACGGTAGAGCATCTCGCTCTCGAAATTGCCGTTGACCATCTCGATCCGTCCCTGAGGGTCGAGCTGCAGCACCAGCATCTCGCTGTCGAGACTACTCTTGACCTGTTCGATGGACATCAGGTCTTCGCGCAGTTGCCGGATTTCTTGCTTGAGCTTGTTGTTGAACATCACCGCTCTCCTGGAGCGCATCACGTAGTCGAATGCATCTTCATCGGCTGCCGGCTACACCTTCTTGAGTGCTGTGCGAGGAAATATTCATAAAGGCAAAAATGCCGGCAGTCAGGCGTCATCTTTACGTCACAAGGCGGTCACATTAGCGCAACCCGGCAGGCGGAAACTTTTTGTCATGAATACACCCGCCCTACGTATTACCCTGGTCAGCGAAACCTTCCCACCCGAGATCAATGGCGTGGCCAACACCCTTGGCCGCCTCAGTGATGGGTTGCGCCAACGCGGCCATGAGGTCGAGGTGGTGCGCCCGCGCCAGGCCGGCGAAGGGCACGTGCACAACGATCCGCAGCTGATGCTGTGCCGTGGCTGGGCGCTGCCGGGCTACCCGGGTTTGCAGTGGGGCGAGGTGTCGATGCACAAGCTGTTGCGCCGCTGGCGCCGGCAGCGCCCGGATGTACTGTACATCGCCACCGAGGGGCCGCTGGGGCTCAGCGCTCTACGCGCGGCCCGACGCCTGGGGGTGGCGGTGGTCAGTGGCTTTCACACCAACTTCCCGCAGTATTCCGGCCAGTACGGCCTGGGCCTGCTGGCGCGCCTGCTCACTCACTACTTGCGCTGGTTCCATCGGCGCACGGCAATCACCTTGGTGCCGAGTGCCAGCCAGCGCCTGGAGCTGGAGCGTCGCGGTTTCGAACGCCTGGAGTTGCTGGCCCGAGGGGTCGATGCCTGCCTGTTCAATCCGGCCCGGCGCAGCCAGGCCCTGCGCGAAAGCTGGGGGCTAGGCCCGGAGGACATCGCCGTACTGCATGTCGGGCGGCTGGCGGCGGAAAAGAACCTTGGCTTGCTACGGCCTTGCTTCGAGGCATTACGCAAGACGTATCCACAAAAGCGCCTGCGCCTGATCATGGTCGGCGACGGGCCTCAGCGCACCAAGCTCGAACAAGAGATACCGGACGCCGTGTTTTGCGGCGCCCAGCGCGGTGAACGACTGGCCGAGCACTATGCCAGCGGCGACCTGTTCCTGTTCCCGAGCCTGACCGAGACCTTCGGCAATGTGGTGCTCGAAGCCATGGCCTCAGGGTTGGCGGTAGTTGCTTATGACGAGGCGGCCGCCGCGCAGCATATTCGCCATGGCCACAGTGGCGCGCTGGCGATGCCGGGGGACCAGGCGGCGTTTGTCGATGCAGCGTGCTGGTTGCTGGAAGAAGTGGAGACCTTGCGCAGGGTGCGCCTGAATGCGCGACAGCATGCCAGCCGCCAGGGCTGGCCGGCGATTGTCGAACAGTTCGAGGGGTATCTGAACAGCGCATGCCGGCAACCTGGTGCTACGGCTGGGCGTTCTGCGCAATGTTTGCAGCGCCTGTGAGATCCAGCGCCGCCCGCGCGGCACTCGATCTCACAGGTGCCAAAACATCACGTCAGGCACTCTTCAGGCCAGGGCTTTCTCGATGGCCTGCACCACCGCTGGGTCATCCGGCGCCGTGCGCGGCGAGAAACGCGCCAGCACCCGGCCATCCTTGCCCACCAGAAACTTCTCGAAATTCCAGGTAATGTCACCGGGGAACTCGGCCCCCTCCCCTGCCAGCAGGCGGTACAACGAATGGCGCTGCGGCCCGTTGACCTCCAGCTTGCTCCCCAGCGGGAAACTGACCCCGTAGTTGAGGCTGCAGAAGTCCTGGATTTCCTTTTCGCTACCCGGTTCCTGCCCGGCAAACTGGTTGCACGGCAGGCCAAGCACATTGAAGCCCTTGTCCTTGTAGATCTGGTAGAGGTTTTCCAGGGCCTTGTATTGCGGCGTCAGGCCACATTTGGAGGCAACGTTGACCACCAGCACCACTTGGCCCTTGAAGGGTGCGAGGGGCAGCTCTCCGCCGTTCAGCGCTTCCAGTTTCAGGTCGTGAAATGCACTCATGATGAAATCCCCTCTCAGGTTCCCGGTTGCCGTGCAGGCGAATTCCGCCCACTAAAAAGGCGCTCGTCCAAACCGTTCACCTCCCGTAGGAAGGCAAATCGGCTTGCCCGAGCGCCTGGCGACTTTCTGAGCTTAGCGCAGAAAATCAGTGGTGATGGCCACCTTCACCGTGGATGTGACGGTGAGCGATTTCTTCGTCGCTGGCGTCACGCACGTTCACAACCTTGACCTGGAAGGTCAGGCGCTGACCGGCCAGTGGGTGGTTGCCATCAACGGTGACGTCGTCGCCGTCGATGTCGCGGATGGTGACGATCTGCATCTGGCCGTCCGGCGCCGAAGCGTGGAACTGCATGCCCACTTCCAGCTCGTCGACACCTTCGAACAGGCTACGGTTCAGGGTGCTGACGAGTTCGGCCAGGTACTCGCCGTAGGCCTCTTCAGGTTCAATGGAAACGTTCAGTTCGTCACCAGCCTGCTTGCCTTCCAGGGCTTTTTCCAGGCCCGGGATGATGTTGCCGGCACCGTGCAGGTAAACCAGCGGCGCGCCACCGGCGGAGCTGTCGATGGTCTCCCCGGCGTCGTTGGTCAGGGTATAGTCGATGGAGACAGCCTTGTTGGCGGCGATCAGCATGGGGCAAGACCTTTTGCAAAAGAATGTAGAGCGGACAAGTGTAACCTTGCCATCGTCCGATTGCGAACGTGGTGCAGACGAGCAACGGCCCATCAGTCGGATCAACGGCTTTCATCAGGACGAAGAAGGCCACTGGGTGGCGGAACTTTCGTGCGGCCATACCCAGCACCTGCGCCACCAGCCGCCGTGGCAGGCACGCCCCTGGGTGCTCGACCCGGCACAACGTGCGCAACACATCGGCCAGCCTTTCGCTTGCGGCTGGTGCGCACAAGGGGCCGATAGCGCTACCCTTGACCGCTAATTTCTTGCACCGCTTATTTCGAGAAGCACGCATGCAGACATTTTTCATTGCGCCGACCGACTTTGGTGTCGGCCTGACTTCGATCAGCCTGGGCCTGGTGCGCACCTTGGAGCGTGCCGGCCTGAAGGTCGGCTTCTTCAAGCCTATCGCCCAGCCCCACCCGGGTGACACCGGCCCCGAGCGCTCCACCGAACTGGTCGCCCGCACTCACGGCATCAAGCCACCGGTCCCACTGAGCCTGGCCCACGTCGAGCGCATGCTCGGCGATGGCCAACTGGACGAGCTGCTTGAAGAAATCATCCGCCTCTACCAGCAAGCCTGCGTCGGCAATGACGTGGTTGTGGTCGAGGGAATGGTGCCCACGCGCCACGCCAGCTACGCAGCGCGGGTCAACCTGCACCTGGCCAAGAGCCTGGATGCCGAGGTAATCCTGGTATCGGCCCCGGAAAACGAAGTGCTCAGCGAGCTGTCTGGCCGGGTCGAACTGCAGGCCCAACTGTTTGGCGGCCCACGCGACCCGAAAGTGCTGGGGGTGATCCTCAACAAGGTGCGTACCGACGAGAGCATGGCGGACTTCGCCACCCGCCTGCGCGAGCACTCGCCATTGCTGCGCGGTAATGACTTCCGCCTGCTTGGCTGCATCCCCTACCAGCCCGAGCTGAACGCACCGCGGACCCGCGATGTGGCCGAGCTGCTCGGCGCCCAGGTGCTCAATGCCGGCGATTACGAGCAGCGGCGCATGAGCAAGATCATCATCTGTGCACGCACGGTGGCCAACACGGTCCCGCTACTGACCTCGGGCACCCTGGTGGTAACCCCGGGCGACCGCGACGACATCATCCTCGCTGTCAGCCTGGCAGCGATCAATGGCGTCCCCCTGGCCGGCTTGCTGCTGACCAGCGACAGCAAGCCTGACGTGCGTATCCTTGGCCTGTGCCGCGGTGCCCTGCAGGCCGGCCTGCCGATCCTTTCGGTCAGCACCGGCTCGTACGACACCGCCAACCAGCTCAACTCGCTGAACCGCGAAATCCCGGTGGACGACCGCGAGCGTGCCGAGTTCATTACCGACTTCGTCGCCAGCCACCTCGACGCGGCCTGGCTGCACCAGCGCTGCGGCACGCCGCGCGAACTGCGCCTGTCACCGGCAGTGTTCCGCTACCAGCTGATCCAACGTGCGCAGCAGGCCAACAAGCGCATCGTCCTGCCAGAAGGCGCCGAGCCACTGTTGGTGCAGGCCGCAGCCATCTGCCAGGCCCGCGGCATCGCCCGCTGTGTGCTGCTGGCCAAACCCGAAGATGTTGACGCCGTGGCCCGCGCCCAAGGCATCACGTTGCCGCCAGGGCTGGAGATTCTCGACCCCGAACTGATTCGCGGGCGCTACGTGGAACCCATGGTCGAGCTGCGCAAAAGCAAGAACCTCAACGCACCGATGGCCGAGCAGCAGCTGGAAGACCCGGTGGTGATCGGCACCATGATGCTGGCCCTGGACGAAGTGGACGGCCTGGTCTCTGGCCTGGTGCACTCCACGGCCAACACCATCCGCCCGGCCCTGCAGCTGATCAAGACCGCACCCGGCTCGAGCCTGGTCTCGTCGGTGTTCTTCATGCTGTTCCCCGAGCAGGTGCTGGTGTACGGCGACTGCGTGATGAACCCGCACCCAAGCGCTGCCGAGCTGGCGGAGATTGCCCAACAGAGTGCCGCCTCGGCGCAGGCCTTCGGCATCGCGCCACGGGTGGCGATGATCAGCTATTCAAGCGATTCGGCCAGCGATGAAGAGGTCGAGAAAGTGCGCGAAGCGACACGCCTGGCACAGGACGCGGCGCAGGAGCTACTGATCGATGGGCCGTTGCAGTATGACGCAGCGGCCAACCCGGCGATCGCCCGAGAGCTGGCGCCGGCTAGCCCGGTGGCCGGGCGCGCCACGGTGTTCGTGTTCCCCGACCTGAATACCGGCAATACCACGCACAAGGCGGTACAGCGCAGTGCCGACGGGGTCAGCCTGGGGCCGATGCTGCAGGGTTTGCGCAAGCCGGTGAACGACTTGCCGCGAGGGGCGCAGGTTGACGATATCGTGCATACCATAGCCCTGACGGCGATTCAGGCCAGCGTGGCGCGCTAAAAGCAGAGGCTTCTTTGCAAGCCTTGTGGGAGCGGGACTGCCCGCCCCCACAGAGCCGCAAAGCGGCCCTTAAGGTCAATCAGGGATACTGCTGAACCTGACCTTGCTGCTCATACTGCTGACCCGGAATCGGCTTCAGGTTCACTTCCACACGGCGGTTCTGCGCACGACCATTGGCGTCAGCGTTGCTGGCGATCGGCTGGTCCGGGCCCATGCCACGTACAGAGATACGCGAGGCATCCACACCCTGCGAAGTCAGGTAGGTGCTGACCGCCTGCGCACGGCGCTGGGACAGGTCCATGTTGTGCTGGCGGCTGCCCGTGCTGTCGGTGAAGCCGACCACTTCGATGGTGTTCTGGTTGAACTGCTTGAACGAGCCAGCCAGGTTGTTCAGTGGCGAGTAGAAGCTTGGGGCGATGTTGGCCGAGTCGGTGGCGAAGGTGATGTTGCCCGGCATGATCAGCTTGATCTGGTCACCCTGACGCTGCACTTCCACACCCGTGTTGGCCATCTGTGCGCGCAGCTCGGCTTCCTGCTTGTCGGCGTAATAGCCGTAACCTGCAGCGGCAGCACCCACTGCTGCGGCACCGATCAGGGCCCCCTTGCCACGGTTGTTGTGGTCGATGGCGGCACCCGCGATGGCACCGGCCAGCGCGCCCAAACCGCCGTACTTGGCAGTCTTGCTCATCCCTGTGGAGCCCTGCGCCTGACCCTGGTTGTCGTAAGGGTTCTGGCCGGCGCAGCCGGTCATCAGTGCAGCGGCGGTTGCGACGATAATCAGACGACGCATGGTGAACATGGACAAGCTCCTACTGAAATTCATAAATGCGGCAGATCCCAAGGGGTTCTATGCCAGCCTTGGAACGCATCGGCAACGAAAAATTCCATGAAAGTGCCTTCATGTGCCATCAGGCACGCACGAATGGGTTTTCACGCATCTCGTCGCCCAGACGGGTGTCGGGCCCGTGGCCGGTCACCACGACGGCCTCTTCGTCCAACCGGTACAGCCGCTCCTTGATGGAACGCACGATTGCCCGCTGGTCGCCACCCCACAAATCGGTGCGGCCAATACCCCGGCGGAACAGGGTGTCACCGGCAATCAACAACTTGGCGTCGGCGAACCAGAAGCTCATCGAGCCCGGGGTATGGCCTGGCGTATGCAACGCCACACCGCAGCCGCAGGCCAGTTCTTCGTCATCGCCCAGCCAGCGGTCCGGTGCCGGTACCGGGGTGTAAGGTACGCCGAACATCTGGCACTGCATCTCAAGGTTGTCCCACAGCATCTGGTCGTCCTTGTGCAGGTGCAGCGTGGCACCCGTCAGCTCCTTGAGCTTGCCTGAGGCGAGGAAGTGGTCGAAGTGCGCATGGGTGTGGATGATGCTCACCAGCGTCAGGCCGTGGACCTGCAGGCGGGCAAGGATCTTGTCCACATCACCACCCGGGTCGACGACCATGGCTTTCTTGGTCAGGGGGTCGCCGATCAGCGTGCAGTTGCACTGCAAGGGGCCGACGGGGAAGGTTTCGCGGATGAGAGCAGGCGGGGCTTGGGTCATGGTGTTCTCGCAGGTGAAGCTGGGTTCTGCTGGGTTCTGCTGGGAGCCTGACAGGAAAATGGGGTGGGTGCACGAGGTTCATGCCTTGAGCGAAGTGGCGCCTGCGAGACCGAGCGCCGCCCGCGCGGCGCATCGCGAGCAAGCTCGCTCCTACATTTGTTTCGGGCCAGTTATTCCTGAGGCGGAGGTGCGCGCCACCTTGGTGCCCACCTCGATATTGCGTGGAACAAACAAGGCGGTCGCGCGCGAGGGTGCAGGCAATACTGGCCCGAAACAGATGTAGGAGCGAGCTTGCTCGCGATGCGCCGCGCGGGCGGTGCTCGATCGCCCAGGCACCCAATGCCTCAAGGCAAAAACAACCTGAACAACCCGCCCCCAAGCGCCCCGCCGTTGGAAATCTCGATCCGCCCGCGCACCCCGCCGCTTTCATGCAATGCTGCGATCCGCGCCGCAAAATACAACCCAAGGCCGGTACTGCCGCTGGTCGAGTCGATGCCCTGGATGTAATCCTCCTGGCGCTCGAGCATGTGCTTTGGATAACCCGGGCCGTCATCGTTGACGCAAATGGCCAACTGGTTGTCGGCCTCTTCGATGGTGATCAGCAAGGCGTGCCCGGCAAAGCGGGTGGCGTTGGTGATGACGTTGGCGATCACCGAGGCCACCAGTTCGCGGTCGAAGAAACCCAGCGGGTTGTCGGTGTCGATGCGCCAAGTGGCGAGAATGTCGTTGTGCTTGAGTACTTCCTCGTGCGCCGCCAGCTGAGCTTCGATGAAATCATCCAGCTCATGGTAGTCCGGGCATACCGGCAACTGGTTCACACCCAGTTTGTACAAGCCCAGCAACTGCACCAGCATGCCGTTGAGGTGACGAAACTCATGCTCCATGATCCCCTGTTCGGCACCGCCGCGCAGTTCCTCGGGCAACCGCTCCACCCACTGGCTGTGGGACTGGATCAGCGCCGACAACGAACTTTTGAGGTCGTGCACGGTGGAGGCGATCACCGTGGAAAAATCCAGCCCCTGATTGTCTTGATTCATGCGCCGAACACTCGGATGTGCAGTTTGCGGTAACGGTCATAGCGATTGTCGCTGGCAGGGATCCCGGCCACGCTGGTCAAGGCGTCGCGGCACTCCTGCATGATCGCAGGCTGAGGGTTGTCACCACCGATGCGCAGCAGCGCCTGGGCGGTGTTGAGGGCGATGCTGATATTCTTCGGCTGTAAACCCAATGCCTTTCGGAACAGTTGCAACGCCTCGCCAAGCTGCCCTCCCTGGTAACTGCGCACACCCTGCCGGTTGAGGGTGACCGCTTCGGTAATGGCGTTGAGCACGCTGGGGTCATCCGTCAGCTTGCCCACTTTCTCCATGACCTTGGGGTCATCGCCATAACTTTCCACACAGTTCTTCAGCACGCCGATGGCGGCGACTTCCTGCCCCATCGCCTGCAATTGCGCAGCGACAGTCAGGGCCGAATCGACAGAGAAGAACTGGTTCATCTTGTCCAGACGCTGAATCGCCTGTTCTGTCAACTTGCCGGCCGTTTCCGGGTCGCCGGCCTGCTGCAGGCTGGCAGCCTTCATCATCCGCGCACGCACCTGCAGGCCTTGGTCCTCGGGGTTTTCCTTGGCCACTTCGCTGAGCGTGGTGTTGATCTCGACCCGGGTACGGGCGTCCAGGCCGAAGCCTGCATTCTTGCTCATCAACGCCTGCACCAGGCCAAGGTTGTTTTCGGCATCCTTGTAGCGCGAACTCTGCCCCTGGTTCACTGCATGACGGAACGCCTTCGATGCGCTCTCGAAGTCTTCGTTCTCCAGCGCCAGCTTGCCCAGCGTCGACTGCCGACGCACCGACAAAGGCGACAGGCGCACGGCTTCTTCAAGCAGGTTCTGCGCGCGCCGGGTATCCCCCTGAGCCACCAGCACCTCGGCCATGCCATCGTAAAGGCCTGGCATGATCGGGAACGCCTTGAGCGCCTGCTCGTAAACACCCTGCGCCTGGGCATTCTGACCACGCTTGTGCATCAGTGCGCCCAACGCGGCGTATACCCATGGCTGAGGACGGCTGGCCAGGATGGCCTTGAGGAATTTTTCCAGTTCCTCGAAACGGTTGAGGTTGCGCAGGGCATCGGCCCGGTAGCGCAAGCACAAGGGCGCCAGGCGCGGATCCTTCTTGCACAGCTCGGCGCAGGCCGCCAGTACTTCGGCCGGACGGTTGCGGTCCAGCGCCTGCAGGATCGGCTTCAGCAACGTCTTGCGCTGGAACAGTTTCTCGACACGCTGGGCCAGGCCAACCCGGTTGAACGGTTTGGTCAGGTAGGCATCGGGCTCGTGCTCGATGGCGCTGAGAACAATCGCCTGACTGCTCTCGGCAGTGACCATGATGAACACGCACTCATGGCTGATGTGCTTGTCGATGATCAGGTCTTCAAGCACCTGCTGCCCGTTCTTCTTGCCATCACCCAGATGGAAGTCCTGCAGGATGAAGTCATAGCGCTTCTGCGCGCACATGCGCAGCGCCTGCTCGCCGCTGTCAGCGGTGTCCACGTCGCGCACGCCCAACTCGCGCAACATGGAACGGGTCGACGTACGAAAGTCGGTAAAGTCGTCGACGATCAGAAAGCTCTTTTGCCCGTACTGCAGCATCAACACGACCTGCCTTGGAATGATTGAAAAATCGCGCGAGGCGATGCCACCGATAGCTGTATCGGCAGCTGGTCGGGAAAGATGAGGGTAGAGCATTGTCGGCCAGATAATATGGCGTCAGGCCATCACTTTAACGAGCAATGACCTACAGGGCCAGTATCACGCCAGCAACCCCAGGGATTTGGCCTTGGCCACCGCCTGGGTGCGCCGCTCCACGCCCAACTTGCTGTTGATGTGGCTGGCGTGGGTCTTCACCGTGTGCAGGGAAATGAACAGCCGCTCGCTGATCTGCTGATTGGAACAGCCTTGGGCAATCAGTTCGAGCACAGCCATTTCGCGGCCACTCAGCGCTTCGCCGTTGCCCGTACTGGCGATTGGCACTGGCGGCAGGTGCTTGAGCAGTTCCGCCTGAACCGGGCAAGCGGCACCTGCCTGCAGTTGTTCCTGAAGCCATTGCGGGTGTTTTTCCAGCAGTGGCTGCATCGGCTGCATCACACCGCCATGCGCCGCTTCCAGCAAGCTTGGCAGCAACTGCGCGGCCTGCCCTTCCTTGCCTTCGTCCAGCAGCAGGGCAAGCCATTGGCTCAGGGCGCTGACGGTAAGCATCATGCCGCCACTGGCCTGGCCGCGCTTTACCAGGCATGCCAGGCGTTGCACGGCATCGTCGCTACGCAACTGGATGCGATCGAGCGCTGCCTGCTGCAACGCAATGTGCAACGGCAGCAGCGGATGGAACTCCGGTGCCGCCGCCGGCTGCTCGCCGCCATAGGTCTGGCCCAGGCGCTGCAGCCAGGACTCCGCGAGGTCCGTACGCCCCTGGGCCAGCCACAGTTCGCATTTGACCAGGGTAATCATGGCCAGGTAGTAGACCGGGGGCACATCCCAGATGTGCATCAAGCGTTCGGCCTCGGCCAGTTCGGCAAAGGCCTCCGCAAAGTGACCTTCCCGGCCATCGAGCGTGGCAATCACGCAATGACCAATGAGCACACTGATGTCCCGGCACGCTCGCGCCTCGCCCAGCCCCGCGCGCAAACGCGCGCGGCCCTGAGCCGGCTGCAGACGCGAGACCAGCAAGTAACCTTCGTAAAGCGTCAGTCGCGCACGCACGGCATACAGCCGCTGCGCCGAAAGCCCTTGCAGACGTTGCAGCCCTTGGCGCACTTCGTCCAGCGCACGCAGCACTTCGCCACGGGCATGCAGCACCCGCGCCCGATCGTAATGCGCCAGCGCCTCGAACAAGGGGTTACCGACCCGCTGGGCCAGCTCCAGGGCCTCGCGGTTCCAGCCTCGGGCCCGCCAGAAGTCACCATCGGCAATGGCCAGGTTGGACAGCGTCGACAAACACACCAGCCGCTGGCCATAGCGCTTGCTCGGCAGGCTCTGCAGCGCTTCGCCGCAATAGGCCAGGGTGCGCTCGCGGTCGCCACGGCCACGGGCTATGACCCCACTGAGTGCCAGCCATTGGGCCAGCATCGACTTTTGCGCAGTCGCCGAAGGCGCGGGCAGAAAGCGACTGAGGTAGCCAGCCAGTTCCTCGGCAGCATCCAGCTGGCAAGCCAGCCCCAACGCCCAGCTGTACAGCACGATCAGCCGCGGCGTGCTGATCAACAGACTGTCGGGCAGGTCCATCTTCCAGCGCAGCAACATGCCGACATTCTGCTCGGCCAGCAGTTGCTCCTCGGACAGACTTTGCACCAGGTCGGCGGCAACATCGAGGTGGCCGGCACGCAAAGCCTGCTCCACCGCCTCGTCCAGCAGGTCTTGAGCTTCAAACCAGCGGCAGGCCCGCAAATGCAGAGCGACCTGCGATTCGCTCGCCTGGCGGCTGCGCAGCAGGTCGGAGAACAAATGGTGATAGCGGAACCAGTGGCCATGCTCGTCCAGCGGCACAAGGAACACCTGATGCGCCTGCAGGAAGCTCAGGACGGCGGCGCTGTCGTGGCGGCCACGCATCGCATCGCAAAGCGGAGCGCAGAAACGCTCCTGGCAGGCGGTTTCGTCCAGGAAGGCCTGCACGTCCGCAGGTAGCCTGTCGATGACTTCTTCAAGCAGGTAGTCGCGGATCAGGCCCTCGCCACCATGCAGCGCCTGGGGCAAGGCTTGCTCGTCAGCGCTGTCGCTGGCCGCCAACTGCCAGAAACGCAACCCGGCCACCCAGCCGTCGCTGCGCTGGATCAGGTTGTCCAGTGCCTGGCCGCGCAGGCCGGTAGGCTGGCGACCGATCACCGCCAGCGACTCATCCGCGGTGAGGCGCAGGTCCTGTTCGTTAAGCTCGACCAACTGCCGGGACAGGCGCAGGCGCGCCAGGTGCCAGTCTGGCCGCTGGCGGCTGGTCACCAGCAACACCAGGCCGGGGGGCAGGTGATTGAGGAAGAACTGCAGGCAACGGTCGAGCACCGGCCCCTGGGCCAGGTGATAGTCGTCCAGCACCAGCAGCAGCGGCGTATCAGCCTGCAGGTACAGCGCCAGCTCGTCGAGCAGGCCGTCAAGCCACTCTTCAAAGGCAAACGGCTGGTGGCGCTGGCGCATTTTCAGCAGGCCCATGGCCTGGCCGCCCAGTGCCGGGCAGTATTGCTGCAGGCCTTCAAGCAAGCGCTCAAGGAAGCGGCCAGGGTCAGCGTCCCGCTGGCTCAGGCCAAGCCACAGGCTGCGCCAGTGCTCGGGCAGTGTTTCGCAAAACTCGATGGCCAGGGAGCTTTTGCCGAAACCCGCCGGGGCATTGACCAGCAGCAGCCGCCCGCCCAAACCGGCTTCCAGCCGCTGGCACAACCGCAGGCGCGGCACATGGCCGTCTGGCAGCGGTGGCCGGAAGAAACGCCCGTCCCGCAGGCCAAGGGCCTGACTTGCGAATCCATGGGTACGGGACAGATCTGTCATGGCCGGCTCGTTCTGGTTGGAAGACAACGGCGGTATGGATGTTTGCGAGACTAGCCGTTAACGCTGCGCATTTGAAGATGATGGGCGCAATAGGCGCGGAAAAGACTGCGACAAAAAGCAACATGGCTGATGGACAGGGGCTGGGGCGGGGGTTTGGAGAGGTATTCAGGAGGTTGATTGCCTTGCCCGGCCTCTT
>NZ_JBICLK010000068.1:0-1684 GCF_043105275.1 Pseudomonas sp. TYF_14
GGTCAGAGGCTCATAGCCGCCTCCGGTTTTTCGTTCGGTTTGCGTTGGTAAACCTGATCGCTCTGTAACAGGGCCCAGATAATCCGCAGATTTCGATTAGCCAGCCTGATCGCCGCCTCCTTGCGCCCAAGGCGGGATAGCCAGCGCAAGAGGCGGCGATCATCTGGCTGATCGGAATCAGGCCTTAGCTGGCTCAAGACGGCATGCGCGCCCTGGATCATCAGGCTGCGTATGTAGCCGTCACCGCGCTTGCTCATCTTGCCCAATCTGATTTTGTTTCCGCTGCTGTGCTGATCGGGCACGATACCGAAGAAGGCGAAATACATTCGGCCACTGGCGAAGCGGCTGAGGTCGGTCTGTTTCGCCACGATTGCCGTGGCAATGATAGGGCCGACGCCGCGAATGGTGATTAGTCGCTGAGCGACTTTATCCTCTTGGGCAGTCGCTTCGAGCCGGCGGCTCAGCGCCGTTATGCGTTCACCTAGAGACAACCAGTCCATCAGCAACTCATCGAGCAACTCGCGCAACAGGTCGGGTAGAGGCAAGGAAGCATCCTCAAGCGCCCCCCCGGTGTCAGGATAGTTGTCGCCTCGCCAGATTTACCTGAAACCAGACCCCGGGGGCGGAAAGAGAGCCGTTGTGCCGTACTATTCCTCTGAGCGCAAAGCCGAACTGCTCAAGATGCTGGGTCCTCCACTCAACCTGACGATGGCCGAAGTCGCTAGGCGCGAGGGCGTTACTGAAATGTCGCTGTATACCTGGCGCAAACGAGCCAATGCCGAAGGATGTGTGGTGGTGACCGATCCCAAACACCCGACCGAGAGTTGGTCGGCAGAAATGAAATTTGCAGCTGTAGCCGAATGCGCCAGCTTGTCCGAGATCGAGGTGGGTGAATACTGCCGTCGCAAAGGCTTGTATCCCGAGCAGCTTGCTGCTTGGCGGCAAGCGTTCCTGAGTGGGATGGCCCCTCCAAAAGCCCAGCCTAAGGTTGATCGGGAGCAGGCCCGTCAGGATCAGAAACGCATCAAACAGCTTGAGCGCGAACTGCGCCGCAAGGATAAGGCGTTGGCTGAAACAGCCGCGTTATTGGTGCTGCGAAAAAAGCTCAACGACTACTGGGGAGTAGACGACGAGGACAATTGACTGCTCTGCCGGAACGGCAACTGCTGGTGGCTTGGCTGACTGAGGCGATTAATTCCGGAGCTCGGAAATTGACGGCATGTCAGGAAGTTGGCTTGACGCTTAGAACGTTGCAGCGCTGGACTCAAACGGAAGAAGTGGCGGCGGATGCACGCACAACTACAGTTCGCGCAACCCCACCGAACGCGCTGAGCGAGCACGAGCGACAAGCGATTCTCAACCTGTGCAACAGCGCTGAATATGCTCACTTGCCACCTAGCCAGATCGTGCCGAGGCTGGCCGATAAGCAGCTCTATATAGGCTCGGAGTCGACCTTTTACCGGGTGCTTCGGGCTGCTGGACAGCAAGAACGCCGAGGGCGTGCTCAACGCCCTGGGCGTCATGCCGAGCCGACAACGCATGCTGCCTGCGCACCTAACCGGGTGTGGTCGTGGGACATCACATACTTGCCGTCTTCGGTGCGTGGAAAATACTACTACCTGTACCTGATCGAAGACATCTACAGCCGCAAGACTGTGGGCTGGGAGGTACACGAGAACGAAGA